>JBDKLO010000100.1:0-5334 GCA_039795615.1 Pseudomonadota bacterium
TAATAGATCTCAGGGATCATCATATCGCTAGAAGGAGCATGCCGCTCATAGCCTGGATGATGTTCCCGGGGGGGCAGAATCACTTCGGGCTTTTCGATCTCGAAGTAGGGGAATTGACTCAGAAGATGATGGATACAGTTCAGCCGGGCTTTTTTCTTATCGACAGCCTGCACCACCCACCAAGGAGCTTCTGGAATGTGGGTTCTTTCAAACATGATCTCCTTGGCCACCGTGTATTCCTCCCATCGGCTTCGGGCATAGAGATCCATGGGGCTCAGCTTCCATTGCTTCAAAGGATCATGGATCCGGCTGAGGAATCGATATTGTTGTTCTTCATCGGTGATGGAAAACCAATACTTCACCACCTTGATTCCTGAGCGAACCAGCATCCTTTCAAACTCTGGTACCGAACGGAAAAATTCCTCGTAATCATCATCGTTACAAAACCCCATGACCCGCTCGACGCCGGCACGGTTGTACCAACTCCGATCAAAGAGCACCATCTCCCCAGCGCAGGGCAAATGGGACACATAGCGTTGGAAATACCATTGGGTTTTTTCACGATCGCTGGGCGCAGGTAGGGCGACGACCCGACAGACACGGGGATTGAGACGCTGCACGACACGCTTGATGGCGCCGCCTTTGCCGGCGGAGTCTCTCCCCTCAAAAATCACGACCACCTTCTGGCCGGTCGATGCAATCCAGTCCTGGAGCTTGACCAACTCCCCCTGAAGCCTGAAGAGCTCCTGAAAATAAGTGCGTCGAAAGGCTCGGTCCTCCTGATACCCTTGAGGCCATTCCCCTCCGGTATCCGAACGAAGACCATCATCGGCCTCCATCTCAAACTCCTCGTCGTAGCTATCCAGCAGATCGTTCTCAAGTCGCTCCAAAACTTTCTGGTGATCGACCGTGATATTTTTCATGATTGCTCCTCCATTTCTGGCGACCCCCCGGAATCATTTCAGGGACTATTTGGCTGACCTTCGCATGGAATTATGCGTCCACTCCATGACCGTGCGATGAAGCCATTCAGGTTGCTACAACAAGATCACCAGGAATTCTCTCAGCCCGGAACATGCTCTATTTGGAGAGGTACCTGATGTTGAAGGCAAGGGTGATGCGCTCACTATCTGCGTCATTGGGATAGACCCAATGACGCAGATAGGAAGGAAATAGCAACAACATGCCCTCTTCAGGCCGGACGCGAAACTTTCCTTCAAAACAGGAAGCGCCATCCAGCGTCAGTGTCCGAATGCCGGTTCGCACATCCATAAACTCAATATTGCCACTGAGCTCGTTCTCATGATCTGGCACCTTGAGGTAATAGCACCCTGACCAGACCCAACCCGGGTGATCATGGGGCGTGTTCAGCCCCGAGGTTCCAAGCACATTGACCCAGCCCTCGGCCTGAACCTCATGTTCCGCCCAGTCAAAGGTGGGCGACAGCTGGGTCGTCACGCAACGCACCGCCTCAAGAATTGCCAACTGAAGCTTTCTGATGGCAGGAGATGTCAAATCAAAGAGGTCGGACCGAGAGTGCCAACCATTCCAGTTGCTTCTGACAATCCCTGGATCATTGGCCCTCAATAGATCAATTTCATGCAGTAGTTGATCTTTGATGGCGTCATGGGACGTAAGTCTAAAAAAAGAGAGGGGTGAGAAGAAAAGAGGGTGTATTCCCTTGAAATCAACAGATTGCATATCAAAAATTCAAACGGTAAAAAAACGGCCCCGAAGGGCCGTTTTGATTTCATGGACCTTGTAACGAGGGATTTTTCCCTCATGGAGGTCTACAAAGAAGTCCTTAGTTTGCCTTCGGACGAGACAACAGGAGCAGCTGACCGCCCTCAAAGATCTCTGCAGGGTTAGCAGTAGGATCAATGGCCTTGATCTTTTGAAGATCGGCAGCCAGCGCGTGGTCCTGAGCCACTAGCAGGTTATAGACCTTTTTGTCATTTCGGTTCAGGATCTTGGTCACATCAATCACCCCTGAGGTTTCCTCATCCTTGGTGTGGGTTCCTGCAGTGAACACACCCTTGGAGCTGATATCCCCGAAGAGCGCCGGGTCAAACTTGGTTTGGAGCGTCAGACTGCCATTACGCAGATTGAAGAGCCAGGTCTTTCCGTTGTGCTCGGCGTTGCCCACATCTTCAAGAAGGCTGATGGTTCCATCAGAGTTGACGCTGATATTGTCAAACATGTTGGGCTTGGAGTTTCCAAGTCCACCCGCAATCGCGGTGGAATCGATGAGCAAGTCGATCGTTCCGGCCGAGTAATCGGAGTTGAAATTCAATCTCCAAAGACGCGTACCACCCCGTTGGGTTTCGCCCGCAAGATCGGTCTTGTCCAACTGATCGGTCGTCACAAAGTAGAACTGGTATTTGCTACCCCAGGCACCGTCTTCAGGACGCGAGAAGGTCGTCGCGGTGGCATCACCCAGGGTGAAGGGCGTACCTGAAGCAATCTTGGTGGTTCTCGTCGTCGTGCTTGCCAATTCATCGATGGTCGTTCCGCTGGCATCAAACGCACCCTGAACATTGACGAAAAGAGCCTGACCATTGGTCAGGCCTGCCTTATCGGCATCCGTCCCGGTCTTGGTCTTGTCACCCACGTAAACCACAAGCGTATTGGTCATGATACCGGTACCGCCGTCGTTGGTCCCGATTACAACGGTCTTATCACCGGAGTAGGGGTTGGCCACCAGATTTTCCCAACCGCCGACGGCATCCACCTTTGAGCCGTTGGTCTTGAGGTTGAATTTACCCAGCACGTAAGACTTACCCTTACTTTTGCCCGTTGCGACATGGGCCAGAGCATAACCGGTAGAGCCACCCTCTTCCCCGTTCATGAAAATTCTGGCCTTCGTGCCTTTGCCGCTATTCGCATTGTAGAAAGCGGTCGGCGCGGCAAGGTCTGCGGAACAGAACCGGCTGAAGCTGATCGTGCTCGGAATGGTGTCGCTAGCCTGAGCTGCTACATTCCAGTTGTACACTTCGCGAATCAGGTCGCTGCCAGTAATGACCTGAAGCGTTTTTTTGTTGATAACCCACTCAGAAACAAATGCCCCAGTGCCGCCATGGGCACGGGGGATGCCAACCGTATTGGCAAGCTCATGATTCATCAAAACCACAAACTTTGAGCCAGCGTCATACGCGCCCAGACCATCAGGCAAGCCGACCATCTGATAACCCGTTGCTGCTCGATCTGCAGCCGTCAGAATCGAGGTGACCGCCACGCCATCGGCGACCGGCTGAATATAAGGAGCAGCACTGGAGCTTGGACCGGTTTCAGCGAAAGACGCGATGGAAGCAGATGTCAGGACAGCGCCTACCCAAAGGGCAACGGGTTTCATTTTCATGGATTTCTCTCTCGTGAAGGATGGAACTCAAGGGCATGAAGACGGCCCCGAATTTCATCCGACATGGTGCAACGAGAATGCTTCAGACGCTTTTCAGTAAGGTTTCATTTTTATTTCAGTCGGCGGGACTTTTTCATGGACCCAATCCGTCTTATGCTCCAAAGCAACATGAACTGCGCTGTACCCCCCAAAGTTCGTCACAACCCCAGAAATCCAGAACCATGAGCCGACTGACCCACGACAATCACGATCGCGACAGCGCAGGACTAACCTACGTCTATCCCGTGCTTTCGCGGCGGTCTCAAGGGCTTTCGATTGGCATCAACCTGAATCCGAACAATGCCTGCAATTGGGCCTGCCTCTACTGTCAGGTCCATGGATTGACTCGAGGATCCGCCCCCGAGGTGGATATTGGGCA
Source organism: Pseudomonadota bacterium (assembly GCA_039795615.1). GTDB lineage: Bacteria > Pseudomonadota > Gammaproteobacteria > Methylococcales > Methylococcaceae > UBA6136. Next base: position 3,777 of record JBDKLO010000100.1, read on the forward strand.
GCTCAAGACCGAATTAAGATCCCTGCTGGCATCGCATCGATCAGGTGCCCTGGCCAAACAATTTGAGCTGGAACAGGCCGAAGCCCCCATACGAGACATCGCCATTTCCGGCAATGGAGAACCGACCAGCTGCCCCAATTTTCATGCCGTGACGGAGGCGATCGGCCAGATTGCCCAAGAATTCGATCTCCTTGATCGGATCAAGCTGGTGCTGATCACCAATGGTAGTCTCATGGATCGAGCGGAAACCCAGCGAGGACTATCCCATTGGGGGCACCTTGGAGGAGAGGCCTGGTTCAAGCTGGATCGAGGAACCTCAGAAGGTATAGAAGAACTCAATCAGGCGCGTATGTCGATCCATCGGGTCCAGAAAAATCTCGAGATCTGTATGGAATTGCTCCCCACCTGGATACAGACCTGCCTTGTCACAATCGACGGAACGCCTCCAACCGATGAGGATCGGGAGGGCTTTCTTGGTTTAATCGAGGCGGTGAAACAGTCTGGACGATCGCCTCAAGGCGTGCTTCTCTACGGACTTGCCCGCCCCTCCCAGCAACCGGGTGCACCCCGGCTTGGCGCCATTCCCACTGAATGGTGCGATCAGCTCAGCCGGAGGCTCTTGGACCTTGGGCTTGAAGTCCGACTGAATCTCTAGATTGGATCAGCTCAAGGCTCACCGTTCAGGGTCACCACCATCTGTCGGGCGCCGCCGTGGTCTCTATGCTCCCCCAGATAAATCCCTTGCCAGGTTCCAAGCTTGAGACGACCTGAGGCGATCGGCACCATCAGACTGACCCCCAGAAGACTGGACTTCACGTGCGCAGGCATATCATCGTCACCCTCCATGACATGGGTGTAGTAAGGAGCCCCTTCAGGCACCAGCTCCTGAAATTGGCGTTCCATGTCCCGTCGCACGTCCGGATCAGCGTTCTCATTCACTGTGAGGCTCGCTGAGGTATGCAGAAGAAAGAAGTGGGCCAAGCCGACGCGAATCTCGCGAAGTTCTGGAAGTTGTTCAATAATATCCCGTGTTACTAGGTGAAATCCGCGGGGCCTGACGGAAAGGGTCAACGTTTTCTGAATCCACATGGCATGACTCCGACAACCATTATTGACAGGCTAACTCGTCATTAACCCGCACTTTTCCAGACTGAACTAAGCGATACGTTCGTCCTCAAAGAAATACAAGAGGAAGTCATGAAGACCGAAAACTGCCTGCCCATCATTCTGGCCACCCTGATGGCCATGCTAACACTGTCGGCCTGCGCCCCATGGACTCCGATCAACCAGAATCCCAATCGCATCCGGAGTCCTGAGCGACTGGCCTATGAGGCCTGCCTCCAGAAGGCCGCAGGCAATGAAAGCCTGTGCAAGGACGAGAAACACGCCCTGCTCATGCAGCAAGAGTGGGAAATGATGACACCGGATCGATAGGGAGATGCCACACATGATCGTGATCAATCGCCGATGGATTCTGCTCGGGCTGCTTGGAACGCTCCCTGCCTGTGCCTGGGTTCCGATGGACCAGAACCCCAGCCGAATCCGTTCGCCTGAACGC
>JBDKLO010000101.1:0-5445 GCA_039795615.1 Pseudomonadota bacterium
GGAGGCGTAGTCTTGGATTCGGATGGGGAATGCCTCGGCGATGCCTCTGTCGCAAGATCCGGGCGATGGCCGATATAGGTTTCATATGCCTGAACCCAGTTCGTCGCAATCGCCTTCTGGGCCTCTTCCAGAGGAACCTTCCCATCGCAAACCAGCGCGTGGAGCTTGTTTTCCAGTTCATCCTTGACGTGCGCGTTCAATGGCTGGGTCAGAAAGGATTCCGGCCAAAGATTCTGAATGGCGTTGGATCCCCCAAGTTCCAGGCTGATGAGATGGTCGACCTCAAATTCACCCGGGGCCCGTGTCGTAATGCCGTAAAGACGATAGGCCAGCTCTTTGGTTTCCCGTGACACATTTCGGGTCCGCTTCGAATAACCGGGGACACAGATTTCATCGGGATCGGTAGAGAGGATAGCGCCGGGGGTCAGCCTTGGATCGGGCAGGATCGGCGATTCTGCGGAGCAGACCGAGCTGAGCACCAGGAGAACAAGAATCGCTTGAAGCGGGGTCCAGTGAAAATGCTTTTTTTTCATTAGGTTGGGGTTCGAAGGGATCTTTATTTAAGTCGAAGAGTCCATGCAGTTGGCCCCACAACCATTATCCTAAATCAAACATGTCTAAAACGATTCTTCAGTCGACGATTTGTTGCCCGCACTGTGGCCATTCGGAACTCGAAGCCATGCCCAGGGATGCCTGCCAGTTTTTCTATGACTGTGAAGGCTGCGGGGAGATATTGAAACCGCTTCCCGGCGATTGCTGCGTTTTTTGTTCCTTTGGCTCAGTCAAATGTCCGCCGGTGCAGGAACAAAAAGGGTGCTGCAGCTAGGCTGAGCACCCTTGGACTGACGCCAGAAGCTTCGATTATTTCTGGCTCAAAACCCAATCGACCAGCTTCTTGGCTTCCTCGGGCGTGACATTGTTGGGTGGCATCGCCATTCCGCCCCAGACACCGCCGCCGCCTTTCATCACCTTCTGGGCCAATTGGTCTGCGACATTCTGGCCTGCGTATTTCTTCGCTACGTCCTTGTAGGCAGGACCGACGATGCCCTTTTCAATGCCGTGGCATCCAAGGCACCCTTTGCTTTTGGCCAGAGCTTCGTCTGCCGTTGCTGTCCCACTGATGGCCGTCAGGGACATCAGCAGGGTGATTCCAAACATGGTCTTCATGGCGTTTCTCCTAGGTGTAGAAAAAGGGAAGCGAGATGGGGTGAGTCCATGGTCGTATCCCTGTTCATCGAAGGGAGCCTTTTCGCCGACCGGCAATCAGGTCCCAGATTTCTCCCTCGCGGGCGTTGTGGCAGACCAGTTGTCCACCGGCCAGAGCCACATGGCGTTCGGCTTCCACCAACTTGGCATCAATATCGGAATCGCCGTGTTCGGGGTCGTGGTGAAAAAGAAACAGCTGTTTAACCGATGCGGCGAGTGCAAGCTCGACGACTTGTCCCACAGACGAATGCCCCCAGTGAATTCGGTCACTGTACTCGTCGTCAAAATAGGAGGCATCGTGAATGAGGAAATCAACGTCCTTGAGGAAATCGACGAGTGCACTCCAACTCGCAAGGTTGCGGTCTTCTTCCCTCAGTTCATTGTCCGTGATGTAGGCAATGGACCTTCCTGCATGTTCAATGCGGTAACCCAGACAACATCCCGGATGATCGAGTCGGAAGGCCTCAACCTTGATGCCGTCGTAGCGAAAGCTTCCGGCCTCCGTATCCACATAGGTCACCTCGGCCTGAAAGTGATCCGGTTTGATGGGAAAGTACACCCCATTCATCTGTCCTTCGAGCAACTTTCGAAATGAAATGCCCTCGTGCGCTGGACCCATCAAGTAGATCTTGTTCTTGGGGTTGTAGAGGGGTTCGAAGAAGGGAATACAGTTGAGGTGATCCCAATGCGGGTGGGTAATGAAAAGTCGGCCATTAAAGTGCCCGGATTCCTTGCGCATCAGATAGCGAGAAAGGTTTCGGAGGCCTGTTCCGGCATCAAAGATGAAATGACGATCGGATCCTATTCTGAGGCTAATGGACGATGTACTGCCACCGTACTTGAGTGTGTGACGGCCGGAAACCGGAAGGGTCCCTCGAACGCCCCAGAAGCAAAGCTCAAACCGATGGAACAATGCGATCGTCTTGAGCAAAGAGGCGAGCCGCGCCGTGCGCGATGCAATCTCGGAAATACCTGCTTCGATCACCTTTGCGGCATCCAGCGGAGCGTGAACGTCCTCCAGGAGAATGATGGGAATATCCCGTTTTTGCGCCTCCGCGGCGAGAACACGAATGACACCGAAGGGATCTGCGCCGAGACTTTGGGCATCCAGAAAGATCCAAGCGGTCTCGGTAGACGCTACCAGCGACTGGAATGCTTCAACCGTCTGGGCTGACTGAATCGTGATCCGGTCCAGCTTTTTAGCTGCCCTTTGGAGTGATTGAAGGAGTCGATCGTCCTGAGTGAGTAACGCAAGTCCATTTCCGCTCATTAGGTGTTCCCGGGGGCGGTCTGATCGCCCGTGTTTGCAGTCGGTGTAGCGATAGTCGCCTCACTGGGCGGCTTGATTTCGCAAGTGCCTGAGGCGCGCGAGATGATCGTCTGGTAGGAAGGAAAATCATCGACGACGTCATGGGCGATGGTATAGATGGTTTGGGCCTCCACCTGGCCTTTTAACTGGAATTCTCCGGCGTCAACGAAATCCCAGTCCGCCTGGGCAGCGTTTCGGACCGAATCGCTCAGTGCGAGTGCTTTTCCAACGATTCGGGTCAAGGCTTCAAGCCGCGAAGCCAGATTCACGATATCCCCAAGAACGGTGTAATCGAGTTTTGTACTGGAACCAATGTTGCCTTCGATCACGGATCCTTTACTGAGCCCGATGCCGCAATAGAGGAAGCTCTGGAGTCGACATTGGCCGGCGGAATGACGCAAATCGCGGACGGACTCCAGGATCGCAATCGAAGCCCGAAGGGCATCATCCGTCCCATCCTCTGGGAAGTGAGCCACCACGCAGTCGCCGACATATTTGGTGACTTGTCCGCCGTGCGCCACGATGATCTTGGAACTGACATCCAGGAAGAGATTGACCAGTTCGCTGACTTCTTCAACAGGGTAGAGTGAGGAGAAGTATGAAAACGCAACAATGTCCCCGAACAGGATGACGGATTCGGTTTTTTTTACCGGGACGGTCAAGGGATTGATGCCTTCGGTCATGAAGGCGAGGACGGCGGGTTGGGTATAGCGCTCGATGATCCGGTGCGATTCGGTAATGTTTTCAAGCATGATGCGAATGGCATCCAGCAGGAGATCACCGGTGCCTTCGAGTCGCACCGTTTTCATCGACCACTCAGCAAATAGTCGCTCTTTGACGCCAGGCTCTGACTTCAGAATCAAGATGTCCCGGTGCCGGATATCATTTCGAATGCGGGTGAGAACCCGGTCAACATCGTCAGGCTCTCCTTCAAGGATCTGAAAGAAGAATTCGTGCGCGGAAAGCAGGACGCCGGTCACTCGGTCCCGACTGTTATTGATGACTGACTTTGCTGCAATCTCTTCAACTTCCGCATCGGTCAGCTTCCGGGTGGTGGTGCTGATATACATTAAGCGCTTCATGGTGGTTCCTCAGCTTCCGTCGGGTGGGCCCCGCTTCTCATCGTGGCTGATGTTCCATGTATTTGATGCGCACACGATCCTTACGTGCACTCGAAGTTTGGAGTATCAGTGTCTTAGAAAGTTCACTTGAAAGGGTCTAGGATTCTTGCGATACAGCGTTTTTGGTCGCGCGCCGTTTCGGTGCGCTGCGTTCACTGGCTTGAGCCCTAATGGCTCGCGCCAGACTACTGGAGCCAATGGAGAGGGCATCAAAATCTTCTCGGGCAAACACGGTCAGTTCACACGTGGTCAGACACCTGACGGTGGCGGTTCGAAGGCTACCTTTCATCAAGGCGACTTCCCCGAAGAAATCCCCTGGCCCCAAGGTTCCCACCGGCTTTCCGTTTCGAAGGACTTCAAGCTCACCGCTTCGAACGACATAAGCCGTATCGGCGACATCGCCCTGGCGGATGACTTCATCGCCAGCTTCGAAATGGAGAGCCTGAAGGCGGCTTGAGATCTCCGGTGCCAGAACCGCAATATCGGCTCTGAAGGGGACGTCCAAGGTCCAGTCAATGAGGATGCGAAGGTTCCGTTCAAGCCCCGGCATGGTGGCGAGATTGCTCATGCGCGAGAAGAACCAGGCTGGGAGGCCGGAGGCCATGACGCCGAACAACCGGGCCAGTGAGTGCCTTCCCATGTTGAAGGCCATGATCAGGCGCTGCTTGAACGCAAAAGTCCGGGGCACAAAACCCTGAGAGGATGCCCAGGCGTTCTCACCGGCATGATGCCCGAGATCCATCCAGTCGGATGTGGTGGTGTAACGCCGGCGACCCGCCGCGACTTCGGTCAGGGCTAAAGGTGGGAAGGCCGCCCAGAAATGTTCATAGCCATCGACCTTGAGCGTTAGATCACTCTTTAAGGGCCAGCTCAGCATGCGATCATCGACCGTAAGCGTCGGCATCATGAAGCAACTGTTGACGATAAAGCTGGCTTGATCCCGTTCGCCGTTGGTAAAGACAATGCTGTCCTGAGTCACAGCGGCCACTTCGCGCTCTCTTTCAATCCTGACACCGGCCTTGGCTAGGGCCGCCTCGACCTTGGGTCGGATATCGGCTTCAAAATCACTGAAGGGGATTTTGATGTCTTCATACAGAGTGATCTTCCATCCCTCCGTCTGAAGGATCGGGTAGGAGGGCTTTGCGGTTTCGAGCATTGCAGAGATTTCTTCAGCCGTGCCGCAGGCCCTTTGACCGGAACCGATCACTGCAAAGGTCAGGAGCTTCTGACGCATTTCGTGAGACTCTTCAATCTCGGCCATTTCCACCCGATTCATGATCTGCTTTCGGATATGAAGGGCATCACCCACGGAATTAATGGGGCTGGTATGAGCCATGAGGCCAGGATAACGAGTGAGATTCGGGACCAGAAACTGGGCCAGGATCAATTCGTCATAATCAATTCGGCGGTCACGCTGATCCGGCGTGTGAATCATGACCTGCCGATGTTGAGTATCCACTGCGCGGACATCAGCCAAGATCACCTGGGTTCGTTGAAGAATTCTTCGAATGGGATTGACGGCATTGCCAGGCTGCATGGTTCCGCCAATCACTTCCGGCAGCAGGGGATAGAACAGAACATTGGGCTGGTCACTGATCAAGGTGACCTCCACGTGACTGAACTGACCAATGAGCCGTTCGATCTTCATGGCGGCATGGATGCCGCCTACGGTCCCGCCGAGAATGACAATACGGGCTTTTTTGTCTTTGGCTTCAGGCATGGCGAAATGTCCTGCTCCGTTGAAAAGGAATGACAGCATGACGCTGTAGAAAAGGGCGTGTGACATGAAGCTTTCAGGCAACATGGCGG
>JBDKLO010000102.1:0-9296 GCA_039795615.1 Pseudomonadota bacterium
AGAATTCACGGGCCGTGTCGGTAATCCGGTAGAAGGCATGATCATAGTGACTGCCGTTGTCATACACCGGCGCCTCGGCCCGATGATCAATCTGGCACTGATCCAGAACGTGGATCATCCACTCGACCATCCGGTCGTAATCTTCATCAAGGACGCCGATCATGATTCCTCACCGAGGCGGGTTCGAACCGGGGAGCCTTATCGGCGACCGGCGCGATTGACGCCCCCATTCACATTGGCAGGGCCTCTTCCCACAGGCTTTCCGGCCGTTCCGTACCCGGCGCCAGGCAATGCACCCGCTCCTGAAGCCGGTCCGCCCGCACCGTAATGCGGTTCTACACCGGGCGCAAGGCCCACGCCGGGGGCTCCGGCACCCACACCAGGAGCGACACCAACGCCCGGCGCTCCAACACCAACCCCAGGCGCCACACCGACGCCCGGAGCGCCCGCCCCGACCCCGCGCTCATAGGGAAGCGCATGAACGTTCACCCCAGAACCCAGCAAAGCCAAAGCCAGAACGCCGTATACCTTGAACGTCTTCATCATGGACCTCGTCGATTGTGTAGCCCCTTAAAGGACGAAAGAGGGAAGCAACCTCAGGGGGAATACGCTACTCCCAAGTCATCGGGTAACGAGGCTAGCCGATGCCATCTTCAGTGACAAGCCACCAAGGGGGGAATTTTGTAAGAAAGGGAGCGAAGGGAGATCCCTTAAAAAACACGCCGGCTCGTAGGGGGGGATTACGGAGGTGTAACCGGCGTGTTGAAGAACCAACTTCGCTACCAAAGGTAGGACACGGTTTCAGAGATTAGGTTCACCTCATGTCCTCATTTTAGGAAGAAAAACCAACCCAGGGATCCGTGACATTACGGACACCCCCTCAAGGCGATTCAGCCCCCGCATCCTTCCCGCATTCCGCATCTTGAGCCCCCTTGCCTCCCCGGAAAAGGACCAGACTGGTTCCCATGAAAACCCATGGAGGCCTCTGATGAAAACCATCCTCACCCTGACGCTGACCCTGATCCTTCAAGGCTGTGCCAGTTCCTTTGCCTGCAAGGGCTTTCCTCAGTTTTCAGCCTGTAAGTCGGCATCGCAAGCTTACCGGGCGACCAATAACGGTCCCCCCCCGGAGTATGCGACTGAAGGCGCCACCGAGCCTTCTGAGCATGGAAGCCCATGGACGACCGGAACCCATACCGGTGGAGGCCCCAGCATCGACCGAACGCAAGCTCAGACCCTCAGGATCTGGCAAGCCCCTTATGAGGATGACCATGGCGATCTGATTGGATCCAGCACCATCCTCACCGAAGTCGAACCCCGACGCTGGCGCATGAGCCAGACCCAGATGCCGGTCCCAAGACGTCTCGCTCCCCTTCAGATGGCATCGGGACAACGAACGTCCACAGCCGATTCAACCGGGGATCGCGGTGGATTTCCGCTCTTTCCCACCCCTCAAGGCCCTCGACGTCTCCACGTCGAGGAAGTGGATTACCGAGAACCCTGATTCGATAGGAGGAGATAACCGATGAAAAAAAGACACCCCCCGACCCTCACCTCGCTGATCCTGATCGGCCTCACCCTTTTGAGTGTTTCTGAGCTCTTGATGGCGGGGACCGGCGGATCCAGTGAATTTGGCAATATTTACACCCTCCTCACGGGATGGCTCCAAGGCATGCTGGGACGCATTCTGGCCGTGACGTTCATGCTGGTGGGCCTGGTCTCCGGGGTCATGCGCGGCTCCATGATGGGTCTGGTGCTGGGCATCGCCTGTGGCCTTGGGGTGTACACCGCCCCGACCGTCATCGACAACATCGTCACTGCCGTCCTTCCCTGAGTCCATGACCATGCGACACGAGGACACGGGGGCGCGCCGCGAAACGGTCTCGACTTTGTTTCGGGTCCTTGCGGAAGATCCGGATCAAGGACTCTTTCTTTTGGATGACAAAAGCCTCGGATTCGGTTTTGTCTGCCAACCGCTCTGTGGACTGAGTACGGGTCTTTTTGATCGGCTCAATGTCCTTTTAAACCAGGAGTGGCCGGTCGAAACGCTGATTCAGTGTCTACTTTTCACGTCCCCGGATGTCCCGCAGGAAGGAGAACTGAAGCCCCCTTCTGAAATGGGGGCCTCGCTGCCGAGGCGATTGGATGAACGATCAAGGCGATTTCGAGAAAGCGCCACCGACCAGCCGATCCCCGAGCTTGATGGCGTTCTCCTTCGAAAAAGCGAACTCATCCTGACTTTCAAACTTCCACTCGCGTTCTTTGAACCGCGTGATTCAGAAGTCTCTGAAGCCGTGAAACTCAGGGGTTCGACCCTACAAGCCCTTGCGACCATTGGCCTACGCCCTACCCCCCTCGATGGCACCCGCTGGCTCAGACTCATGGCGGTCTTATTGAACTGGAACCCCGATGCGCTCTGGCGAGAAGAGGCCTTGCGGCCACCGATTCGTGACCTTCCGCTCCGAGACCAGGTGCTGGATTACACGTCCCCGATCGTTGTCAGTAAGGAACAGATTTCGCTCGGTGAGCGCGAGGTCCGCCTCCTTTCGGTCAAGCGTTACCCCGAGAGCGCTCCTTTGGGCGGTGCCCTTCGCTATCTTGGGGATCTCTTGTCGGGAAGCCGCGGGATTCGTCAGAACGTTCTTTTAGGGATGACCCTTCATTACCCGGAGGCTGAATCGCACAAGACCCGGATGGCCACCTCACGTCAATGGATCACGACCCAGGCCACAGGTCCGATGGCGAGATTCATGCCTCGACTGGGATTTCGAAAACAGCAGTTTGATCTTCTTTTCGAGGCCTTCGAGGATGGCGACCGTCCGGTTCGTGCCGCACTTTCCCTGGCCTTGATCGTCCGTCCGGAAGAGGCCACGCGCGCTGTTGCCAATGCCCGGGTCTATTTCAGGGAACTCGGATTTCAGTTGCTGGAAGATCGCTACATCGCCCTTCCACTCTTTCTGAATCTTCTGCCCCTGGGAGCCGAGCGTTCGTTCGTGAACCAGAGCCTCAGGTTTCGGACCCTTGCCACTCGGCAAGCCCTCCCCCTGCTTCCCCTTTTTGCCGACTGGGCAGGCAGCGGCGGCTCCATGCTCTCACTGATCTCACGATCCGGCGAAGCGATGCGCTTTTCCCTCTTTGATTCGCCCACCAACTACAACGCGTGCATCGCCGCACAATCCGGTTCCGGAAAATCCTTTCTGACCAATGAAATCATTGTCCGGGCGCTTTCGGAAGGTGCAAGGGTCTGGGTCATCGACATCGGCCGCTCGTATCAGAATCTGGCCGAATCCCTCGGCGGCCAATTCATGGCCTTTGGCAGTGGAACCCCAACCTCACTCAACCCGTTTCATCTTCTCAGAGACTGGTCGGATGATGCCGACCTCATTGCCGCAGTCCTTTCGGCCATGATCGCACCCACCTCGACGCTTTCTGACTTCCAGACGGCGACTTTGAAGCGGACCCTGAGGCATCTCCATGAGGTGCTCGGAACCGCTGTCACGATCGATCTTGTGGCCGAAACCCTGCTTCAGGAAGAGGACGCCAGAATTCGTGATCTCGGTGCACAGCTTTTCCCTTTCACCGTCCAGGGGGAATACGGGCGACACTTCAGCGAAGGCGAATCCATGACCTTCAATGCCAACTTCACGGTGCTCGAACTCGAAGAACTCAAGGGCCGAAGGCATTTGCAGAAAGTCGTGCTTCTCCTCCTCATTCTGGAGATTCAAAAGGCGATGTATGAGGGTCCGAGGAATCAGAAAAAACTCGTCATCATCGATGAATCCTGGGATCTCCTCACCGAAGGGGATGCCGCGGCCTTCATCGAAACCGGCTATCGACGCTTTCGGAAATATGGCGGGGCCGCGATCACCCTGACCCAGTCGGTCAATGATCTTTACCGATCCGCAGCGGGAAGGGCCATTGTCGAAAATTCGGCGCATCTCCTATTGCTCGGACAGAAGGCAGAATCCCTGGACCTCCTCAAGCGTGAAGATCGGTTATCGCTGGGGGAAGCAGGCTACGCGCTCCTCAAATCGGTCCATACCCTTCCTGGGCGTTATTCCGAGATCTTCATCCACGGCGAAACAGGCTCCGGGATTGGTCGACTGGTTGTCGATCCCTACAAGCGGCTCCTCTATTCCACGCGTCCCGATGATGTCAGTGCCATTCGGCGCCTGAAGGCTGAGGGTCATGATCTTGAATCCGCCATCGAACAACTGATCGCCCTTCAGCAGAGGGTCGCGTGAAGCGAGCGCTCATCCGATCGCTCCGTCCCATGGGACTTGGCCTTTTGGGCGGTCTTGTGGCCATCTCGTTGCATCAGTCGATCACCCCACAACCCTCACTCCCGATCGCCATCCTCGATCGGGGGAGCTTACTCAACACCCTGGATGACACCCAGCCCGAGAGTGATCGGGCCGAGCGCATCCGCATTTTTGAATCGGCAGCCCGGCACCTGGCCGATGCCGGGTATCTCGTCATTGACCGCGGCTGGGTGATTGCCGCACCGGAGGATTTTTATGTCGACCTTGATACGCGTTCCCCATAACCCCCAAGGCGCATGCCCTGAGGCGCTGAATCGCCTTCTCGATGCCGCTCTGGTCTTTTTGATCCTTTATGCCTTCTTTGGCTGGTGCGGCCATCGCTTTCTCCTGGGGCATGACAGCCAGAAATATCTCTGCCTCGAAGGCAATCATCGCTGGTATCTCATCGATCGAGGGGAGCGCACCCTGAGCCCTGGAGACCTTGTGGCCTATCGGTCGGATGAAAGGATGGCGCCTGAAATCCCGCTCGGAACCCTCGTCGTCAAACGGGTAGAAGCCACCGAAGGCGATGCGGTGGAGTTTGAATTTCAGGGACTCCGGATTCAGGGGCAATGGCATCCGGTTCGATATCCCCATCGCGAGAGGCTCAAGGACCGTGCCCTTCCGCAAGGCACCCGGCTCATCGTTCCTGAGCGCGCTGTCTGGGTCATGGGGGATCACCCAAGATCTTTCGATTCACGCTATTTCGGTCCCATCGAGGATCCCCAGATCATCGGAGTCGCGCATGCCTTGCCGTTTTAAGACACCGTTACTGAGCGCGATTGTCCTTTTATTCCTGGGGATCACCCCGGGGAATGCTTCCTTAACCCGCTTCGTCTCATTTTCCATGCCCGAAACGTCCCTTAAGGAAGCGATGAGATCTGCGGGCAAGAGCACGGATGAGACCGTTGTTTTTCGCGGACTTCCCGAATCGGGCGGCTATCCTGCCTTCATTCGGCAGTTGATTCCACTCATCAGGGATCTCCCCAAAAGCGAACGCCCTCGGATCCGCATTGATCCCAAGGCCTTTGATCAGGAGGCGATCACAAAGGTGCCGGTTGTCCAGGAAGGGTCATACCAGGATCTGCGGCATGCGCGCTATCCCGTAACGGAACCAGATCCCAGAACCCGGATGCGCGAGGCCATTTCAAAGGTGACACCGGCGATGTGGAAGGCTGCGCTGCTCAAGGACGATGCGCAAATAAACCCCCGTCGACTTCCAAGGTCCATGGCGGAATCCCGCTTCACGCTTGAACCCGTCTATCGAATCCCGAGAACCCTGAAGGGTGCCTCTGGAAACGTTCTGGCGGTCGAAGGCCAGAGCGCCAATCCCCTCGACGTCTTGCCCGGTCCGTTTTCATTTCTGGTGCTGGATCCTGATGATGCCCGGCAGGTCCAGGCGGTCCGTGAACGACAAGAGGACCTGCAAGGTTCAATCCTTCTTTTAGCCGGCCTTCATCCCGGGCGAGGCGACTCCAGCCTTTTGACAGGGCTCAAGGCGTCTGAGGTGCCGATCTATCCCATCCCAGATCGTTGGCTCGAGCAACTCAGAATCAGCAGGTTGCCGGCGGAAGTCCGTGCGAAGGGATCGGTCCTTGAGGTCAGGGAATGGCCACCCTGAGGGGCATCGGTCTCCTCAGTCTTCTCCTCGGAGGACTTCAGCCAGTCCATGCGAGCCTTGACTGCGGCGATGCAGGCGTCCTCGGCGAGACCTTGGTTCAGAGCTTTTGTTTTGAGTGCCTCTTCCCGCTTCGGATCGCGACGATCCCGAGCCAGCCTGGGCCCATGCCGCCCAACGTGACCGCCTCTGCGATCTGCAGTTGTGATGGGGAAAGTCTCGGGGTGACCGTGGGTTCCTGGCATCCGGTTCGACTGATCGAGGTCGTCACGACGCCGGGCTGTTCTCCTCTCCTGGGCGGTATGACCGTCGTCCCCGGCATGGAGACTTTTCGAGGCACCGTCGGAACCGGGGATCCTCACGAACATGGCCATGCTTTTTTTCATGTCCACAGTTATCCCCTCCCCTTCGCAGCCCTCCTCGATCCGTTCGGAAATACCCCCTGTCGTAGCGCAAATGATCGTGCGCCTCCCTACTTCACGGAACTGGATCCCGGCTGGAATCTGGCCTTTCTGTCGTGGCTGGATAGCCCTCAATCGCTCTTTACCGGGAATCCCCTGTCCGTTGCAGCCTGTGCGGCCGATGCCGCAACGTCCAATCTGGGCCTTCCCAATGATGCGTTATTTTGGTGTGCCGGAAGCTGGGGATTGCTAAATCCCCTGAGTGGCCAGATGCGATCCCGTCTTGGAACTGACCCGGCCCTCACCAGCCTCGCGGGAATCCGGCATCAAGGACTCCTCCACCGGCGCGGGATGGGCCTTGAAACCACGGGCGATGCGGCCCTTTGCGGCGGTCTTCCCACCCCTTTTATGCAGAAATCCCAATACCGGATGAGCCGGATCTATCCGAGTCCCGAGGCGCTGGGGAACCATGCCATCGGGTCGAGCGCAGAAAACTGGAGTCAATCGCTTCCCGTTCTGGTCCCGGGACAACCCACGATCTATATCCTCTGGCGATGGGAAGACTGCTGCCTTCCCATCCTTTAGGGTTACTTGATTTCGACCCGGGTCGGCTGGTAGTCGGGATTTTTGGGAACGGTGAGCTCAAGCAGTCCATGCTTGAAGCTGGCTTTGGCCTCCTTCGGATTGACCCGAACGGGAAGCTGGATGGTTCTTTGGAACGCGCCATGGTGCAGTTCCCGGCGGTAATACGTTCCGGATTCCTCCGTCTTCTCCGCCTTGATCTGGGCATGGAGCGTCAAGGTCTCATCATGCAGCGTGACGGTCAGATCGTCCTTGTCGACCCCAGGGAGTTCGGCACGGACACACAACTCCTTGTCCCGATCGATCACGTCAATCCGGGGGGTACGAAGGATGAAACCCGTCGGGATATTGGGAGAGAGATAACTTCTGGGTCCAATCAGACGATTTTCGAGCTCCTCGAACCAGTTTTCAACCGTCTGAAGCGGGCTGAACGGAATGGGGGCTACGGCTGATTTTTCTGAGTGATTCGTTGACATGTACGTATCCTTCAAACGTTGGAAAAGGGGTTCATCAGAAACTGATGGGATGCGGCTCCCTCTTGGGATGCTCGCCCTGGATCTTGATCTCGGCCTCCGCCTGGAGCCAGTCATCCAGTGCATGATCGCCACTGAAGCCCCGGGACTCGGCAATGAAATAAGCCGCTTCGGCAATTTGTTGTTCACGGCTGTTGGCAGGTTCATCGGCCATAATGGGACCGAATCCGCCATTGGCTTTGGGAGCCATGGATTCTTTATGTCGCATAAACATCTCCTTTTGAGTGGAAAGGCGCCTCACTTCCTGAGGGTCTTTCAGCCTAATGAATCCATGGTGTTCCCTGAATCCGTATGAACGGCTACGAATCATTGAAAAGGACCTGGGCTTTGTGCTTTGATAGCGTATCGACACCATTGAGGGGCGGATCGCCCGGCAACCCTTTTTGGGTATGGATTCGTCCCCATGTCGGCACGCCAAAGATCCCGCAACCATCCGTGGCATCACGAATGTCCCTGAAGCCCTGCCCCGGGTTTCATCGTCCTGATGGACTGGGCAACCTCGTGGCTTGGACCACACCCCGCCACTTTGTCGCTTGTAAAGACTGAGCTCTCCTATGTCGCATCGTCGATCTGAATATCGTCCTTCGAACGTCGAACTCCTGGAGGGAAAAGGTATTTCTCGATCGGCGGGCTGGTGGGAATTTGATCAGGAGACCGGTCAATCCTGGTGGAGTCCTGAGATCTTTCAGCTTTTGGGGCGGGAGGTCGAAGAGGGACCCTTACCCGCAGACTACGGGTATGACTTGATTCATCCCAGGGACATCGCCCGAGTCCGTCATGAAATCGAAGTGGCCCTCGGAACCGAGCAGCATGAACCTGAGTTCATCTTCCGCATGAAGCACCTTTCGGGACACTGGATCACGGTTCTCTCCCAAGGTCATTGGCTTCGAGATCACGATGAACGGCCCTTCAGGCTCGTCGGCTCGCTTACGCCCCTCCAGAACCGGACCCTCGCCTCCCTGGGATTTCAAATCCCCTCAGAAAAGGAGATTCCCGAATGTTCCGATGAAGACGATCTCATCCGTGCCGCCCGCCTGACAATGAACGAGGCCTTCTATCGGCTGCAACTCGCCCTCAAGAACTCCGGCTTGGGCACCTTTGACTGGGATCTTCAATCACAACGAATTCTCTGGGACACCCAGCATGAGGCCTTATGGGGACTTCCGGCCGGAAGTTTCAGCGGGGATATGGCGGGATTTATCAAAGGCATCCATCCCGAAGATGCCCTTCGCGTCGCCGAAGAGCTTGAGCTCGCACAGGCAGCAAGGCAGTCGTTTTTTAGCGAGTTTCGGGTGATCTGGCCCGATGAGAGCCTGCACTGGATCCAGTCTTCGGGTGAATTCACCTTTGATCAGGCCGGAAAGGCGCAAAGGATGGTGGGGACGGTGGCCGACATCACGGACCATAAAAAGGGGGTCAGCCAGCTCAAGGAGAGCGAAACGCACTTCAGGGCGCTGTTTGAACATCTCCCGATTGCCTACCAGTCGCTCGACGAAGACGGTCGCTGGCTCGATGCAAACGAGGCCATGGCACACCTCCTCGGCTACCCTCGAGCTGATGCCATGATCGGAAACCGGTTCTCCGATCATCTGGAAAACGGGCTCAGGCTGCAGTTCCAGTCAGAGTTCGATGCCTTCAAGAAAACCCACCATTTTGAACGTGAACTGCCCTTGATCCGATGCGACGGGACATCTCTTGCCGCATTCATCTCGGCCCGTATCCAACGGGATGACGGCGGTCGCTTTGTTCGGGCGCACTGCATTGTGCTGGATGTGACCGAGCAACACGAAATGCTCCGGGCCAGTGAGGCCCGCAAAGAGGCCCTGGAGAAAATGATTCGTGAGCGGACGGCCGAGCTTGA
>JBDKLO010000103.1:0-9378 GCA_039795615.1 Pseudomonadota bacterium
GGCCAGAGCAAGCGGGAACCACCCGATCCCATCCCGACCTCGGAAGTGAAACCGCTTAGCGCCGATGATAGTGCAGATTACCTGTGCGAAAGTAGGGAACTGCCAGGCTCCAATTGCAAAACCCCCGTCTCAATCGAGCGGGGGTTTTTCTTTGGGCGCGATATTTGGCTACGCAGCCCAATCCCGCTGACGCCCTTTTAGCGCTGACGTCTCTCAGAACGCTTGACGGATTCAGGGCATTTTGACGGGAGATATGAAAAACCCCCGACTCATACAAGCGGGGGTTTTTCGTTTTAGCTTTGATTCCGCGGGCATTTCCGCGCTCAGGGGCTCGACTAGTTTAGGCGAAGCGTACCGTCTTCGAGGTACCACTGCTTGTCCATTCTGGCAGCCAGTTTCGGGTCATGGGTCACGACCAAAAAGCTGACTTCAAAGGCCTGGTTCAATTCCAGCATCAGTTCGTAAACCGCATCGGCGGTCTTCCGATCGAGATTCCCTGTCGGCTCATCGGCGAGCACACAGCGGGGCTTGGTCACCAAGGCTCTCGCTATGGCCGCGCGCTGTCGTTCACCACCCGAGAGTTCACCTGGCTTGTGCTTCATTCTGCTTTTTAGCCCGACTTGATCTAGGAGGGCGCTCGCCCTTGATTCGGCTTCCTCAACGCTGACATTGCCAATCAGAAGGGGGATTGCCACGTTCTCAAGCAACGTGAACTCACCCAGAAGATGATGGAACTGGTAGATAAATCCCAAAGCCTCGTTACGAAGCCGTGAGATCTCAGGTTCGCGGAGATCTGAAAGCTTCTGGCCGAGGAGTTCGACTTCGCCAGTGGTCGGACGATCCAAGCCTCCGAGGAGATGCAGCAATGTGCTCTTCCCTGATCCAGAGGTTCCCATGATGGCTACGCGATCCCCTTCGCTGATGCTCAGATTGACGGCATCCAGCACACTGACATCAAGCTCGCCCTGGGTGAATCGTTTGCCAAGATTTCGGCAGGAAAGAACGACCTTACTCATAGCGAAGCTCCTCTGCAGGCTGAATCAACGAGGCCTGCCAGGCAGGATAGATCGTCGCGATGATAGATAGGAAGAACGCCACAACCGTAATATGGAGTACGTCACTCCATTCAAGTTTCGAGGGCAGCTCACTGATGTAGTAGACATCTGCGGAGAGAAAGTGAACTCCAAACAGTTTTTCGATGGCAGGAACGACGGTTTCGACGTTAAGCGCCAGAAGTACTCCGCCGACGCCACCCACCAATGTTCCAAATAAGCCGATGATGGTTCCAAGGACAATGAAAATCCCCATCACGCTTCGGGGAGGCATCCCTTGAGTTCGAAGAATGGCGATATCGGCTCGCTTATCGGTCACCACCATGACCAAGGTCGAGACGATATTGAATGCGGCGACAGCCACAATCAGGAGCAGAATGATGAACATGACCCGCTTTTCAGTCTGAATGGCCTTGAAGAAATTACTGTGGGCCTGGGTCCAGTCCGTGATGTAGTAGGCTTCAGGAAGTTTCGGGCCGAGGTCTCGTGCGATCTGACGGGCAAAAAAGACGTCATCGACCTTGAGTCGTAATCCTGAAACGGCCTCATCGAGTCCGAAGAGCCGCTTGGCATCATCCAGATTGATAAGGGCGAGATTTCTGTCATATTCGAACATGCCTACATGGAAGATTCCGACGACTGTAAAACGCTTCAGTCTGGGAAGGATGCCGGCTGGGGTTGCGGTAACCTGCGGTGTAATCACCGTGATCTTGTCTCCCGGAACCACCCCAAGATGATCAGCCAGTTCAGCGCCGAGAATGATCCCGAATTCGCCAGGCCTCAGATCCTTCAGTTCCCCCTCTTGAAGACGATTCGCCACCTCAGAGACCCGGGGTTCATAGTCGGGTTGTATTCCGCGGATCATGGTTCCACTGACCCGACGGTCTGAATTGATCATCGCTTGACCTTCGACGTAAGGGGCCCACCCCTTAACGCGTGGTTCATTCTGCAATACAGGCTCGATTTTTTCCCAATTGCGAAGCTCGCCATCGGCTCCGGTAATCGAGGCATGCGAGGTCATTCCGAGGATTCGTTCGCGTAATTCGGCCTCAAACCCGTTCATCACCGAGAGGACGGTAATGAGGGCGGCCACGCCCAGAGCGATACCCATCACAGAGGTTAGGGTGATGAAGGAGATAAATCCCGTTCTACGTTTCGCCCGCGTGTAACGCAGGCCAATAAAGAGAGTAAGTGGTTTGAACATTGAAAATTGGGCGCCGAGAGGTGGCGAGAATTTGGGCCTAGGCCTGGGATCTTGAGGCCTGACAGTCCGAACAGATGCCGTAGAGGCAGAGGGAATGATCTGTCAGTTCAAAATTTCTGAGTTTTGCGATCTTGGCTTGAAGTTCCTCAATCGTCTCGTCCTGAAATTCTTCGACCTTGCCGCATTGCACACAAACCAAGTGGTCGTGGTGATCTCCGCGGTTCAGTTCAAAGACCGAGTTACCGCCTTCAAAGTGGTGCCGCATGACCAGGCCTGCGGCTTCAAACTGCGTGAGGACGCGGTACACCGTCGCGAGACCGATTTCTTCACCTTCACTGACCAAGGTCTTGAAGATGTCCTCGGCGCTGAGGTGTTGAACGTAGTTGGGGCGCTCCAGGATTTCGAGGATCTTGATGCGGGGCAGGGTGACTTTAAGTCCTGCGTTCCGGATATCTTTGCTTTCCAGAGGGAACTCCTTCCCGGTGTTAAGGTGGCCTTCATCGGGTATGATGAGAGGCTGATCAAGGCAAAATCATCATACCATGCCGCTATATCGCTTTGTTGGTCTGGCCCTCTTGGGGGGCATCCTGCTCTCCGGCTGTAACTACAGTTGGATTCCATTTACCTACCGGCAGGACATTCATCAGGGTAATGTTGTGACCCAGGAGATGGTGGACCAGCTCAGGCCAGGCATGAGCCAGAGGCAGGTGGCCTTTGTGATGGGCTCTCCTTTGTTGAATGATCCCTTCCACGACGAGCGTTGGGACTACATTTATTCGAATCAACCGGGTAACGACATCCGCATTCAGAAGAACATTACATTGATCTTCAAAGGAGATCAGTTGTCCCAGCTACAGGGTGATTTTCGCCCGGGAACGCTCCCTTCGATCGAACTAAAGAAGGATTCAACGATTTCGATTCCATCGATTCCTCGCGAAAAGACCTTGGTCCAGAAGATCAAAGGGGTTTTCGGGATGGATGATGATAACTAGCCGGCAGTTCTGCTCTTGGATCTGACTCTTCGCGCAATGCGAGGGTCCGCAGTTAAAGGCCGATAGATTTCGACTCGGTCGCCCTCGCGCAGAATATGTGATCCCGGCATCACTTGACCGAAGACTCCGGCCGCATCCTGGGCAATATCGATTTCGGGGAAACGCTCAAGAATGCCTGACCTTAGGATCGCTTCATTCAGGCTGCAACCCTCTTCGACATCAAGTGACACGATTTCCTGCCTTTCAGGCAGGGCGTAGGCAACTTCTACTCGAATGGTCATGGATGATTCGGATATCCCCTAGAGAATCCCCGTCGACTCCAAGAGGATCAGAAGGACCGCGGCCGGAGCCACAAATCGCGACAGAATGACCCAGGTACTCAGGTGTGAGCCCAGATCGAGCTGTTCCTCGCTGTCCTTCTTCGGAATCACCCATGCGGCAAAGACTGCAATCAAAATGCCGCCGATGGGCAGCATCAAGTCCGCCGTAATAAAGTCGATGAAATCGAAGAAGTTTTTGCCGCTGATCGTAAGGTCGAATGTGCCTCTAAAGGCGCCAATCGTTCCAAGCCCCAGAAACCAACACAAGCCACCTGCAATCGCGCTGGCCCGGGTTCGGGTCATGGCATAGTTTTCAGAAAGCATAGAAACAGCCGGTTCAATCAAGGCAACTGCCGAGGTAATGGCGGCAAAGAACACCAGAACAAAGAAGATAAAGCCAAAGAACCCGCCAAATGGCATCGCGCTAAAGGCAATGGGGAGTGTTTCGAATATCAGACCAGGTCCCATTCCGGGGGACATCTGATTGGCAAAGACCACCGAGAAGATTGCAAGCCCTGCCATCATGGCGGCCATAGTGTCTGCAAGAGCAACCCAGAGGGTGGTTCTGCTGATGGAGACGTTATCAGGAAGGTAGGAGCCGTAGACCATCGTGGAACCATTGGCGAGACCTAACGAAAAGAAGGCCTGACCCAGAGCAATCAGAACGCTTTCTCCTGAAAGTTTGCTGAAGTCCGGTTTGAGCAGAAACTCAAGGCTTTGGCCAAATCCTGACGTCGTTGCGCCATAGACATCCAGCATCAGCAGAATTACTAGAAGGCATGGAATCAGGAGTCGGGTGACTGACTCAATGCCCTCTGCAAGTCCCCTGGCGACGATGACCATCGTGAGCGCCATGAAGACGCTATGCCAAATCACCTGAACATCCGCAGAGGCCTGAAGTTCTGTCAGCGTCTGGTGGGCCTCCACGGGGCTGATATGGGTGAGAAAGCCTCCTGCCATCTTGAAGAGGTAGGCCATCGACCATCCGGCAATGACCGAGTAGTAGGACAGGATCAGGAATCCAGCCAAAACCCCAAACCATCCAACCAAAGACCAGAGCGGCGAAGTCCGGTAACGCTTGGCCAACGTCTTCATGGTTTGAACCGGATTGCCCCGACCCATTCGTCCGATGAGGGTCTCCGCCATCATGATCGGAAGCCCGACCCCGAGGACACAGAGCAGGTAAACCAGGACAAAGGCGCCCCCACCGTTTTCCCCAACGAGATAGGGGAATTTCCAGATATTTCCAAGTCCGATGGCAGCGCCAGCCGCGGCGGTAATGAAGGCAATGCGGGAGGACCAACGAATGGGCTGGTGAGGGGTCTGGGTCATGGCGGCGTGTAGGGTAAGTGAGGTGGCTTAGGTTTCCCGAGGGCTTTCGAGTAAAATAACAAGTTTTGACGAGTACGTCAGGATTACCCGGAACCGATGGCAGCAAACAAGAAGAAGGGGGCGTCAGGCGGTTCGACCATTGCAGTCAATCGGCAGGCCGGCCATGACTATTTCATCGAAGAGCGCTTTGAGGCAGGTTTGGCGCTCCAGGGATGGGAGGTCAAGAGTCTTCGTGCGGGGCGAGTCCAGCTCAAAGAAAGCTATGTCGTTCTCAAGAATGCCGAGGCTTTCCTAGTTGGAGCCCATGTTTCGCCCATGACCTCTACCTGCACCCACATCATCGCCGATGCGGTCAGGACCCGAAAACTGCTGTTGCACCGTCACGAACTCAACAAGCTGATCGGGCATGTCGAGCGGAAAGGCTACACCCTCGTGCCTTTGGTGCTGGGCTGGAAGAAGGGGCGTGCAAAACTTGAAATTGGCCTGGCCCGAGGCAAGAAGCAGCATGACAAGCGAGCAACAGAAAAGGATCGTGACTGGGAGCGCGAAAAGCAGCGCGTCATGCGCCGAGGTTGATCCGGGTTTTAAGCAAACTGAAAACGCTCCAAATTTCCTATCGTTATTCACCAGCAGTTCATCCATATTCCGCCATGAAGTTGCGATCTCTTAGTTTCTCCTCTCTGATCCTGACCGCCTGCCTGAGTCTTTCTCACGCCGCATTTGCCGGCCAATATTCAGCTCTAGTGGTTGAGCCGGAATCAGGCCGTATCCTTTATGAAAAAGATGCGGATGGCCTGAGGCATCCTGCTTCTGTGACGAAGATGATGACGCTGTACATCGTCTTTGAAGCCTTGGAGCGGGGAGAAATCACCTTGAATACCCCCCTTGAGGTTTCACGAAACGCGGTGCTTCGCCCGCCCTCACGTCTGGGTGTGATGGCCGGAGATACCCTACGTGTCGAGGATGCGATTTTGGCCCTGGTGACGCGATCCGCCAACGATGCAGCCACCGTGATTGCCGAGAACTTGGGGGGAACGGAGAGTGCCTTTGGCGAAATGATGACGGCCAAGGCCCATGCCCTCGGAATGAGGGACTCTGTTTTCAAGAATGCATCCGGTCTGCCAGATCCCGGACAATGGACCACCGCGCGTGACATGTACAGGCTCGGTCGGGCGCTGATCAATGATTTTCCAAGGTACTACCCTTATTTTTCAACCCCGCGTTTCTATTACCGTGGGCAAGGTTTCGACAATCACAACCATCTCATGGAAACCTATCCAGGGATGGATGGCATCAAGACCGGATTCATCAATTCCTCCGGCTTCAATCTGGTGGCGTCCGCCAAGCGGGGCGGTCACCGCTTGATCGGTGTGGTATTCGGAGGACCGAGTGCGGTGCGGCGGGACCGCCATATGCGGGAAATTCTGGATGATGGGTTCGCCCAGTTGAGTGGAGCGGCGCCTCGTGGCGTCATCGCAGAATTCGAGCGTGTGCCTGTGCCACGTGGTGCGCATGAGCGCATCGAGCTCGAGTCTCCCCGACTGGTCTTCGGAAATCCCAAGAAATTCAAGGCGAGTGGCGGACGGAATGCCGCTGCTACGGCCCCGGTCGCCAAGGCGGCGAAGCCGAAAGCTCAAGTTGCGGCAGGGCATGCCTCAAAGCCGCTTCCGAAGACGGCCAGTGCGCCGGCCAAAACCCCGGCAAAATCATCCTGTCCATCCGGCAAGGGGCAGGGTTCCAAATGCACCAAAAAACCCTGAGGTCCGATGTCTGAGGAGCAGCGTGTTACCGCCTACGAGGCCATTGGTGGCGAGGCGGTTCTGACGCAATTGGTCAGCCGCTTTTATGAGTACATGGACACTCTGCCGGAAGCCTCAGGTATCCGTGCAATGCATGCGCCCAGTCTCGACGGGGCACAATCCAAGCTTTTCAAGTTTCTCTCTGGATGGTTGGGTGGACCTAATCTCTATTGGGAAGAGTTTGGCCACCCTCGGCTGAGGATGCGGCACTTCCCGTTTGCGATCGGAACGTCCGAGCGTGATCAGTGGATGCTTTGCATGAACAAGGCCATCGATGACTGTATCGAACACCCGATTTTGCGGGAGCGCCTGTCCAATGCCCTTCGGCAGACGGCAGACCATATGATCAATCAGGAGAGTTAGATCATGCCTCTGAGGCTTGGGAGTTTCATGCCATGAAAATGAGTGCAGACCAATTTCGAAAGTGGGAGACGAAAAGGATTACCCTTCTTGGGATGTCCGGGGTGGGAAAGACCACGCTAGCCAACAAGCTCCCTCGGCAGACCTGGTTCCATTATTCCGGTGATTATCGAATCGGAACCCGCTATCTGGATGAGCCCATCTCGGACAACATGAAGCTTCAGGCCATGGAGGTTCCTTTTCTCCGGGAACTCCTCCAGACCGATTCCATCTATATCCGTAGCAACATCACAATCGATAATCTGGCTCCCGTGTCGAGTTTTCTCGGCAAGATTGGGGATCCACGATTGGGTGGCCTGAGTGTTGAAGAGTTTAAGCGCCGGCAGGACCTGCATCGGCATGCCGAAATCAATGCCATGCGGGATGTCCCTGAGTTTATTCGGAAGGTTGAGTCTATTTATGGCTACAGGCATTTTCTGAACGATGCCGGGGGCAGTGTCTGTGAGCTCGACGATCCTGAGACCATCAAGATTCTGGCGGAGCACACCTTGATCCTCTACCTCAGAACAAGTCCGGAACTGGACCAGATTCTGATCGATCGGGCGCGGGCGCATCCGAAACCCCTTTATTACCGTGAGGCATTCCTCGATGAACATCTGCCGCTGTTCATGAAGGAGGAGGGAGTTTCAGCGATCTCCGAGGTGAACCCGGATCGTTTTGCGAGTTGGGTATTTCCTAAGTTGTTCCGATCCCGGCTCCCGCGTTACGAGGCAATCGCCTCGGAATTTGGGTACACGCTCGATTTTGCGGACCTCCAAGGGGTCCAGTCGGAGTCTGATTTCACTGAACTGGTGTGTCGCGCGATCAGCGCAAATTGAACGAGATTTTTCTGTCATGTCCCTCGTAGCCCACAATGATCTTCCAACCTATGAGCGCCTTCGCGATGAAGGGCAGGAAGTTCTGAGTGTTGAGCGTGCCTCGCGTCAGGACATCCGGGAAATGCATATCGGTCTTTTGAATATGATGCCGGATGCCGCTCTGGAGGCGACGGAACGTCAGTTCTTCCGGCTGGTCGGTGCAGCAAATCCGATCGTTCAGTTCCATATGCATCCTTTTACGATCGATGGCATCGAGAGGGGCAGTGATGCAAAAGCGCATATCGATCGGTACTACGAATCATTTGAAACCATTCGCGAAATCGGCCTCGACGGTCTGATTATCAGTGGAGCCAACGTCACGCATCCGCACCTTCAGCTGGAACCCTTCTGGAAGCCGCTGACCCAGGTGTTCGAGTGGGCCAAGGATCATGTGTCCTCGACGCTCTGCTCATGCCTTGCAACTCATGCGCTCATCCAATATGGCTATGGTATTGAGCGGTCTCCGCTCGGCTTCAAGCGGTGGGGGGTATATCCTCATCGGGTGGTTGAGGATCGGCATCCCTTGGTTTCAAACATCAATACCCGTTTTGATGTGCCGCATTCCCGCTTCAATGCCATCTACAGGGAAGACATGGAGCGGGTGGGCCTCAAGGTCTTGGTCGATAGCTCGACGGCCGGCACGCATTTGGCGGTCAGTGAGGATCTGATTCGCGTGGTTTTCTTTCAGGGCCACCCCGAATATGACACGGTGAGCCTTTTTAAGGAGTTCAAACGTGAGGTGCATCGTTTCTTTGACGGTGAGAGAAGCGACTATCCGCCCTTGCCTGAGAATTATTTTTCAGCTGAGGCCATCGATCGCCTGCAAAGTTATCGTGAAGAGGTATTTGCAGCAAAACATGAGGAAGCCCTCTTGCCTGTTCTGGATGAAGCGGCCATTGTCCCTTTCATCGATAACACCTGGCGGGATACGGCAAAAGCCGTATTCAATAACTGGTTAGGTTTGATCTACAGCATCACCAATCAGGACCGTCTGAAGCCCTTTATGAGCCATATTGATCCTAAGGATCCGCTGGGGATTGCCGAAAGGCTTCGGCACATGCCCGGGGTTCAGGGTCCTTAATGGATTATTTCCTCACCGCCTAGAACATGGACAGGGGCGGCCAATTTCCTTAGAATTCGCGGTATCGCACGTCTGGGAACTTGTCTCCAGCCCTGAACTTCAGGCGCGGGGACATGATCGCTTGCGGCCCGCGTGATACCGAGTGCCAGAAGCAGATTTGATGAACGGGAAGTGGCTGACAGTTTCTTCCCGTTTTGTATGTTTAGGAAGGTGAAATCCATTGAATACCGAAGCTCTGCTTGTCCTTGAGGACGGAACCCTTTTTCGGGGAGTCTCGATTGGCGCCGAGGGTCTCTCGGTAGGGGAAGTGGTTTTCAATAC
>JBDKLO010000104.1:0-2829 GCA_039795615.1 Pseudomonadota bacterium
GTGAGGCGCCCCGGCGGGCATGGGCCTCCAACCAATCCTTGGGCGAAAGATCTTCGAGCGTCGCCGTTTGGATGCCTTCAAGAACACGGCTTCTGACCCGGTCAAAGGACATCCGGTCGTATACCACCAGATCAATGTCGGATTGTGGCGTCTGGGCGCCAATCAGGAGGGAACCTGTCACGCCCATCATCTTAGGTCGAATCGTGCCATCGAGAAGAAACCGCAGCAGTTTTTGGGCGGCCTCAGAGATCGGATCCGAAGGTTCGTCGTTGACGATTTGAAAGGTCCGCTCACGGGCCCTAAAGACCCGGTGAATATCCCCGCCCGCAACCCCCTGAAGGCGGATGGCACGGGAAACGGAATCAAAATAAAAACGGGGTCCATGGTCACCCAGGATCTCAGGCACCTCCGCCGTGGCGATCTTTTGAAGCCCCTTGGGCGTTCGGCGATAGCGAAGATAGGCGGGGATTCGACCGGCTTCCTCGATCCCTGAGAGAACAGCGAATAGAAGGCCGTCCGGGGTTTCGATGAAATCCTTGGGAGACAGAGATAATTGAGAGGAGTCCATCATGCAAAAAAGCGTTGACCCCAGAGGGTCGGTGTCGAAAGACTATAGTCCATCTTGAACACTCCGACGAGGCATTCCTTGCACTCTTCACCCAGACCGCTCCTTTTCAGCTGGTGGGCGCTTTCCTCTCTCCTGCTCCTCGTCCTCATGTTGTTGGGGGGGATGATTTTTCGCAACTTCGAACAGCTCGAAACCATGCGCGGCCATGTGATCTATGCCCATCGGATTCAGGCGGTGGCTGCGGATATCCAGGCGGCTCTGACCGATTTTTTTCTCGCTGAAAATCGTGAGCATCACCGCGCCCAACTGGATCGGCTGACCGCAGAAATCATTGATCTGGCCAAAAACGATCTCCATGTAGCCCCGGAAACCCCCGAAAAGCTCGAAGCGCTCAGGCAGTCCATCAGCCTTTTAACGCGCACTAAGGCCAATGATGAACAGCAAGAGGCGTTGCTGCTTCAGGCGCTGAGTTACACCAACACAATCATGGATGTCGAATCGCTGCACCGGGAAGTCCTTCTCGAGGATATCAGTCATGCCACCCGGACCGAGATCGGGCTGGTCTTTGCCACCGTCGTTGCCCTTTTGGTGCTCATCGGTTTTTTCATCCGTTATCGCATCCTTTCGCCTTTGAGAGATCTTCAACAATTACTCTTGCGGTTGGCGAAAGAGGACTTCACACCCATCGAGACCCGAAAAATTGATCCGATGCTTCGCCCCATTTTTGGCAGTTACAACCTGATGGTCGACCACCTTGCGGAACTCGAGGAAGGCAAACGGCTATATGCGCAATCGCTTGAAGCCGAAGTTCGGAATGCGACGGCAGCGCTTCTGGAACAACAGGTCGGGCTGGCTCGAAGCGAGCGACTTGCCGCCGTTGGGGAACTCGCAGCAGGCATCGCCCATGAACTTCGAAATCCTCTTGCCGGCATTCAAATGAGCTGCGCCAATCTTCGGAAGGATTTCGTCGAACCCGACATGATCGAGCGGATGTCCCTGGTCATCGAGGAGCTCAAACGCATGGCCCGACTCCTCAATGAGCTTCTGGATCTCAGCAAACATACCCCAGCCCCCATCGATGCGTTTGATCTTTCAGAGCTCATCCGTGAACTGCTGGCCCTTCTTCGCTATCAGATTCCCCCGAGCATTGATCTGGTCCTTGATCTTCCCCCCCAACTGGATTGCCGATTGCCCTCGAGCCGGATCCGGCAATGTCTTTTAAATTTGATCTTGAATGCCGCCGAAGCCATCGGGCCCAACCCGGGCCGGATTGCGATTCGTGTCGAGGATTTGGGAAGAGGCCGCCTTTCGATCGGCGTGACCGATGATGGGCCGGGTTTTTCCGATGACATGCTGAAAAACGGGATTCGTCCCTTTTCGACCGGCAAGGCCTCAGGAACGGGTCTTGGTCTGGCCATGGTGCAGCGCTTCGTCAGGGAGCTCGGCGGTCAAATGCAGCTGGATCGCAATGACCCCAAGGGTGCAATCGTCACTCTCAAGCTTCCGGCCCAGAATGCGTGAGTCATTCCAAGGGGTTACAATCCAGCCTACGTCTCCCAAGAAGGCTCTGCCTCCTGCTGAATCCGTGCATCAACGATCCATCAAGCCCGTCATCCTTCCAGCCATTTTGCTGGGGATTTTGAGTGGTTGTTCTCTCATCCATACCACCGTCGATATCCCGGTTCGCATGGTCAAAGCCGTCTTACCCGGTGGGCAGGAAACCGAAGCGGTGGATCCCGTTGAGCTCCAGGAAGATATGCTCCGCTTTGCGGACAACTTTGTTCTTTCCACCTCAAAAGCCGCAGAGCAGCTGTCGCGAAATCAACAACCCATCCGTCGGTCCGAGCTCCTGACCATCAAAGTGGCTCTGGCTTCGGATGTCTATGGTCTGGCATCAGGATCCAATGCGCTCGCCAATCTGGTCGGTCTGACGGTTTTGGCCTCCGGGGCCCGTCACCGGGTCGAGGATTACTGGCTCCCCAAAGTCTATGGCGCCTCCGCTGAGCCCATGCTGAAATCGCTCAAGGACCGCGAAAAGGAAATCTGGACCATCGCGGAACGGGTGCTGAACAAGGAAATGATGGCCGAACTGCGTGAAGCCATCGAAAAGTGGCGGGATTCTTCACGGGAACCCAACGGCGATCTTGAGGCCTTTGCCAGTAACGCCCTGGTCAATGATGTCACCAAGGGGTTTGAGAAAAACCGGCCCAACAAGATGCTGCCCAGCAGCGTTTTTGCGCTGCTCGATATGGATCCCCTTG
>JBDKLO010000105.1:0-6436 GCA_039795615.1 Pseudomonadota bacterium
GGACCGTCTTCCTAGATACACCAAGCTCGGATGCGTACTGAGTTTGAGTTGGAGCCAATGTAACCTTTGTTACATTGCCACCGGTATACTGATTCCCTCTGTCCCCTCCTCTTTCCTGAACTCCACGCATCTCCGAGAGCTTGAAATACATCCGGATGGTCGCGTTTGAGTTTTCCGATTCGATAGGTTGATGAATTGCCTTGTTGAGTAGAGATTACATTCTCATTTTCGTAATCTCTACTTCTACCGTTACCAATCTCTCCGTGACCCGCTACAGCCGGAACCGCGATAGCAATGCAGTAGAAAATCAAGTTGAGTACATACTCAACTTGATAACCAGCCAACAGTTCAGGCGCTTCACGGGCGATGCGGTCGAGGGTTTCCTGAGAGCGCTTGCTGATTCCGTTTTGTTCGGCACGTGATGCTTGGGTTGAGACATTTCGCAAATCTGCGAATTGTCCCTCCTTCTCTCGTTCCCGCCGCTCTTTCTGCTCCTCACTAGCTGGATTCTCACTAACCCTGGAAGTGTTCCACGTGAAACGGATATTTGATGCTACTATCTAGTATCAACATCACCTAAGCGTTTCACGTGGAACATCAATGAGCGATGATTACTGCAAGCTGACCCACTTCCCTCGCTGTGTGCCGTTCGAAATGGATGGCGTCATTCTGGTCGCTGATCGGACCTACTTCTTCGAAGGCAGCTTTCATCCGACATATTCCTTGGTCCCCGAGGTGTGGGCCGGATCGCTCGCATTGGAAAGGGTCCGGATTGATCAGATGAATCAGGATCTGTTGGATCGGGAATGGCAGCTGATCGATGCGGCCAGTGCTGGGGATTCCGATGCCGCTGCGTTGATCAAATTCAAGACGCGGTTTGCTGGCTATCGGTATCCAGAATCCAGAGTCATCAAGCCATCCACGCTGGGCTTGATGGTCCCGAATCCAATCGATCAGACCATCATTGCCATGGACTGTGGCGGAGACTTTCACCGCACGTCACGATGCGATGTTTGCCAGGTGAAGGTGGTTACTCGTGATCGCAGGCATCGGTACTGTTCGCCTGCATGCGAGGCAAAAGCCAAGGCAGAGAGAATCAAGCGATCGAACGATGCGCGCATCAAGGTTACGCACGCCCCGATGTCTTGCGGGCATTGTGGGGCGATGTTTACGCCCGCAAGGAGTGATGCGCGGTTTTGTTCCAGTGCGTGCAGGCTCCAAGCGCATCGGAAAAGATCTTGATTCGGATCGGTTTTACCCCAGTGGGGGAATACTGTCGCTTAATCTACTTATCGATTTGTTTTGGTCAGTAGATTCCTTCCCCGCATCGGAACCCAAAACCCCACCCCTGCCCTCACCCCTACCTAGACCCTTTTCGTCGATTCTCGGGCTTCTCAGGAGGTCGAAAAATGGTGCATTTGAACCAATCGGCTTTAAGTCTCCCAAAACCAGTCTAATCAGCATTAATATAGATGCGGGATAGCCAAATCCCCCCGGTGTCCGGGATTACTTCAGTACAGGAGATTTATGAACACAACAGAGTCCATCAAGAGGGCTGAAAACGATGTTCGAATGGCGTTCAAAATATTTGATGCCCGAACCGCATCGTTACGTGCCCTATATTCACCACCGTCAGAAACGGATTCATTAGGTCTGCTGCTTGAAAAAGCTGCAATGCCAAACCCCAAACATGAGCACGCAAAAATCGAGGCCGAATTCACGGCAGCCGTGGGATCGGCGCTAAAGCACATTGATGACGCATTAGATGTCATCAACGACTTCGCCGTTTGCGCTGACTACATTGGAGGTCAATCCAACATCCCCCCTTCCGATGCGTCTCTTCGGCAATATGCCGATCAATGCAAGGCCGGTGCAGGTCTTGGGGTGGGTTCGGTTGATCTGATCGCCCTCCAGTCTGACATCAAGCGGACACTGGCACCGGCCCGAGATGAACTGTTGAGGCTAAAAGGTCAAACGGGATGGGTTGAGCGGACGCGATCAGCGAGCATTGTCGCGTTGAGAGGTAAGAGATTTTTGTTGTCTCGGGAGCTTGGGGCATCGGATCGCCATATCCAGGAAGCAAAACTAGCCGCCATTCAGAAGGTCCATGATCGCCGG
The DNA here is from genome assembly GCA_039795615.1 of Pseudomonadota bacterium. Classification (GTDB taxonomy): domain Bacteria; phylum Pseudomonadota; class Gammaproteobacteria; order Methylococcales; family Methylococcaceae; genus UBA6136. The sequence continues at coordinate 2,119 of JBDKLO010000105.1, forward strand.
TTTGGGGCGAATACCGCTAGAAGACGAACCGAAATTACGGGGGCACGCTAATGGACAACGAGATCATTCAAAGACTGGAAAACGTTGAGACCATTATCCGTGGTCTGCGTATGCCCGAAGACCGATCTGCCGAAATTGCCTCCCTCAGGAAGGATCTGGAGTCGGTAAACCAAAGGGTTGATACCGCGTTGGGACGCCATATACCAGACACATCGAGCTTCATCACGGCATCTGATCTGCATGCGAACCTGAGGGCGGCTATAGAGCCCATAGTCGATGAAATCGTTGCTGGTGAAAAGGCCGTGAAGCGAGAGGTTTCAGGTCGTGTTGACCGGGCTATAGGCGAGGTAAATGACAACGTGAGGACGGCACGGAATGCATCGTTGGCCTTTGCTCACTTTGCGAGTGACATGATTAAACAGAGAGCAATGGAGATGGCGCGATGAACACGATGGCCCAACTAATCGAGAAGAAGGTTCATGGGATCGCCATGGAACATGCGAAGCAGCTTGAGGCGGATATTTCGATCAAGGAAAAAATCCGCGGCTACGTTCGTGATTTGCATGAAGGGCACGGCCTGTTTTTCGATACTGCTGAGGCAGCAGAAAAGATGAACGGCTTGGCGGATACCATTCATGGCGCTATTAAGGCTGGGCTTCAGAACCAGACCAAGGCGTCATCCGTTGCCCCGGTGTTGGTGAATTCTCCTGATGCTTATTTTGAGTTAGCAAAGGCGTGCATAGATCGTTTGCTGCTGACCAAGATTCGGGGCGTGGCTCAAAAGCGTGCAGACGCTTTAACGCGTTCAATCGGACAGATGGACCCGATGCATCGTGATCTGGTACTAGAGGCAATCAACGAGCAGCATCAAGAGGAGTTAGCGCACCGGGCACGCGTTATGCAAACGCTTGAAACCGATCTACAGGAAATCGCAAGCCGTCCTGATCGCAAAAGCTGAAGATTCTTCCCACCTCGACAGGCCCCTACACTGGGGCCTTTTTTTAAGGAGGCAATAATGCATGACCTGGTGAGACATGAAGTTGGCCATGGGATCAGTAATCTGATTTTTGGTGCGGTATCCGTCCAGATACGGCATTCCGCATGCGGAACATTCATTGAGACCGTTCCAGAATGGCCTGAAGACATCCTGACTGACCGTGATCGCATGCTCCAATGCCTGTGTAGCGGACTCTTGGCGGGGAGGCTTCACGTCGATAATGTTGACGCATCTGGCGATGAAGCTTTACTTGCGTTCTTTCCCCAGGCACTAATCGATTCGGCATGGGAGGATGTGGAGCGGTTTGTTAAGCCTGAGCTTGAAAGAGTCACCAGGGCTCAGATTGAAGCCATGGTGGATACCCTGGCAAAGGGGCAACCAGTAATACTGAAGCGAGCGAGGGCACATTGATGGAAATTGGAGATCGAGTTCGGCTACCAAATGGCAGCTTTTTTGGGCGTATCACCGCAATTGATCCGCTTGGTGTTATCGCGTCTTTTCCGTTTGACCGAGGGGGTGAGGATGATCCGTTTAAGTGGAAATTTCATGCCGGAGGCATTGATGGGGATCGGTTGATCGTTGGCGAACCGTTGGCTAAGTTTTTACGGGTTCCGAGCGGCTCAGTTCTCTTGGTGATCCCCGATGCTGCGATCCAAACCTCACCCGGGAGCAGTTTAGAGGGACCGCTTCAGAAGGCATTCAGGTTGGCCCATGGTTAATTATCTGGTGCGTTCTGAGGTGCTGCGAGAATTGGCACTGGAGATTAACGGCGATCTCAGCGACGGCCAGTTAAACGCCATCCTGTGCGAGTTTGGAGAACTTTCCTGCGAGGAGATCGGCATCATCACTCAAAGCAACAGATCTGCGGTGCAGGCAGCATCTATCGTTGGCCTGAGAAAAGCCGCAAAGAAACACTCTCAGCATCGTGCCTGGCTGGAACCTGACCACTCCCCGCGGTATTATTCCGATGCGGGCTGGCCCGCCGGTAGCGTCAATTGATGGCTACGACCCGCACAGTTAGGGGCAGATGCAAGCTGTGATCGCCGAAGACTCGGACACCTGAAATCTCAATTTTTCTGGAGTCCACTATGATCAAATGCTCTCACCCACAGGGGCTACCCCGCTTCCTTGAACTACACACCCTCTCAGTCTCCCGTTTTTATGATCGTCAACACGACGGCGAACGCTACCCTTCCGACTTGGCAGAGCCACTAAAGCGGCTCCGGCAGACGGCGAAGCAGGCCGCAAACGTCCACAATGATTGTGCTAGGGCGATCGCTCTGCTCAAGGGGAGCAAGCCCATCTCTGATGACTACAGCGATCGCGGATCAATCCGATGGATGACCGCTCACGCTCTGCCAGCATTGGGCGAAACCGCAAAGCACTTGGCGGTTATGAAGCTTGAGGCTCTTCGCGATGATCTAAAAAAGTCGATCGACGGATTCAATGCGGCCCTTCCTGTCACAACAAAAAAACTAGGTGCGAAACTCTTCCAGATGGCCGGAGAAGGTCGCCTGAAGGGTTTTGGTGAGGTGGCCGATCTCCGCGGCATCCTGCCTGCTGAGTTTTCATCCTGTATCCCTATGGGTTACGTTCTGAAGGGCCAAGTTCTCGATCTGGTTAAGAGCGAGACTAAAGCAGCCTGGAGAGTGTACTCAGACACTGAGGAGGCGCGTCGCGCAGTCGATCTACGGCTCAAGAAGGAGCAGGCCAGACAAAGGCGTGTCAACAACGTTAAAGCAGCCCTGAAGGGCCTGGGGGAAGACCTATGAGCGACCCACGAGATTTGGTGCAGGCCGTTGGCGGCAGTCCTAATGCGCCGGTTACCGCTGGGGCATTGGCGACCGTACTGAATGACATTGTGGACCTGGTCGAGAGCGGCGGTACGGCTGAAGATTTCGGTGTTGTCTTGATGAGTGAGGTTGACCGCCTCCGATCGGGCGAACCTGACGTAACCGAGATTCTTCCGACTTGGTGCCTGTTCGATCGGCCCATGGAGGAATTCCGATGAACGATCGCGAAATCGCAAAGCACGAGCTTTTGCACATCATGGCCGCAGCTTTGACCGTCCCTTTCCTGGATCTTAAATACTTCGATGCTGAGGTTGAACTCACGCAGACGGGTGGGCGAGCGATCGTTTTCCCATCGGATGCAGGCTTAAAGAGGCTGATTGAGGTTCCAGCGGTAACGATGAGAGCAATGAGCTTAGGCCCTGTCGGAATGCTCAAGACGACCGAGGTTCGAGCTATCATCCGCTCGGCCAGGCTATGCCCTGGGGATAGCTGTATTTCCGATGCTGACAAGGCCCTTTTCCAAAAGTACGGGGGCAACCTTGAGCGGCTGACTCCCATCGATGTTGATGTTATCTGCATGGCCTATTTTCTTGCGCGGCAGACGGGTCTTAAGGGCGCTATTGACGCCATCGTCGAAGCTGGAAGTCCTGTGACGTTAAGTCTGGCTAGCTGGCTTCCAAGATCAGTAAAGGAGCAGGCCGTTAAGGTCAGGCACGCGACCTTTAAGTACCTTCGTGACGAGGGGTCGAATCCCCCAGATTGGTACGAACGGCGATCACGGAAGCTTTATGGTTGAAGATCTGATCGCGGAAAGTTCGATTCTCGCTGAGATCATTGGACGCCTCATGACGCTGAAACGGATGCAGGAGAATCCAGCATTGGGGCGGCGGTATTTGGGCTCCGACGATCCAGTGATTCGATCAGGTGCACGGTTGATCTGTTCAGGGCATCGGTTGCCGGAGATTGATCCCCGCCTGATCGAGCGACTAAGGCAGGAGCAGATGGAGGTGAATGAGGATCTTGCCGATGCTCAGTTCGAGGTTAAGCTTGACGGGAAAGAGCAGGAAATCATTCTGGAGTTTATGTCTGAGTTCTAGATCGTTCTAGGGATCTCGGGAACGATCTGAACCAGGGGAGGCTATATGTCTCCCCTTCTTTTGACTGTCAGTCCTTACTGTAGACTATCAATCTTCAACAATAGGATATGCAGAAATATGCAAAGAATGACGAAGAACAGGGCACTGGTATTGCAGATACTCCGGGAATGTTTCCCGCCCGATTACATCCCGCCATATTCGGCTAGGGATACTCGCCTGATTCTTAGCGAGGCTTTCGGGATTAACCAGAGCATCGGTCAGGTGCATCGAACGATCAGCGATCTTCACAAGGCTGGCTTGCTTCATGTCTCGGAGCGAATGGAGCCCGGCGTCTGTGGATCACTGCCCCAGCGGGTGAAGTGCTATGAGCATCGTGACGACATTGAGAAGAACTCGATTGAACGAAGGATCGAGGCAGTATGCCGGGAGGC
>JBDKLO010000106.1:0-2850 GCA_039795615.1 Pseudomonadota bacterium
AAACAAACGCAAGCCCCTGATCAACCCGACTCATGAACGCCGACTCCTCGAACTAGTAGCGAAGTAACGCGGAGCCCCAGGCGAAACCACCGCCAAAAGCCTCCATCAAAACGGTTTGGCCCCGCTGGATACGACCATCGCGAATCGCTTCGTTCAGAGCCAGCGGAATCGAAGCCGAGGAGGTATTCCCCTGACGCTCGACAGTCACGACCACGCGATCCATGGGCATCTTCAGCTTTTTCGCCGTGGCTGTAATGATGCGGATATTGGCTTGATGCGGGACCAGCCAGTCGATGTCGGCCTTGAGCAGTCCGTTGTCTTCCAATGTCTCGTCGACAATTTTGCCAAGCGTGTTCACGGCAACCTTGAACACCTCATTCCCCTGCATTTTTAAATACCGGGAAGCGGTCTCATCTTCTGAGAAACAGGCATTGGGATTCGGGACGTATAAGAGATCCTGATATTGGCCATCCGAATGGATATGAGTACTCAGAAGACCCGGCGTATCGGTTGCGCCCATGACGACTGCCCCTGCGCCATCGCCGAAGAGAACACAGGTCGTCCGGTCGCTCCAGTCCACCAGCCGAGAGTTCAGCTCACTCCCCACCACCAGAACGTGCCGAGCGTTGCCGGCTCGAATAAACTGATCCGCAACACTCAAGGCATAGATAAAGCCAGAACAGGCCGCCTGAACATCAAACGCCGCTCCGCGACGAAGGCCCAGGCGGTGTTGGAGCAGACAGGCTGTGCTAGGGAATACCCGGTCAGGAGTTCCTGTCCCGACAATAATCAGATCAATCTGGTCCGGCTCAATGCCGGCAGCCTCTATGGCCTGACGAGCAGCGGCCTCAGCCATGCTGGATGCCGTTTCATGACGCGCGGCAATCCGCCGCTCACGAATACCAGTCCGTTCAATGATCCATTCATTGGTCGTTTCAACGGTCCGGGAAATTTCTTCGTTGGTCAGAATCGTCTCCGGAAGGTAGCCTCCGGTACCAAGCAGCCCTGAATAGATCGTCATGCCGTGCGCCCCTCGGCGATCGAGGAGCTTACCCTCTGACCAATACGGTCGGGAACGCCTTGTTCGACTTCAAGCATTGCTACTCGAATGGCGTTGGCCAGAGAAACCTGATCCGCGTTGCCATGACTTTTGACGACGATGCCACGTAATCCGACCAAACTGGCTCCGTTGTAGCGTCTGGGATCAAAACGCTTCTTGAATGCATTGAGAACCGGCAATGCAAGGATGGCGACCAGCTTGGTGAGAATATTGCGGCGGAATTCATCCCGAAGCGAACCGCCGAGCAACTTTGCAAAGCCTTCGATGGCCTTCAGTGCCACGTTGCCCGTGAAGCCATCGGTGACGACCACATCGACCTCACCGGAAAAAATGTCATTCCCTTCGACAAACCCGACAAAGTTGATATGTGATTCAGCAAGAAGCTTGGCGGCCTGCTTGACCTGTTCATTACCCTTGATTTCCTCCTCACCGATATTGAGAAGTCCAACCCGGGGGTGCTCCTGATTCTCAACCGCTTTCACCAACTCATAGCCCATGATGGCAAATTGCAGGAGATGTTCAGCCGAACAATCGACGTTGGCACCGAGATCCAGAACGTGGGTATGGCCGGTTTTTGAGGGCAACATGGCAATAATCGCCGGACGGTCTACACCCGGGATGGTCTTAAGGACAAACTTGGCAATGGCCATGAGAGCGCCGGTATTCCCTGCACTAACGCAGGCATCGGCTTGACCATCCTTGACGAGATTGATGGAGACCCGCATCGACGAGTCTTTTTTGCCCCGAAGCGCCTTGGATGGCGACTCATGCATTTCGACAACTTCAGACGCATGCACAATCTGAATCCTGTCGCCATGGGCCTTTTCACGGCCGGCAAGAGCCTGCCGCAAGGCAGCCTCGTCCCCAACCAGAATCAGGTTGAGGTTGGGATATTTGGCTGCGCTATCAAGGGCCGCTGGAACCGTGACACGAGGGCCATGGTCTCCACCCATCGCATCCACGGCTATCGTCAGCTTACGCGACATCATCGAACGGTGGGCCCTTCAGTCCTGTCTGTGATTACCAGTCGGCAACAGCTAGCGCACTGCCCACTTATTCGTCAGAAGTCTCTTCTACCTTGGTCGAGATGACTTTGCGGCCACGATAGTAACCATCGGCACTCACGTGGTGACGACGATGGGTTTCACCGGTGGTCGGTTCAATAGAAAGGGTTGCACCCGTCAGCGCATCATGCGAACGGCGCATGTCGCGCTTGGAGCGGGTCTTGCGATTTTGCTGTACGGCCATGGTTTACTCCTCGGAAGTTGATTTGAGCTTGAGATCTGCCAGAGATGCAAAAGGGTTTCTTCTTGCCTCTGAAGGGGCTGCTGGCGTCTCCCCGGGCAGATGGCAGTCGTCGTGCTGCGGAATGACCGGAACGGCCAACAACAACTCATCCTGGACGATATCGGAGAGTAGGACTTCAACATCCGGCTCAACGATCAGGGCTTCGGTGTCCTCCGGGAGCAACAAAGCCGCGTCAACTGACTCTACGATGCCTAGTCGAACCTTGGAATCAATATTGCATTCCATAGGTCCAAGACAACACTGGCATTCGAGAACCAACTGCGCGGCAACGCGCCCTTCAATGAAGGGTAGTCGTCCTTGCTTTCCGAATTGGAGATCAAGATCGACATAGGCATCAAGGTTCTTCACCATGGGCGCGATTCGATCCAGACCACCGATAGCCAATCGGCCGACCAGATGACCACGCTTTTCAGCGAAGGCCACAGGATCGACGGCGTCTGGCAAATGCTCAGGCATAATCGGCGAATGATACCGGTCCTAGT
>JBDKLO010000107.1:0-36809 GCA_039795615.1 Pseudomonadota bacterium
CACAGGCCCGTTTCACTGAAATTGATAGTCGTTCATCCCTGCTCGTGGCGGCCGCTTCTTTGGTTTATGCCTCAGGGACTGAAAACATCTCTCCCGGGGTCCGTTGACACCGGAGCAGACGGAAAAGGGGGGTGTTGCCCCCCTTCGGACTTATGCCGCGAGCACTCCGACGAGGCTAAAGGCCAGAATCCAGCCGAACGCCATCGAAAAGCCCCAAAGTAGTCCATCCAGAAGATTGCCGAAAGTCCGAAACATGGGTTTGCCTCCCGTCAGTTGAAGAAGATTCCACTATGGCCGCGAGGCGCAACGCTGTCAAACCTCGCCGGGGTCAGGGTTTTTCCTTGAGAAGGCTGTCAATGGCCTTGCTGAGTTCCTGACGATCGGAATTACTGAAGCCTCGATGAACTTCCCGAAGGTTCCCCTTCCGATCGATCAGGTAACTGGTTGGCATCGTTTCAAGACCATAGACCTTGGGGCAATCGCCATTGGGATCATGGACGACCGTGAAATTCGTCGGATGGCTATTGAGAAAGGCTTCTGCTTCCTCGCGGGATTCATCGACACTGATCGCCACCAGTTCCAGACCTTCCGCCTTGTGCTTTTTGGCCACCTCGGTCATGAAGGGAAAGGAGAGCGCACAGGGCCCGCACCAGGAGGCCCAAAAGTCGAGATAAATCACCTTGCCCTTGAGGCTCTCCAGCGAGAGGCTCTTGCCGTCCTTGAGTGTTTTCAAGGGGCATGATTTGGCTGGCTCTTGCAGGGTTTCAAGCGCAAAGCTGCTATGCGTAGTGATCAGGAGGGCTGTCAGGATCGTCAGCGTACGTTTCATGGGGTGATTTCCTTTGGGCTGGGACTTTCGGCCGTCATGCCGAGAGCCGCCATCACATGGCGGTTAAAAGGGGCAGGCTCCATGAAGCCGACAACGCGTCGGTGACGGACTTCCTGACTTCCGGGTTTAAAAAAGAGAGTAGCCGGCGGGCCGACCAGGTTGAATCGCCGGAGGAGGGCCAGATTGGCCTCGGTCTGATCGGTCACATCCGCTTTCAACAGAATGACCTCTTTGAGGGTGTTTTGAACTTGGGGATCGGAAAAGGTTTCAGATTCCATTTCCTGACAGGCCGTGCACCAGTCGGCATAAAAATCGAGCATGACGGGCTTGTTCATCCGTTCGGCATTGTGGATGTGTTCATCCAGCTCGGCGACGGAGTTGATCGGCAAGAACGCAAGCCGTGACGATGAATGGCCTCTGCTTTCGGCATGGCCGAGGTTGAGATTTTCCAAAGGATGCAGGGGATCGTTCTCCCCGCTGGCGGCTCCGATCAGGAGAAGGACGCCGTAAGCCAGAAGAATCACCCCGGCGCCCTTGGCGAAGCGGGGCAGAAGGCCCGAGGGGTGCGGGAGGGCTTCCAGCGCGCCCAGTGCCATGGCGGCGAAGATCAGGAGTGCGCCCCAGAGGAACAGCATCAGATCAGAAGGCAGAATTCGGTCGAGGAGCCAGAGGGCAACCCCGAGGAGACCGAAACCAAAGAGTGATTTGATGGCATCCATCCAGGTGCCTGCTTTGGGCAGCAGCGTTCCGGCCGAGGTGCCGATCGCAAGGAGCGGCAGGCCCATGCCGATGCCGAGGCAAAAGAGGGCAAACCCACCGAAAATGGCATCCCCGGTTTCGCCGATGTAAATGAGGGCTCCGGCCAAAGGGGCGGCGACGCAAGGACCGACAATCAGTGCCGAGAGAAATCCCATGGTGGCACTTCCAAGAAGTGTTCCCTGCTTCTGGCGATTGCTGAGCGCCGTCAGGTGGTTTTGAAGGGTTCCTGGCACCTGAAGCGAGAAGGCGCCGAACATGGAGAAGGCCAAAAGCACAAAGAACGCACTGAATGTGGCAATCACGGTTGGATTCTGCAGCGTTGCCTGAAGGTTGTGACCAAAAAGGCCCGCAAGGATGCCAAACAGGGTGTAGGCGAGGGCCGAGGCGAGAACGTAAGCCAAAGACAAAGCGAATGCTCGTCTGGGATCGATTTTTGAGCCTTGCCCTGCAATGAGACCTGAAAGAATCGGAATCATGGGGAAAATGCAGGGGGTGAAGGCCAGTAGGATACCCATGCCGAGAAAGCTAAGGCCTGTGGACAGGAAGCTTTCGTTCTTGAGGGTATCCACAATCCGGCACTGTTCGGACCGTGAGTCGGCGGCTTCGGGGATGCCACGAGCGTCACATTCCGAGAGCGTCGTAGCACTCTGGGGGGCTGTGACACCAGCATTTTCGAGAGAAAGGATTTCCCGCTGCGGGGGATAGCAGGAACCTGCATCCTGGCAGCCCTGGAAGGAAACCTTGAGCGTGCCGACTTCCGGGGGCTTGGGAAGCGACACCAGGGGAATCTTGAATTCCTGATGACCCCGGGCCACCCGGGTGTGGCCCATGGTGGGATCAGCCACGATTTCACCTTCCGGCATGGCGACGTCGCCGAGCACAACCGAATCGCTTCCGGGCTGAAACTTCATCCGCTCAAGGTAAAGGTGGTAGCCCTTTTCGATGTCAAACGTAATGGTGACACCCTCGGGCCCGACAGCGCTTTTGAAGCCGAAGGCCTGCGCCACCGGTAAGGGCGTGTCGCGCGCGAAGGAAGCCGTTGCAAAATTCAGGAGAATGCCAGTAACGACAAGGGCGAAAAGGCGGGACAAGGCCATGGGGGGTCGATCAGTGGATGGATGAGAGCGCCGCGATTATAAGGTGTCCTCCAAGCCTGTGTCGTTAATCCCCCCTTATTGGGTTTTTGAAGAGATGATTTTGGTGGCCCTGAAATCGGATTCGAGGAAGCGATGCATGACATCTTCACCCAGCGCCATCATGAGGTCGGCGTATGCGATCGATTCGTCCGTTCGTGCCGAATAGTATTCGACCATCAGCCTGGTGTAGGTGCGTTCGGCATCCAGAAGGTCAATCAGACCAATCGCGCCCTGGTTATAGGCGAACTCCTGTGCCGCACGGACTTTCTCGATGCGCTGTTGGGATTCGGTCTCAAAGCGGTGAACGATGGCACGGGTGGCCATCAAACGCGCATGCGATGCGATGACATCGGCGCGGATGCTGTTTCGAATCTGCTCCAGTTCAAGCCTTGATGAGTTGAGTTCGGCGGCTGCTTTTCCGACTTCGCCCTGAAATTGATACCAGGTCGGAATCGGCGCATTGATACTGAAGGTGCCGGTGTAGGGGCGAACATTACCCGTATCCTGTATTAAACCACCTGAGACGGTCACATCGGGGACGACCAAGCGACGTGAAAGCTCGAGTTCGGTCTCCATCTTTTCCGTTCGAAGTTCCTGTGCCCTGTAGTCAGGACGAGACTCATAGGCCTCCTCGATCAGGGGATCAAGATGAGGTTTCAGAAGGGCGGATGGGACATCGGGCCACCTTTCGTTGACGCGAAGGGTGTTGCTGATGGCAGGCCAGTTCAGAAGGGCCGCAAGTTCACTCCGGGCGGACTTGAGCGCGGCTTCCGCGCGATCAACATCGGCCCGGATCTTGAGTTCTTCGATTTCCACCCGGAGGAAATCTGATTCAGCGATATCGCCTGCCTTCAGGCGGATCCGGCTGGCCTCTACGATCTTCTGGTAATTAAGATCATTGGTCGAGAGAAACTCGTGATTTTTCTGCGCCAGCAGCAATTGGTAGTGGGCTTTTCGGACGGAATTGGCCAGGACGCGGATCAGATTCCGAAAATCGGTTTCCACCGCTTCACGTTCATATTGACTGCTTTCCGTCCGAAGGCGACGTTTCCCGTTGGTCTGGATCAACTGGGTCACGATGATGTTCATCCCGACCGAATTGACGTCCGTTGTGCTGTTGGTTCTTGGAAAAAAGTGCGATGTTTTCGAGCTGAGTTCATTGAAGCCGATGCTCAGCAAGGGATTCGGTATGGCACTGGCGATCAGGGTCTGGGCTTCAGCCCGATCGATGTTGTAGTGTCCTGAAATCAGTTCGAGATTGCGCTCAAAAAAGAGGGCAATGACCTCCTGTTCGTTGAGTGCCGCCACTTCTTCAGCCGCGGTGGGGGGGATGCACAGGAGGCCAAGGAAAATAAGGCTCATGGCCCCCTGGATCAGACGGCCAAGGCCACCCCTTGAGTCCACTTGGGGCGTAACAGAGTGCATGAGGGGATGACGATCGGTGGATGGCATGCGTTCAGCAGGGCCCTTGAACGGCCGGAAGACAGGGGGTGTCAGTCATAGGGTTATTCTAGGGGAAATAACGAGAAGATTAGGTCACGAATTTCATCCCGACTCGAATAAGGATTCTCGAGGTGTCTTTCTGAATTTAACGATCTCGACATATTATTCTGTGATAATCGAAAGTTAGTTTAAAAAAACCTTAGATCGATCGGTGTGCCCTTGAGGGGGTCGTTGATCCAGCTGGAAACGTCCTCTTTCATGGCATCCCAGAAGAAGCCCCATTGTCTTCTTGATACCCGCAAGCTGGTGAGAGGCGTGTTGCGTCTTGGCCTCGCTTTTCTGCTGTTGGCGGTCACGCCCTCGGTTTTTGCAGAGTCTGCAGAACCGGATGGACGTGAGGCGGACGAATTTGACTTCATGAATGTCCTTTCCGATGAAGGGCTTCATGATGTCACTGATGAACTTTGGAACGCCTACGGTCAGGCAACCTATATCTATACCTGGAAACCTCAGTTTCCGGCGCTCTATACCAATCTTCACGGCACCCCGAACTCCCTTTTGCCCCAGGCAGAAACGAGCTTTACCGCTACAGCCACTGGCTTCTTCGGGGTCAAGGCCTGGGATGGAGGCGAGATCTATGCCGTTCCCGAAATGATCTCCGAGCGGCCTCTCTCTGACCTTAAGGGTCTGGGCAGTACGATCCAGAACTTTGAACTTCAGAAAACCGGTGCCGTTCAGCCGGTCATCTATCTCTCCCGCGTCTATTTTCGTCAGACCTTCGGATTGGGCGGGGATCGGCTTCCGGTGGAATCGGATCCGATGCAGCTCGGAACCACGGTGGATAGTCGCCGCCTGGTCTTTAATGTCGGCAATTTCAGTGCGCTCGATATCTTCGACAAAAACAGCTACTCGGGTGATCTACGTCGCCAGTTCATGAACATGGCCTTTCTGACTTATGCCGCGTACGACTTTGGTGCTGATGCCCGCGGGTACAGCTGGGGAGGAACGGCTCAGTACATCCATGACAACTGGGCGATACGGGCCGGTCGGGTCATCGTGCCCTACCATCCGAACCAGCTGACTCTGGATTGGGATCTCACCCAGTATTACAGCGACTCCTATGAAATCGAGCACGCGCACATCATCGGTGACCAGCCGGGTGTCATCCGAATCCTCGGCTTTCGCAATCGCGAAAACATGGGCAACTTTCAGGATGCGGTGAATGTCTATCGCCTCAATCCCGCGAAATACAACGCGACCACCTGTACTTCATTTAATTATGGGAACCCCAATCCCACCGCTCCTGACTTGTGCTGGGTCCGAAAGCCCAACATCAAGATCGGTGTGGGTTTTAACATCGAACAGCAAATTACCGATGGGGTTGGTTTTTTTCTCAGAGGCATGTGGAACGATGGGGCAACCGAAGTCTATTCCTACACGTCGACGGATCGATCGCTCTCCCTGGGGACGCTGGTCAATGGCTGGCATTGGGGTCGGCAACGGGATCTTGCGGGCTTGGGTTACGGTCAGGGCTGGATCTCCAAGTCACACGCCAACTATCTTGGACTCGGCGGTATCGATGGCTTCATCGGTGACGGTGCCATCAAATGGCGATCAGAGCACGTCGTGGACCTGTTCTACAGTGTCAATATTCTGAATCCGATGTGGGTTACGGCGGATTATCAGTTCATCGCCAATCCCGCCTACAACCAGGACCGGGGTCCTGTGAACATCTATACGCTCAGGTTTCACGCCGAGTTCTGATTCAAAAAAGAAACTGGCGACAGACCCTGGCTTTTGCGACTGAGGGAGCACAAGGATGGGGATCTGCCGCCAGCGGCACGAGTCAGGTCTGGACTCCCGACTCATCGATCTTAGAGCACGTCCTGTGCCAAACTTGAAAATCCCTGCGTCCGGGGTGCTGGCGATCCCTTGCCCGCACCCGACAGGGATATGAACCGATTCAGGAACCGGCAAGGCTCATATCAACCAGTTCAACGTGCGCAGCCCACCGGTTCGACGTTGGTCGCACCAAGGACGGTGACGCTCTTGTTGGACGGGTCGCCCCCCATCACGGTCATGCCATTGCTGGCGGCTGCAAGATGCGCCTTGCAGTGGGCCTTGATGGTGAGACTGCCCATGACGTTGACGTTGGAGGCAAAGCAATACCAGCCATTGGGGTTCAGAAGCTGAAGGGTAGAGCCTCCCATGACATTGACACCCGTGTCGATGAGGACAAGATCCGGCCCTTTGGTCACCGCCGTATCATCGGTACTCTGCCCGATGCCGAAAACCTTGACGGACGACGAGAGGATACGGTACTTGGGTTTGCTGCCGAAGGGGTGTTCGCCCCAGGCCTTGAGACAATTGCTGATGGCACCATCAAAGGTATCCGCGTGTGCCTGAGGTTGGATGCTGCCCAGAAGAAGGACGGCCATGAGAGGAAGTAAGGATTTATACATCGGGAATATGCTCGAAAGAGTATGAACTGATCCGCTGGGGGTCCTTGTCATGAATGACAGGTCTTCCTGACCTTTCTTTCGCACTATTCTATCGGTAAACCAGAGCCCGTCAGCTTGGCGTTCAGAAAGGGGCGGGGGATCGCAGTTCCAGCCACCGTCCATCGTCAGGATGCTGAAACCTCAACCATTCGGCATGGAGTTTTAGCCGATCGCCATCGCCCTGGCCATAGATGGGATCCCCTAGGAGGGGGTGCCCCATCAACTGAAGATGGACCCGGAGCTGATGGGATCGCCCCGTAATCGGCGTCAGACGGACCCGTGATGCTGAGGTTTCAGTGCCAAGATGTTGCCAATGTGTCACCGCAATGCGGCCCTCCGGATGCGCATCGTATTGGGGCGGATCGGTGGCAATGCGTGCCAGCGGGCAGACGATCGTCCCTGAAGACCCTATCAGTTTCCCCGCACAGAGACCGATGTACTGTTTGTCCACCTTCCGCTCGGCGAAGGCCATGCTCATCGCCCGGTGTGTCTTTGGATTCATCGCGAGCATCAGGAGGCCTGAGGTATCGCGGTCCAGTCGATGCACAAGTTCGGCCCAGGGGGCGACGGCCTTGATGCGGGTCAGGACCGAATCCCTGAGGTCAGGTCCTTTTCCAGGTTGGCTCAAAAGCCCCGAGGGTTTGTCGACCACCAGGATGCCGTACTTTTCCAAAACAATCGGGATGCCCTCGATGCCTGTCATGCAGCCCCCCCAAGCCCGAAATCATTTGAATTCAGGCAAGGATGTAAAATCCTGGGTTTAAAGCCAAAGAGGGAGTTGATACTCGTGAATGCCATTCAAGATGCTTTGTCCTGGCTCCAGATCGTCGGGCGGGATGCGCTCCGCCGCAAGACCGTTCGCTCGTTGTTGATTGTGATTGGTGTGGTGGTGACCGGCAGCGGATTCATTCTGGCGCTCGTCGATCCGGGAATCCATTCGCCGCTGGCGGGGATCTGGTATTCGCTGGTCACCCTCGCCCATGTGGGTTACGGCGATATTGTCGCAACCTCATTCATCGGACGCGTCATTTCTGCCTTGCTGATTCTCTTTGGCATTGGTCTATTTGCGCTCGCTGCCGGCATTTTTGCTTCGATTCTGGTCGTCCATGATCTTCGCGGTCAACCCCATGAAGAGGGACTTCTGGAAGACGATCATGAGACCGCTGAAAGAAAGATCCTGCTGGAACTCAAGGCGCTCAATGAAAAAATTCACCGGCTGGAAGCCGAACTTTCAAGCTCGGCCCGTCGTCCCGCTAAAAAATAATCAGGGGGGCGGCAGGGGGAGACCGCTCTGACTGCCCCGGGCCGGCGGCAATGGCATGCCGCCGCTTCCGGGCGGAAGGGGTACCCCATTCGAACCCGCGGTGCCCGAGGGGGCCCCCGCGCCCGAAGTCATCGGTCGGGCAATGACTCCCTGGACGGGAACCTGATGCCCATGGCCGTACATGCACTGGATATAGGCATGGTCGTAGCGTTGTTGCATGGCATACCCTGCCTGATAGCCCATCCCGGTTCCCACCATGCTGCCGCCCAAAAGGCCAGCACCGGCGCCCACCGCCGCACCGTAGCCTCCGCCAAATGCAGCCCCTGAGGCAGCGCCCACGGCCGTTCCGACGGCCGCAGCCCCTAATCCGGTCTCGGCTGCACTGGCTGAGGGTGTCGTGCCCCCGATTTGGGCCAGCGCATGCTGGCGGCAGAAGCCATCATCTCGGGTAAAGCCGCCAAAATCCTGATGTGCGCCGGGGAGGACCAGGACGCTGGGACCGGTCGGGACCGACGCACAACTTTCCAATAGGAACAGGGGAGCCAGCAGGGGGATCCAGCTTCGGTTCATGGGGATTTCCCCGCTGTGGCGTTGGGCGTGATCCTTTCCCAGGGGCTGTCGCAGTGGCGAACGTAGGGGTAGTAGCCCTCGGGTGTGTGGCAAAGATACCAGGCCCCCTCGGCCTGGCCTTCGGGGGTCTGGGGGATTTCCGTCCAGCCCGAAGGGCACATCTTGATGGTGGGATAGTAGCCCTTGCTCTCCGGGCAGTAATGCCAGACCTTGGGGTAATTCGGAGGGGCTGATTGCGGGGTATTTTCTGTCGTAGGCGCGCCGGCGAGACTCGGGTCTGAATAGTAGGTTGAAGGGTAGGTTGGCTGCATCGCCGGATACCCATAGTTCATGCCATACCCATAGCCGTACCAGGGGTAACCCATGCCGTATCCAAGGCCATAACCGTAGCCAAAACCTGGATAGCCAAATCCGAATCCAATGCCGTAGCCATAGTAGGGCCATCCCCAGCCGCCGCCCCAGTAGCCGCCTCGCCACCCATAGCCACCGCGCCAGCCGTATCCCCCCCAGTGACCGTGGTGGCCCCAACCTCCGCCGTGGCCTCCCCAGCCCCCATGACCCCCACCCCATCCGCCATGCCCCCCGCGCGCGAAACTATCGGGCGCTGTACAGAGGAGGGTCAAAAGGACGGCTACGATGGCAAGAGACGATGAATGTCGCATCAGTGATCTCGTCTGAACCCCACGCCTCAGGCTTGGGGGGGCTTTTTGAGGCATTCCGCTTCAGTCGCATGAAACCCTTCAATTATTTCTGCGACATCGCTTTCACAACCGGCACACCCTGAGCAGACACCCGTGGCATCCGAGAGGGCTTCCATCGTCTTCAGGCCATCCGCAAAACGCTGCCGAAGCCGTGAGAGGCGGGTTCCGCTGCAGGGGCAAACGATGTCATCTTCCTGAAAATCCATGGCTGATGATACGGCGTTCGTCAGGTCTAGGCCAAAATGGGATCGTGATCCAAGGCGTCAATCACTGAAATATTCGACCTTGACCGGAATGGGGTTAAGCTCGGACTCATACTCGGCCTGCCTCAGGAAGATGGAGCCATCATCGATATCGTAATCCCGAACCAGCCGGGCGCGAATGGAATCCGCCCGATCCTCCGCCAGGTCGAGGAGGAGATCGGGGCTGCTCCGCCACTCTTCAAGGGCATGTTGCCAGGCCAGATCCAAATCGGGTGATTCGGTGACATCGTCAGCCACCGAAAGATTGAGTTTCTGGCTCTGTTCGGGATGATGTTCCTTGAAATAGCGAGTGAACTGCTTTTTAAGCTCATGATCCGTGAGGTGGGTATCCTCACGGGACGGGACTGGCTTTTTGGCCAGACGCTGATCATGTCGATAGGCCTCTTTGAGTTCCTGTTTGAGCGCTTCATCCGCCAGCGCCGTGCCATCAGTCTTTGGATTGGCCGTTGGGGTGATTTCAATGACCCCGCCCTCTTGATCCTTGTACTCGGCAATCACCCGGGAGAGGCTGCTTAGAAAACTCGGATTGACCACTCTTTGTCCCGGTTCGAAGGGAATCGTTTGAACCTGATGGGCTGACGGGATCAAATCCTGTACGAGCGTGGCGGGTGTCGTGAAGATCTTGCCAAAGAACTGGACGAGGGCCTGGCCATAGAGTGTCCCCAGCTCATAATTCGGATTTTCAAGATCCCCGAAGACGGGAAGGTCGATATCGAGATTGCCCCGATTATCCATGAGCATCCAGAGCGCGAGATCGACCAGGGGATGATGCGCCTCCTCGATCTTCTCACCCAGGGTCAATCGGTCAATCATGGCCCGATTTTCGATATTCATGACGGATTGGTTGATCTGGTAATGAAGATCCAGATTCAACTTGCCGCGGGCGACCCGGTAGCCGGAGAAGCGGCCGGCATACTGGGGGAAACTGGTCAGATTGAGCCCGGTAAAGTCGAGGAGCAGATCGGTCTGATCCTGATAATCCATGGGCTCGATGGTGCCGGATAAGCGCACCGGTGAATAGCGGTTAATCTTTCCAAAAAGGCTGATATCGGCAGAGGCATCCCGTCGAGATGAAAGTCCGCGAAGCGTCCCGCTCAAATCACGAACCGAGGTCGAGAGCTGGGGTTTGAACCCTAGGTCAATGTAATCCACCCGACTATTATGGAATCGCACCAGCCCGATCGCGGCGTGCGGAGGCTCATGGACGGGGGAAGGTTCAAACTGCATGGCCTTGATTTCGGTGGGCACCACAGCGGGATCCTCGACCCGAAAGAGTTCGGAGAGATTCATATGGTGGTCTTTTCTCAGGACCAGATGGAGATAGGCCTCTTCCCAGTCCATGACCCGGGTGTAAAAGCGCTTGGGATGACTACTGATGGCGACGTCATCGAGGGTCAGTTTCTTGGCGCAAAGGATGTTTCTGCCACTCACAGGATCCCGGGTTTCCAATTCATCAATGGAGCCATCGCCTTCAAACTCCACGTGATGCGCTTCCCCTGGAACTATGCGAAGTTCGCCGTTGATGTTGGCAAATCCCCTTTTGAGTTGCAGCCGACTGAAGGAATTCCAGTAGGGGGCAAGAAGGGCCAGACGAAATTTCTGAAGATCGATTCGGATGGCCGCACGCAGGGGATTTCGGGCCAGCCGGCCTGAAACGGCAAGGCTGCCCCGGGACCCAATGTGGGCGAAGGCATCGATGTCACTGTCGTCATTTGCCCTTGAGTCCAGATCATCGAGAGAAATACGAAGATCATTAAGAGCGATCCGGGTGGGGGGGGTGGTGCCGAGATCCGTGAGGTTCACCGCAGAGTGGTTCAGGCTCAACGCACTGATTTCATAGGTCCAGTGCTTGACAGGGGCTTTGGGATCACTGGATGTTCCAGGTTTCCCCAGTCCCGATTTCAATCCTTTGACCTCGAACTGATTATCGGGAGACACCACCCATTCCATCTGGGCATCGTTGATCTCGACGCGATCAGCGCCCCAATGTGCGGCAAGGGCATCACTGTGATAGTCATGAAGGATCACTTCATGGACCTTGAGGGGCGGTTTTTCCAAGGGATCGTCGACCCGGACCTCACCTTGCCTTGCGGTCAGTTGCCGCATGTGGAGGCGTTTGGTCGGGGTGTCAAAGTGAGATTCCAGGGCATCGAGCTGATCCATCCATAAATGCATCATGTTGGAATGATCAAGATGGGTGTGATGGATGGTGATTTCGTGATTCGCCCGGACCCAATCAATCCCTTCCGCATAGCCCCCTCGCGTCGTGAAGGTCTGCGTGTGGCTTTGACCCAAATCAAGCCGATCCAGCGACAGGCGCTCATCGCGGAAAAAAAGGTGCACGCCTTGTCCTTTGATTGCGGTCAGGGTGCCAAAAACCCCTGAAATCTCCGCGCTCTCCCCGGATGCAGCGTAAATCAGGCCTGCGCGGGGATCTAAACTGATTTCCTTGAAATCGATGCGATCAGCATTCACGCGGGGTCCCGTGATGGAGCGAATACCCATGGCATCCAGGCGAAAGACATCGTTGGCGTCGCGTGGATGGAGACCTTCAAGGGTCATTTCACTGATCTGGGTCTGGTCATGGGTCATTCCGATGAGACGGATCGGTTCTAGGGTGTTCGAATGGGGAAGCGCTTCACTGTCGTAGAGGGGGGCCGAGATGCGTTCCACATGATCCTTCGGGCCTGAGACATGGAGAACGTCAATCCCCTCGGCGCGATAGTGGTGGACTGAGGGCTCCATGGAGAGATGCCGGGCCTCGAGGTGTTCGATCGAGAGCTCCTTTTCAGGTTCGGCCTGATGACGAAAAAGGAGCTGATCGCCCTTGAAATTCGTCACTGCGAATTGATGAAGCGACCGATCCGAAGGGGTCACGATGAGATCCACCTGGCCCGAGATTTCACCTGCGAGGGGCTGCCAGGGAATGGAGGGAGGAGCCAGATGCTTCCAGGTCTCGAGTTTGGCTGTCTGAATGGCCAGAGCCAAAGTGAGAGGATCTTGGCTCGAAGACCGATCGACCCTCAAATCATAGTGTCCATTCAAGGCGTCGGTAGCTTGTAGCGTCAAAGCCAATTGGCCGGTACCCGTATCGTGGGTCAAATGCCCATTGAGGTCCTGAAGTGCGCTCAGTTCGAGTCCCTCGCCTTGCGTCTCGATCAAGCGAAATTCACCCCCGGTGAAGTTCACCGCATGAGGCAGCGGGACAGGGCGTTCAGAACTTTTTTCGGGCGGGAGCTTCAAGCCACCGAGTTGGAAGGTGCCCTCGGGGCTTCGTGTCAGTTGAACGAAGGGCTTCAGGAGATCCACGCGATAGCGCGGCATGAAAGTGTTGCCTTCAAAAAGCCCTTCCAGCTGAAGATGGAGGGCTTGGATGGTAAGAAGAGGTCCCCGATCATCCGCCAAGTGAAGGTCATGGAAGACCAGCGCATGATGCAAGGGATCGAGATGCCAGTCTCCGATCCCCGCCCTGACCATCAGGCGTTGCTCGATGGAGGTCAGTACACCCTGGGTGAGCCGTTCGGAAAGGCGAGGCCAGAACAGTACTGAAAGACTCAGGACCATCAGCAGTCCGCCGATCAAGGCCCAGCGGGTCAGGTGCTTCACGGTGTCACGTCATTCGGCAGGTGTTCAAGATGCCGGCGCCATATTTTTCGAAAAAGGACGATGGCGCGGTCAGCGGCAATCAGATGATCATCATCAGCGTCCAGGCTACTGGCGGGTGTGATCCGGCTGACCACGCGCTCATCTTCCCCCAGAATCCAGCGATTACTGAGTCCGAGAATCCTGCTGTAAAGGGCCCCTAAAAGGGGGATATGGAGCTGATGGCAGGCTCTGACATAAAAACGGGTCTGTCGCGCATGGACAGGGACGAAGGCGACGAGGAGTCGTAATTTGGAATGAATCCGCAATTGCCAGAGGCCTGGGAAACGGAATTCAAGATTGGGGGGATGGTCTTTGGCTTCTGCCGCCAGAATGTCGAGATTGCGCGGGGGCGTGCCATCATCCCGACGGTTGGTCACCCAGACCTTGATGGTCTCGGGATCGGCTTCGACATAAGGGCCTTCGACCAGAGCGCGGCCTCCAGCGCCGATGCTTTTGCGATGAACAAAGGGCAGGTGTGCGACATCGAGCTGGTTTTCGATCGCGCGGGTCACATGAACGGACCAGTCACTCGCAATGTCCCGCCAGCGCCAGTGGTGATCAAACTCGGTAAAGACCGGTATTGGGGTGTTGTCGGGATCATTCTCCCCCCACCAGCCCCAGATCCAGCCTTGAACCTCCCGAAGCGGAAGGGTTCTGAGACGCAGCTTTTCAGGAATACGCCCCTGAGTTCCCAGAGCCGGGACCTTTGTGCAACGGCCTTTCGCATCAAAGCAAAAACCGTGAAAGGGACATTGAATCTGACCTTCGATGATCCTCCCGTCTGACAGCGAGGCGCCCAGGTGCGGGCAGCGGTCCTCGGCCATCAGGAGCGTGTCATTCTCTAAACGGCAGACGACCCACTGCACGCCGAAGCGTTCGAAACGTCGGGGTCGCTGATCAAGCTCATGAGCCAGAAATAGGGGATACCAAAGGTTCCGGGGAAGATCGTTCATGGACCTTGTAGATTTGCCATGGCGTCTTGGGATCGCATCATCAGACCGTCAAGGCCTGACGCCACTGCGCCATTTTTAAACGGAATCGTTCCATGGCGAGATACACCACGGGCGTACTGTACAGCGTAATGACCTGACTCAGAAGCAGACCCCCGATGATGCTGATCCCAAGGGGCTGCCGGATCTCAAATCCTGGCCCTTTGCCAAAGGCCAGCGGGATGGCTCCAAAGATCGCGGCCAGTGTGGTCATCATGATCGGCCGAAAGCGAAGGAGACACGCACGAATGATCGCCTCCTTGGGGTCAAGACCCTCGTGCTCCTCCAGATGAAGAGCGAAGTCGATCATCATGATGGCGTTCTTCTTGACGATCCCGATGAGGAGAATGATCCCGATCAGTCCAATGACGTTCAATTCAATCTTGAACAGCATCAGACCCAAGAGTGCGCCAACCCCCGCGGATGGAATGGTCGACAGGATCGTAATCGGATGCAGGGTGTTCTCATAGAGCATGCCCAGCACAATGTAGACCGAGATGAGGGCCGCGAGAACGAGGAAGGGCTGACTCTTGAGCGAGGACTGAAAGGCAAGCGCAGCCCCCTGGAATTTACCCTTGACGCCATCGGGAAGACCGATCCTCGCCTCCACCGCCTTGATATCGCTGATGGCATCGCTGAGGGAGTACCCTGGAATCAGGTTGAAAGAGTAGGTGGTTGAGGGGAACTGTTCACTGTGATTGACCTGAAGGGGCATGTTTTCCATGCGGAATCGGGCGACCTGGCGCAATGGAATCTGTTTGCCCGATTGATTGGCTACATACAGGTTCTCGAGGGCGCCGGCATGTTCGGCGGTATCCAGTGGGACGCTCATGACCACATGGGCCTGGTTCAGCGGGCCATAGAGGGTTGAGACCTGACGCTGACCATAGGCATCGTAAAGCGTGTCGTCGATGGCCTGGATGGTCACCCCAAGTCGCATGGCGGTCTCGCGATCAATTTCAATGACGGCGCTCAGTCCCGCATTCTGATGATCCATGTTGAGGTCGGTGATGGCCGGGATGGTTCGAAGCGCCTCAAGGAGTCGCGGTGACCAGTCCCGAAGATCATCGAGCGTACTGGCCTTGAGGGTGTATTGCCATTGGGTGGCGCTGATCTTGCCGCCGATTCTAAGATCCTGGGGGGGCTGTAGGAACAGCTGGCCTCCTGGAACCTGCAGCATTTTGCTGCGTAATCGTCCGATGACCCCATCGGCACTGAGTTGGCGTTCGGAAAGGGGCTTCAATGCGCCAAAGACCCGTGCGGTATTGGCCGCGCTGCCCCCGCCCCCGGGGCCCGAACCCCCGGCGAACCCGACGACGACCTGAATGGCAGGATCCTCACCCATGATGCGGATGTATTGGTGCAGGCGTCCGACCATGGCCTGAAAGGAAGTCTGCTGATCGGCAATGACCTGACCCATGAGGCGCCCCGTGTCCTGTTGCGGGAAAAATCCTTTGGGGATTGATTTGTAGAGATAACCGGTCCCGAATACGGTGAGGGAGGTGACCAAGAGCATCAGGATCTGGTGATCGACCACCCAGCGGATGCCGCGACCGTAGCCGGATTCGATGCGCTGCTGAAACGACTCCGTCAGACGGCTAAAGCCGCTCTTTTGCGCAGGGTCCGGATGTTCGGGCCGAAGAAAGAGGCTGCACAGCATCGGGGTGGTCACCAGCGAGATCACCATCGAAATCAAAACTGCTGCGGCCAGAGTGACTGAAAACTCCCGAAACAGTCGGCCCAGCATCCCCTCCATCAGGAGGAGTGGCAGGAAGACGGCGACCAGGGAGATGCTGATGGAAAGGACCGTGAAGCCGATTTCCCTTGATCCCTTGATGGCCGCCTCTTTGGGGGTCAGACCCGCATGAAGATGTCGGGAGATGTTTTCCGTGACCACAATGGCATCATCGACCACGAAGCCGGTGGCGATGGTCAGCGCCATCAGTGTCAGGTTGTTGAGGCTGTAATCGAGGGCATACATCACGCCATAGGTGCCCAGGATAGAAACCGGGATGGCGATCACAGGGATGAGGGTGGTTCTTAGATTACCGAGGAAGAGGTAAACCACAAAGACCACGAGCAGGATGGAGACCACCAGGCTGAGCTCGATGTCATGGACAGACGCGCGAATGGTCAGTGTACGATCAATGACCTTGGTCAGTGACATGCCGGCCGGTATGGAGGCCTGAAGCTCGGGCAGCATCGCTATGACCCGATCGGCGGTGTCGATGATGTTGGCACCCGGCTGGCGATTCACCAGGAGGATGACACAGGGTTCATCGCCCTTATAGCCAATGGCGCGGGCATCCTCAGCTGCAGGTGTAATCCGGGCGAGATCACCGAGTTTGAGCGTGGTGCCATGGGCGCTGGCGACCGTCAATGCGCGGTAGTCTTCGACATTGAGGAGCTGGTCAACAGGCCTGAGAATCCAGGTGAGATCATGGTTTTCAATCACCCCGACCGGACGGCGAACGTTCTGTCCCTGAATGACACGCCGGATGTCCTCAAGCCCAAGACCATAATGATTGAGGTACGCCGGATCGATCTCGATTCGGATGCCAGGGAGTGAGCTGCCGCCGATCATGACCTGACCGACTCCCGGGGTCTGGCTCAGTCGTTGCTGCAGGATCGAGGAGGCGACGTTGTAGACCTCGGTCATCGGATAGAGCTCTGATGACAGAGCCAGAATGATGACCGGGCTGTCGGCTGGATTGACCTTCTTGTAGTTGGGGAGCGTTGGAAGATTGGGGGGGAGAAAGCTTCGCGCGGCATTGATGGCAGCCTGGACATCCCGAGAGGCGGCATCAATGTCGCGGTCGAGATCAAACTGAAGCGTGATCGAGGTGCTGCCCAGGGTTGAGGTGGAGCTCATTTCGGTGATGCCCGCAATGCGTCCAAACTGACGTTCAAGCGGCGTTGCCACTGAACTGGCCAGCGTCTCGGGACTTCCCCCCGGGAGGACGGCATTGACCTGAATGGCCGGAAATTCAATCTGGGGGAGGGGGGCCACGGGGAGACGTGTCATGGCCAGAAGACCCACGAGGCCAATGGCAAAGGTCAAAAGCGTTGTCGCAACAGGGCGGCGAATAAAAAAAGCAGACAGATTCAGGGCCATGACAGAAGCTCGTCAGTTGCCCGAATCACGAGCCATTCGCCTGAGCATCAGGTTTCTGCCCCCACGACCGTTTCAGCCGTTTGGCAAGGACATCAAATCCCAGATAGATGCAGGGAGTGGTGTAGAGGGTCATGATCTGGCTGAAGATCAGGCCACCGATAATGACCACCCCCAGGGGACGCCGCATTTCCTCACCCATGCCGGAGCCCAGGGCGAGAGGTACCCCTGCGAGAAGCGCGGCCATGGTGGTCATGAGGATGGGACGAAGCCTCAGGATGGAGGCCTTATGGATCGCCTCACGGGAAGAGAGGCCTTCTTCCCGTTGGGCGGTAATGGCAAAGTCGATCATCATGATGGCGTTCTTGGCGACGATACCAATTAAAAGAACGATACCGATCAAGGACACGATATCGAGATCGATGCCGAGAATGACCAGCATCAAAAGGGCACCCACCGCTGCTGAGGGCAAGGTCGAAAGAATCGTGATGGGATGGATGTAGCTCTCATAGAGCATCCCGAGGAGGATATAGACACAGATGACGGCGGCCAGCAGCAAGGGTAGCTGGTTTTCAAGAGCGCCAAGGAAAGCCAGCGCAGTCCCTTGAAAATCGACCCGAAGACTTTTCGGCAGGTTCAGATCCGAAAGCGCCGTTTCGACGGCGTGCACGGCATCGCCCAGGGAGGCGTGGGCGCCGAGGTTGAACGAAAAGGTTGCGGCCGGGAACTGGCTTTGTCGGTGAATGACCGAGCGGCCCGTGGTTTCGACTTCGTGCAACAGGCCTGCCAGAGGGATCGAACGGCCATTGGCGCCGGGTACGTAGATGTTCCGGATGCTTTCAGGATCTGACTGGAAACGCCCTTCAACCTCAAGGATGACCCGGTATTGGTTGATCTGGCTGTAGCGGGTAATGATCTGCCGCTGACCGAAGGCATCGTAGAGCGTCTGGGCGATGGTCTCCATCGTGACGCCGAGTCGGGATGCCGTGTCCCGATCGATATCGAGTTGGAGGGTGCGGGAACTGACGGCGAAATTACTCTGGGCGTCCTTGATTTCAGGGAGCGCTCCCAGTTTTTCGAGAATCTTTGGATTCCAAGCATCGAGGAGTGCTGACTCCGGCGCCTCGATGGTGAATTGGTACTGAGCCTGACTGACTCTGTCTTCAATGGTCAGATCCTGAACGGGCTGAAGATGCAGTCGAATGCCCTCGATATCGCTGATCGAGGCTTTCAGTCGCTCGATGACGCGGTGCGCTGGGACGCGGTCCTGATAAGGCTTCAGCGTGATCAGGAGTCTTCCGCTGTTGAGTGTCGTGTTGGTACCGTCGATCCCGACCTGAGAGGTCAGGGACTCCACTGCAGGATCCTTGAGAATACGGGCGGCCAGGGCCTCCTGATGCGTCTGCATGGATTCAAAGCCGATGGAGGGCTCGGCCTCGGTGATACCGATCAGCATCCCGACATCCTGAACCGGGAAAAATCCTTTGGGGACGACGAACATGAGGCCAAAAGTCAGGATCAAAAGACCGATCGCGAGGGCAATGACCTTGTGGCTCCGATCCAGGGCATAGCGCAGTGAGCTCTCGTAGAACGTGTGGATTTTGCGCATCAGAATCCAGGGTTCCTGATGCTGGCCTGCCCCTTGAGTCTTGGGAAGAAACGCAGCCAGCATGGGAGTCAGGGTCAGAGAGACCAGCGCAGAGACCAAAATGGCCAATGTCAGGGTCATGGCAAACTCCCGAAACAGGCGCCCCAGTACATCCCCCATGAAGAGCAGCGGGATCAAGACCGCAATCAGCGATGCGGTTAAGGAAAGGATGGTGAATCCAATCTCGCCTGCACCCTGAATGGCGGCTTTTCGGGGGGATACGCCTTTCTCGATATACCGCATGATGTTTTCGAGCATCACGATGGCATCATCCACCACGAAGCCGGTCGCAATCGTCAAGGCCATCAAGGTCAGGTTGTTGAGGCTGTAATCCAGGGCATACATCGCCGCGAACGTTCCCGCCAGGGACAAGGGGACGGAAAGGCTCGGGATGAGCGTCGCCGGTATGTTTCTTAGAAAGAGGTAGATCACCATCACGACGAGAGCAATGGTGGTCAGAAGCTCATGTTCGACATTTCGGATCGAGGCGCGTGTGGTCAGTGTTCGGTCCGCGATTTCCTGAATGTCGATATCGCCCGGTAGCCCGGCCTCGAGCTCCGGAAGAATGGCCTTGATGCTATCAACGACCTTGAGGGTATTGGCGCCGGGCTGACGATGGATGGCCAGAATCACCGCCGGTTGATTGTTCAGCATGCTGGCCTGTCGGCGATTTTCAGGCTCTTCGGTGACCACGGCGATATCTCTGACGCGAACAGGGCCTTGATTGCGATAGACCACCACCTGGTCCCGATAATCTTCAAGAGTCATCATCTGGTCGTTTGCGAGAATGGTCATCGCGATCTCAGGGCCATCAAAGTTGCCTTTGGCCTGATTGATGGTCGAGCGCATCAGACTGCTTCTGAGTTCCTCGAGACTGATGCCATAGGCTGCAAGTGAGGTGGGATTGGCCTTGATATGGATGGCGGGTTTGAGACCTCCATTCAGGTTCACGAGCCCGACCCCTGCCAGCTGCGATATTTTCTGGGCGAGGCGGGTATCTGCGAGGTCATGGACCGCAATCAGGGGAAGACTGTCCGAGGTCAGGGCCAGTGTCATCACCGGGGCATCGGCGGGATTGCTTTTGCTATAGACCGGGGGCGTCGGTAGGTCCTGCGGTAGATAGGTATAGGCAGTATTAATGGCCGCCTGAACCTGTTGTTCGGCCACATCAATATCGAGGTCTAGATTGAACTGAAGGGTGATGGTCGAGACACCATAGGCGCTCGATGAGGACATCTGGGTGAGCCCCGAGATTTGTCCCAATTGTTTTTCCAGAGGCGCCGTGATCGTCGATTCAATGACTTCAGGCCCGCCGCCGGGATAAAAGGTCCGGACCAGAATGGTGGGGTATTCGACTTCAGGAAGCGCCGAGACAGGAAGCCTGAGAAAACCGACGATACCGACCAAAAGGAGGGCAAACATCAGCATGGACGTTGCCACGGGCCTCTGGATGAAGGGCGTTGAAACTTTCATACGCCTCAGGGCGTTGGGGTGGCAGGGCGGGTTTCTTCCTTCGGCTGGGGGGCATCTGGAATGACTTTGATGCCATCACGAAGTTTGTCCAGACCTTCCGTCACGACCTTCTGGCCGGCTTCAAGGCCGGATTCGATCACGATCAGTTCTTCTTCCGAAGCCCCGGGAACGACTGGAATTGTCCGGATACTGTTGTCCGGATTGAGTCCATAGACGTGGTAGCCCTTGGGGTCCTGCTGAACGGCTTTGCGCGGCACAATCATTCGGTCCGGCAACACATCCAAAAGCAGCCTTACATTCACGAATTGATTGGGGTAGAGGGATAGATCCTGATTTTCGAATCGTGCCTTGATCTTGAGGGTGCCGGTAGTGAGGTCAATCAAATTGTCTGCACTATCCACGCGGCCGACGGCTAAAAGGTTTCGAGCGTCTCGATCATAGGCTTCGATCGGAAGATCAGGCACCCTGGCCATGCGATCCTGCAATCGTTTGTTGTAGTCCTGAGGGATGCTGAAGATCACCGAGATAGGTTGCATCTGAGTAATCACGACCACAGGATCCAGAATATTGAGGACGTTTCCGAGATCGACCTGCTTCAGGCCCACTCGCCCTGAGAGGGGGGCTGTGATTTTGCAAAATGAAAGTTGCACCCGGGCCGCATCAATCTGCCCCTGATCGGTCGCGATCATGCCTTTGAGCTGGTTGACATTGGCACTTTGCGTCTGCAGTTGCGAGAGGGCGATATAGCCCTCCTTGATCAGATGTTCATCACGGGCCAGTTCCGCCTCTGCAAACTGGAGCTGTGCCCGATCACTGTTGATCTTTCCAAGAGCCTGATCCAACTGGCTTTGATAGATTCTGGGGTCGACTTCTGCCAGAAGGTCACCGGCCTTGACGTATTGACCTTCCTTGAAATGGATCCGGAGAAGCTCACCGGTGACCTTGGATTTGACGATGGTGGTGTTGTAAGCCGAGACCGTTCCCAGGGCATTGAGATGGATTTCGAAATCGCCCACCCGAGTCGTTGCGGTGCGAACGCTGATGGGCATCGATTTCCCATGACCGGGTTTATCGTTTTCCGCCGGCGCGTGGCCGCGAAAGAGGACAACGGCCACTAAAAGACCCACCACAGAAATTCCGATAAGCCAGGGACGGGAAATGCCTTGAATCAACTTCATGGGGGGGTAATCTATTCCATGGGACACGAGTCCCCGGCTCAACGTGAATGGGGGCACTCGTCCTTTTGTCAAAAAGGCGACAAGTGCTGATGTATTCTGGCTTCCATTCTAGACGGATTAACTTCTATCGGGTTCGATTCCAGAGTATTCCGATAGGGTAGAGTGCCCTTCCAGGGGATACTTGCTAAGTATCGGGCGGGTTTTGAACTGGTAGCATCCCAACGGTCTAATGGATTCCATCGGGTCGGCTTGATTTTCGACCTTCCCATATCAATAAATTCAGCAGAGGTTTTCCATGAGTGAACTCATCGTGATTGGCTACGACGATCCCTTCAAGGCGGAAGAAACCCGCCTCCAGCTCCTCAAGCTTCAGCGCGAATATCTGGTGGGTCTTGAAGATGCTGTGGTCGCCATCAAGGATAAAGATGGCAAGGTTCGGTTGAATCAGGCGTTTCCACTGACGGCCATGGGGGCAACAGGGGGTGGCTTCTGGGGAGCCTTGATTGGATTGATTTTCCTCAATCCGATTCTGGGCGCTGTGGTGGGCGCAGGTGCCGGGGCTGTCTCAGGTGCCCTCAGCGATATTGGCATCAACGATCAGTTCATGAAGGATCTTGCCGCAGGCTTCAAGCCCGAGTCCTCGGCCCTCTTCATTCTGGTTCGGAAAGTCACCACCGATAAGGTCCTTGAAGAATTTCATGGGACCGGCGGAAAAATTTTGCAGTCTTCGCTTTCCCATGAGGATGAATCCAAGCTTCAGGCAGCGCTGGATGCTGGGCGTCAGTTCTGATTAACCTGGACGTTGAAGGGTTGGAGTCATCGATGAGAGCCCCCGCACTTTTCATCTCGCACGGTGCACCGACCCTGGCGCTTGCGCCAGGACCTTCGGGACGCGCGATGGCCCAGTTGGGTACGGACTTAAGACAGCACTATCCCGGCCTTAAAGGGGTTATCGTGATGTCCCCACACTGGATGACGACCCGCTGGTCTGTCCAATCCCATCTTAGCGCCCCCATCCTCCATGACTTTGGCGGCTTTCCGGAGGCCCTCTATACGCTGGAGTATCCTGCACCCGGTTCGCCAGAGGCTGCGGACCGTATTCATTCACTCCTTTTTCGGTCAGGACATGGACGTGCCCCGGATGTGGCACGCTCCATGACCGGGACATCACCGCGGCCAGGAATATCCTGAGATTCGCTGTAAGCCCGGGAAGGGGTGAGGGAGCGTATCCCGATGCTCGTGGAGGGGTACACCCCCTGAGGGAAGGTGCTTTGGCCCCTTCGCCGAAGGACTCCGGAGAAGCGAGAACCGAAAACCGACTTCCCCCATTCAGGGAAGGTCATGCGGCCGAGGATCACGACGATACGAGGCTGTCATGACAAGGCCGGATTCCAAGTTTCCAGAATCATCGTGGCAATATTCTTGGACTTTATTGCCATGGTCTCTTTGAATCCGAGGCGGTGATCCATGCCCTCTTTGGCCAGACCGCTCGAACGTTGGATCAGGTGTTTGATGGGCTTTCAGATTTTTTATTGGCTCATGGCGGTCGAGACACCTGGTTGAGGCTTCTGGACTAAGCGGCTAGCTATGCTGTTGACCGAGCAGTAAAAAGACCAGGAAACCAGCAAAAAAGAGGACCGTCGAGATGTGAGTGTCGACTTCCCGATGCGATTCGACCAAGAGTTCCTCGGTGACCAGAAAGAGGAGGGCGGCAAGCCCGAAGGAAAGCACCAGATCAAGAGCGCTGTCGGGAAGGTAGGGAAGGCCCACCATTCCGAGGATGGTACCGAAGGCCAGCATCGAAAAGACGCTGAAATTCAGCAGAAAAATGAAGGGGCGTGTGTGGTGCAATTTACGAAGGGTGCCGGTCAAGGTCAGCCCGACCGATAGCAGTTCCACCGAGAGTGCGAGCGAAAGGAGTCGCCCGGCACTGGCCAGCGTGTGAAGCGTCAGGGCCAAAATGAGCCCATCCAGAAAAACATCCACACTGACCCCGGCAATGAGGGCCATCGGGATTTTCAGCTTGCGTCCCGAGCCTCCAGTTTCGTCCCCATGGCCTGAAAAGTGAGCGAGCAACAGCATGAATCCGACCCCCGCGCTGAATCCAATGGTCAGCAAGGTGGGGTTCTGGCGATGAATCACGTCAGGAAGAATTTCGACGGAAACCACCGAAAAGATGATCCCTGCAGCGAGATGCTGAAGGTGACTCAAACCCTTCGGCCCTAGCCGGTAGAAAGATCCAATCAGCGTTCCGACCATGGCCGCCATGACGGGAATTCCTGCGTAACCCAATAAGGTTTGAACGGTCGGAGAGACACTCTCGGAAAGGGTTTGGATGACGTGAAGGGTCGGGTCGAGCGTCATGGATGAGGGCGAAGGTTAAAAAAGGATGCGGGAAAATGAATGACTTCGATTTCATCGTTCATCAATGCAAAATAACACATCCATCCTATTAGCTTCTTTACAAGCCTTCAATTTAAGGAAATCGTTAAGGAAATCGTTGTGGCGACACTGGAAGAGATCGAAAACCGGGTTGAAGGGATCATTGCAAACATCCGAGGCCAATTTCCCGATTGGTCTTGCCAGAAAGGGTGTGATGAATGTTGCCGGCGACTTGCTGAACTCCCTTTGATCACGCGGTCAGAATGGTTAAGGCTCAAGGAGGGTTTGATTGGGCTCCCGGAGGATGAAGCGCGTCAAATCCGAAATGAGGTCAAGGATCTTGCCCGGGAGTCCGGCCCCCTGATCTGTCCGTTGCTCAATCAGTCCGAGGGAGCATGCAAGGTCTATCCCTATCGGCCATTGGCCTGTCGATCCTATGGATACTTCATCCAAAAGGGGGTGGGTCTTCATTGCAAAAGGATCGAGGCGCAGGTGGATCAAGGGGCGCTGGATCGCGTGGTCTGGGGAAATCAGGATGCCCTCGAACGGGACATGCGTCAGGAAGGGGCGGCCCGATCGCTCCACGACTGGTTCATTGACCCGGTGCATGGCTTGAACTGAGATGGTCCGATTCCTGTTGGCCTTCCTCAGACCGATTCGACTTATCTACGCGCTGATCTTTCTGGCGGCCATCAGCCTTACGCTGATTGCTTTTCATTCGATTGAAGCATTTGAGGACAAGATCTACTCCCTGAGGGAAGGCTATCTGAATGAACTGACCCACGCCCTCGTGGGTCCACTGGCAACCCTTGAAAAGGAGGGTATCCAAGGATCTGAATCCTTGAAGGCTGTGTTCCAACCCTTTGAGGCACTCCATAATCCTGGGCTCTACGACATCGAAACCGATCATCAACGCCTGCTCCAGCTGCTTTTGACGGATCGGGAAGGAACGGTCCTCTATGATTCGACCCACACGTCCGTCGGCTTGAACATTCGGGGACGCCCTGAAGTCGCCGCTGCGTTATCCGGTGTTGTCCATCGCCGAGATGAAGATGAGGGTCACGGGATCTATCGCATGTACGTTGGTGTTCCGGTTCGAACGGAAGGCGTCATGACCGGCGCCCTGATCGCATCCAAGAGCAACGTCTTACTCAAGCCCCTGGTGATCGCGGTGGAGCAGGGCATGCTCTTTATCCTGCTGGCTGCCGGAATGATCGGCGTATTGATCTTGCTCACCGCCTACCTCCTTCTTTACCGCCCGATCGAAATCTGGCTGGGACGACTGGATCTGGCTCGAGGAGGAACTCCGATTCTAAGGCCCAATCTTCGACGCCGACGTTTTGGACGGATCGGGCTTCTACTGGACCGTATGCACGAGACCATTTCCGAGAAACGTCATATGGAGCAGATGGTGGCCTGCCTGGCCCATGAGATGAAGAATCCGATCAATGCCGTCCGCACCCATGTGGAGCTTTTGGGCAGAATCGACGATGAGGCCTTAGGTGAACGCTTGCTGTCAGAGATCAAGGCCTGTTGCGATCGTATGACTAATGTGACCGAGCGGCTGTTGGTCATCGCGGCCATTGAGCGACGCGAGACATTGGAAGAGCTCCATCCGGTCCGGATCGGGAACATTGTTGACGCCGCGATCAATCGACATCAGAGGGAGGCGGATCAGTCCGATATCAGGCTGATGATGGCGGGCGATGCTGACCTCTTGGTGCGGTGTGAACCGGTTTTGATGGAGCTGGCCATCGGCAATCTGATTCAGAATGCGATCGACCATTCACCACCGGATCGAAGTGTTCTCATCACCCTCGACAAACAGGGGAAAACCCTCCTCTGTGAGGTTCGGGACCATGGCTATGGCATTCCGGATCATGCGCTGAATCAGATCTTTGACAAGTACTTCACCTTGCCCAAAGCGACAACGGGACGACAGGGAACCGGGATTGGCCTCAATGTGGTCCAGCACGTGGTGGACCTTCATTACGGATCGATTAGCTTAAAGAATCACCCAGAGGGCGGTGTTCTGGCGGTATTGACCGTTCCGGTCTAGCAGGGTGCGTTTTTCGATGGACAAATGACAAGGCCCTCATGAGAGGGCCTTGTCATGGGCTTTCGCCAATGCCTTTGGCCTAGTGGATATGCATCTCGCGATTTCCGGCAAGATCGCTGCGCTCCATGAGATAGGGTTTCTCACTGCCGGGGAAGGGCCGTCCGTCAGAATTGACATAGAGTAGCGCGCCATCCTCCTTAATTTGAAGTTTCCGCGCGGGTGCTTCCTTGTTGGGCGTCAAAACCACCATCCGGTTTGCTTCATCCCAGGTGTACTTTCCTTTTTCAAAGGACTCGCGATTCAGAAGCTTGGCGGGCTGAATGACCAGAAGGTAGTTATCCTTGGCATTCAGGGATAGCGTCATCTTGATGCCATTGCAATCGAGCTCGTTGCAAGGCAGGTAACCATAGAAAACACCCCGGAATTTACCTTTATCTGCGGGCAGGGCATGCTGGGAATGATCCATGTCACCCCCTTGCCTGTACATCTCACGCTGCTTGATGGCCTTTTCAGCAAGTTCCTTGTCAGATTCAGCATGTGCCGGTCCAAAAAGACCGATGGATGCAAACAGAACTCCCAAAAACAATCCGGCCTTGGCCGCTGGCGTTGATACATTCATTCAGCAAATCCTCCCACAGGTCAGGGTTTACCTGGACTCCGAATCGAGCCCCCCGGTATTTTTTAAAATTGTACAAATTCGGTGGAAAGGGTTTTTGATACAGATCCACTTTCCGAAACATACGACCATGGAAAGGTCCTCTGAGTTCCCGTCGAATTCGGGATTATTGTTCGTCGGCGGTCACCCGTTCACTTGACGAGATATTTTCCGACATTGTTATTGCTGAAATTGGAGATATAGAGATTGCCATCGGCGTCAAAATCGACACCCGTCGGGAAACGGACGCCGGACTTGACGACATTCATGGGGATCCCTTTCTGGCTGTACTGAACCACAGCGGCGGTGTTGTAGTTGGCGACCCACGGGCGACCCAATCGATCGATTGCAAGGGCGTGAGGGGCGGTATTTTTGGGGAGTTTGAAACTGACCCCTAGGGAGGGGCAATAAATCGCATTGTCCTGAGTATCGGCAACCCATAACCGATCATCAGGACCTATGGCGAGTGAGAAAAGATTCATGCTGACCTTAAGGTAGCTCAGGAATTTTCCGGTGCTGGAATACTTGCTGATAACCTGCGTCGCTCGGTTGGCAATAAGGACATTGTCCTGACTATCGACAGCGACGGATGTCGGGCCATTGATCAGCTGAAGGTTTGGGTCGCTCAGGACAATGTCGACACTGTTCGTGGTGGCATTGATATGCTGGACGTTGTTGCCGCCGAGATTGGCGACCCAGGCATTGCCCTTGGAATCAACTGCAATTCCTGCGGGGGACGCGAAACCGGAATAGGTCTTTGTGCCTTGCGCGCTGACCAGAATCACTGAGGCGTTGGTGGTGCATCCTGAAAGCCCCAACTGGTAGCAGTCGCCCTGATTGGTGATCCAGACATCTCCTGCCGGAGTCACGGCAACACCCGCGGGTCGTACCACTGACGCACTGATGACGTCGATGCGTTTGGTCGCCGCATGACTCTCAGCGCTCAGCAGCAAACACGCCAAAAGAAACAGTCCGAAATGAAACCGGCGGTGGAGGCGCTGCATAAAGAAGGAATCCATGGGCAAAGGCATTGGGTCTATCGTGAGTCGAGTGTACTAGGTCGTTGAAGTGGCGTCTTTTGGCGCGCGCTTTGATCAAGAGCGGAGGCCACAAGGTCAAGATCAATGATGAGGAAGGCCAGAGACCAGATCACGCCATCATAGGCATTGAAGTAGGACCCCTCTAGGAGCCAGGCAATGATCACGCCGATCATGCCCAGGGCAAGAGCCAGTCCTGCCGTCCGAAAGAGGCGTGGATGGGTTGCAACCTCCGCAGGATAGCGACTCTCGATCTCAAACAAGACCACCACCAGCAGCCAGAGCAGAGAATATAACCCATCCAGCCAGGCCCCTTCGAGCAGGTAAGACAACTCTGCAATGACGACAATCGCGACCGCAAGGTTGCGGATCCAGCGAAAAGGCGGAGCCGAAGCTTTCAGTGCGGGGAGATTCCCGGTTTCAATCTCATAGAGGACCATCAGAACGATCCAGGCCAGGGAATCAAAGCTGTCGTTGTATTCGCCTCGCGTAAAAAAGAGGAGGGCGTTAGCCAGCAAAAGCAACGCCAGCGCAATTTTGAGGGGCACGGGCTGCATCATGGGGGCGGTGTACCCGCTTTGGGCCGGGTTCGATAAAACTGGATCGGTTCGGCAACGGTGTTTTTGAGAATGTGCCGTTTGATCTTGCCGACCACATGCATTTCGCAGGGCTTACAGTCAAACCGGAGCGTCAGTGTTTCGTTACCGTTGATCAGTTGTAAGGGTTCGGCCCGAACCGTCCCTTGAACCCCAAGAACTCCCTTGGTTTGTTTAGGGCAAAGCGATAACGAAAAGCGGATGCAGTGTTTGGTGATCATGAGGCTGACTTCGCCTTTTTCCTCATGACTCTCATAAGCGGCATCCACGACCTTGACGCCATGGGTCAGATAAAAGCGCTGGGCCTGCTCATTGTAGACATTGGCAAGATAACTCAGCGTGTCTTCAGGATAAATCGGTGGCGGTGTGCTTTCCTGATGACGCATCAGTCGCTTGAACGCGTGCTTTCGGGTCTGGTCCAGCGCATCGATGCCTTCCCGCCGCAGCGCATTCAACAGAGAGGCTGGCCAGAATCCGATGCGCGAAGGAGTTCGGGTCTCGATATCGATTTTTCGAGCGATATAGTGTGTGGCACCGAGCTTACTCAGGGATTCACGGATGGCGCCAGTCTGTTTCTCAAGATCACGAGCCTCCTGCCATGCGTGGCTTTGATGAACAGTCACACGATGGCCGTCTTCATCAATGATCTCAAGCGACAACCCATCGATGGTTTCGATCAGATTCAGATCAATCGCAATATTGCGATCTGAGGTCCTTTCGCTTTCCATTAGTCTTTCCCAGGCCATATCCCGGCTTCGAAAAAGCTCGACGTCCTTGCGAAGGTCCTTGAATTGGCCCATGGGCTCATTGGGATAAGCCCTGAATTTTTGCGGCCCCAGGGCTTCTGAAATATTCACCCTGAAACCTTTGAGTTCCTTCTGAAGGTCGAAATAGGTCACGGTATCGCCATTATTCAAAGCGGCAACACCCTCATGGAGTTCGATATCGAGGTGATCGGCAGCCGTTCGTGTCACCCAGCCGAGTGGGAGACCCTGAGGCTTGGGGGTGTCGAAAGCCCCGATATCCTCCTTCCGGCCATGAACAA
Source organism: Pseudomonadota bacterium (assembly GCA_039795615.1). GTDB lineage: Bacteria > Pseudomonadota > Gammaproteobacteria > Methylococcales > Methylococcaceae > UBA6136. The sequence continues at coordinate 29,286 of JBDKLO010000107.1, forward strand.
AGTAGTCGGTCGATCCTCGATTGAAACTCCGCTCCGGTTCAGGCGTGAAATGGAGCCGTGTGGTCCCGCTGGAGGCTCGACCCAGTCCGGGGGATTCTTCCAGGATGGCATCGAGAAGACGACGGTAATGGCCAGTGGTGTTCTTGACGTAAGCCAGATCCTTGTAGCGGCCTTCGATCTTGAAGCTACGAACGCCCGCATCGATGAGCGCACGGAGATTGGCACTCTGGTCATTGTCTTTGACGGAAAGGACGTGTTTTTGATGCGCAATGATGCGTCCCTGATCGTCGCGAACTTCATAGGGTAGCCTGCACGCCTGCGAGCAATCCCCTCGATTGGCGCTTCTTCCGGTCTGAGCATGGCTGATGTAGCACTGACCGCTGTAGGCTACGCAAAGCGCTCCGTGGATGAAATATTCGAGGATGGCGGTGTCCAGAACCGAAGCCATGGCTTGTAACTCGGTCAAGGAGAGTTCTCGTGCCGCGACCACTTGTGAAAAGCCCGCGTCCTCCAGAAAACGGGCCTTTGCAGGCGTCCGTATGTCGCACTGGGTACTGGCATGAAGCTGAATGGGGGGAAGATCCAGCATCAGCAACCCCATGTCCTGAATGATCAGTGCATCGACGCCCGCATCGTAAGCTGACTGGATCAACGATTTCGCTTGGGGTAATTCATCATCGCGAAGGATGGTATTGAGGGTCAGGAAGACCCGGGCATGATAGGTGTGGGCATGTTTGACCAGGCGTTCGATGTCCTGGATCGTATTGCCCGCGTTGTGGCGGGCGCCAAAGGAGGGGCCGCCGATGTAGATGGCATCTGCCCCATGGTTGACGGCGGCGATTCCGATCTCAGCCGTCTTTGCAGGGGAAAGCAGTTCGATGCGTGAGGATGAGGCGCTCATTCGGTCTGGACTCGGGGATGAAATCGGGGAAGGCATTCCCCTATCGTCCGTATTTTATCGGTTTCCTGGCGATTGGCGCGTGGTTTAATCTCGGCTGAAATCTTCCTCCCCTGATGCTTATGCGAGGTCCCCATGTCCTACAAAGCTTTTGGCGCACAGACATCCCAGTCCAAGCTGACGCCGTTGACCATTCCGCGCCGGTCCTTGAATCATGATGATGTCCAGATTCAGATCCTCTTTTGTGGCGTGTGTCACTCCGATCTACATACCGCTCGAAATGAGTGGCACGCCACCCAGTACCCGTGCGTTCCTGGGCATGAAATCGTGGGCCGCGTCACGGCCGTGGGAGAGGGGGTCCGTGATCTGAAGCCCGGCGATTTTGCTGCTGTGGGCTGTATGGTGGACAGTTGCGGAACGTGTGCCTCCTGTTCTGAGGGGGAAGAGCAATACTGCGAATCGGGTTTCACTGGGACCTATAACGGTCCCATCTATGGCGGCGAAAACACCTTCGGTGGTTACTCCGAGTCGATTGTCGTCAAACGTTCCTTCGTTCTTCAGGTCCAGCATCCCGAATCGGATCTTCCCCGGGTGGCCCCGCTCTTATGTGCAGGCATCACTTTATATTCCCCTCTGAGGCACTTTGGCGCGGGCCCTGGAAAGAAGGTCGGGATTGTCGGTTTGGGAGGGCTCGGGCATATGGGAGTCAAGTTGGCGCGGGCAATGGGCGCTGAGGTCACCCTGTTTACGACCTCCAAGGGGAAGGTAGAGGACGGTCTTCGCCTGGGAGCCCATCGGGTCTGCCTCTCCAATGATCCTGAGGCCATGGCGCGCCTCACAGGACAACTGGATCTTATCGTGGATACCGTTGCGGTTCCTCATGACCTTGAAGCCTATCTGACGCTCCTCGGCAAAAATGGCCAGCTCGTTCTGGTGGGTGCCCCGGAGAACCCTCACCCTGCCGTTCAGCCCTTTACCCTCATTTTCAAGCGGCGATCCATCGCCGGTTCCTTAATCGGCGGCATTGCTGAAACGCAGGAAATGCTCGATTTTTGCGCTCGCCACCAAGTGCTCTCTGATATCGAACTGATCCCGATGTCCGCGATTAACGAGGCCTATGAGCGCATGCTGCGGAGCGACGTCCGCTATCGGTTTGTGATTGACATGGCAACCCTCTGACCTCCGCTAGAGGGATCTCTTTTCTATCGACTCGCTCAATATTAAAGGACGCAGTAATTACCTTTTGTTTAATAGGGTAAATAATCATATTTATTTTGTATTTGAGGAGATAGGGGATTAGTATCTTTGGCAACTTAATGACGGTCGCTTCCCCCCTTTTAGTCGACCGTTATCGTGTGTGCTGATCCTGTGCGACGCACTGTCCCTCAGTTGTCACACCACTCGTCCAGACTGCGTGAGTCGGGGATGGCGCCTTGCGCTAGCTCCTCTCAATGGCTTCAAGCCTGAAGGCTTGATGGCTTGGTAACGCCGAAACAGAGGCCTTTGGCGCTCTTGTTTTTTTAACGCCGCCCTCTTGGGGCTGGTTAACCTAGATGAGTGAGTGGACGCATGACACAGCCTGATGATCTTCCCGTTTGGAATACGCTCAAATCGCATCAGAAAGTTATGGAGCAGTTGCATATGCGCGATCTGTTCCATGAGGACCCGACCCGTTTTCGGCGCTACTCCATCCAGTTCGGCGACATCCTTTTCGATTATTCCAAAAATCGAATCACGGACGAGACCCTTGAACTGTTGCTGACGCTCGCCGAGGGGGCAAAGGTCGCTGAAAAACGCGAGGCTATGTTTGAAGGGCGACGAATCAATCTGACGGAAAATCGAGCCGTTCTGCACACCGCTCTTCGAAATCGATCCAATCACCCGGTCCTTCTGGACGGCAAGGACGTGATGCCCGATGTGAATCGGGTGCTGGATAGCATGCGTTCCTTCTCTGAGAAGGTGCGTTCCGGCGAGTGGAAAGGCTGGACGGGGAAAGCCATTACCGATGTCGTGAATATCGGCATTGGCGGTTCGGATTTAGGTCCACGCATGATCGTCAAGGCGTTGACGCCTTATCATCAGCCCGGTCTCGCCGTGCACTTCGTTTCGAACGTTGATGAGGCCGACATTGTCGAAAATCTGAAAGGTCTTGATCCTGAGACGACCCTGTTCCTCGTCGCTTCGAAGACGTTCACGACGCTCGAGACGATGACCAATGCGAATACGGCCAAGGCCTGGCTGCTTGATAAACTCAAGGATTCCAAGGCCATTGCCAAGCATTTTGCGGCGATCTCGACCAATGCTGAAAAGGTGCAGGCCTTCGGGATTGATACCGCGAACATGTTCGAATTCTGGGACTGGGTCGGCGGTCGTTACTCGATCTGGTCTTCGATCGGCCTCCCCATCGCCATTGCCGTCGGCATGGATCGTTTTGAAAGCCTCCTGATGGGGGCGCATAAGGCGGATCAGCATTTCAGAACGGCGCCCATGGACCAGAATATCCCGGTGATCATGGGGTTGCTCGGCGTTTGGTATGACAATTTCTTTTCAGCCGATGCCTATGCGATTCTTCCTTACGACCAGTATCTTGAATACCTGACCGCCTATCTTCAGCAAGGGGATATGGAAAGCAACGGCAAGAGCATCGATCTCGATGGCGATCCTGTGGATTACAGCACAGGCCCGATCATCTTCGGCCAGCCGGGCACTAACGGACAGCACGCCTTCTATCAGTTGATGCATCAGGGGACGGCCCTGATCCCTTCTGATTTCCTCGCCGCCGTTGAAAGTCAAAATGGCAATGACACGCACCATGATCTTCTGATTTCGAATTTCATCGCGCAGACCGAGGCCCTGATGGTCGGTAAAACACCAGAAGCTGCGAAGGCCGAACTTCTCGCGGCGGGCTGTACGCTGGAAGGTGAGGAGTTGAAAGATCTGGCTGCCGCCAAGTCCTTTAGTGGAAATCGACCGTCCAACTCATTCCTGTATCAGCGGTTGACGCCAGAGACCCTGGGAAGCCTCATCGCACTCTATGAGCACAAGATCTTTGTTCAGGGTGTGATCTGGCACATCAATTCCTTTGATCAGATGGGCGTCGAGCTGGGCAAACAGTTGGCGAGCAAGATTCAAAAGGAAATTGAAGCCAATTCGCCGGTTGAACATCACGACGTCTCAACCAATGGCCTGATTAATGCCTATGTCGGTCGTAAACCCAAAAGCTGATCTCTTCGGGCCTGGCCTTCCCGACGGTTGTCGATTTAAGGCTAAACAACAGAAATATCTGTCAGGCGCCCAAGGCGTCTGACAGAACTACAAATAGCCAGAGGTACATATGAGCGGTTGTGATATTGGTCTGATCGGTCTTGCTGTCATGGGTGAGAACCTGGTCCTCAACATGGAATCCAAAGGGTTCCACGTGGCGGTCTATAACCGGACAACGGAAGTCACGGACAAGTTTGCCGAAGGTCGCGCCAAAGGAAAGCGCATTACCCCCTGCAAAACCCTCGAGTCGTTTGTTGGCGCCCTAGCCAAGCCCCGGAAAATGCAGATCATGGTGAAAGCGGGGGGTCCCGTTGATGCCGTGATTGATCAGCTGATTCCCTTGCTGGAACCCGGCGACATCATCATTGATGGTGGTAACTCCTTATGGACCGATACTCAGCGTCGCGAGAAGCGGCTCAAGGAAATCGGTATCCATTTCTTTGGTGTAGGCGTTTCCGGGGGCGAGGAGGGCGCTCTGAAAGGTCCTTCCATCATGCCAGGTGGCTCCGCCGAAGGCTGGAAGGCGATTGCCCCCATCTACACCAAGATTGCTGCCGTTGCTGAAGGTGAGGCCTGCTGTCGGCACATGGGAACCGATGGGGCGGGGCACTACGTCAAGATGGTTCACAATGGCATTGAATATGGTGACATGCAGCTGATCTGTGAGGCCTATGCCATTCTCAAGGCCGTTTTGAACCCGACGGCTGAAGAGTTTGCCCAGATCTTCAATGACTGGAACCAGGGGGATCTCGATTCATTCCTGATCGACATTACCGCCAAGATCTTTACCCACAAGGATCCTGAGACCGGAAAGCCGCTGGTCGATATCATCGTCGACAAGGCAGGCCAGAAGGGCACGGGTAAATGGACGGTCGGTCATGCGACTGAAATGGGCGTTCCTCTGTCCGTTATCGCGAGCGCCGTGGAGGGTCGTATCCTGAGTTCGCTCCGTGCGGAGCGCCTCGAAGCCTCCAAGGTGCTTCCGGGGCCAACGCCGGGCGCCTACACCGGTGACCGGGAGGCCCTGATTGAGGCGGTGCGCGATGCCCTTTATGCCAGTAAGATCATCAGTTACGCCCAAGGGTTTGTTCAGTTGGGTGCAGCTTCCGAACTGTATGGATGGAAACTCAACTTTGGCGACATCTCATCCATCTGGCGTGGCGGTTGTATCATCCGCGCCCGTTTCCTCAATCGCATCACGGATGCCTACCGTAAGGATCCCGGGCTCAAGAACCTGATTCTGGATCCTTATTTCAGGGACATCATCGTCAATACTCAGGCCAACTGGCGCAAGGTGGCCCAGGTTGCCGTTGAGTACGGAGTCGCTACTCCGGCCTTCTCATCGGCGCTTTCCTACTACGACAGTTACAGGACGGCACGTCTGCCCCAGAACCTCCTCCAGGCTCAGCGCGATTTCTTTGGTGCACATACCTTTGAGCGTCTGGACAAGCCGGAAGGCCAGTTCTTCCATAACGACTGGTTCTGATCCATCCCCATCAAGGGTCGGCCTTCCCCTTCAATGAGGGGAGCCGGCCCTTTTGATTGGGCGGTCGTTTAATCCTCACGCCCCCAACGGACCCGGACTTCATAGGCGGCCTCCTGGTAGTCGATATCGAGATGGCCATCGTAGGCTCGCTTGAGTTGATCACCGAGTTGAACAGCCAGATGGGGTTCCGTGAAGGTCAAGAGCCATGACCCATCAGGATTCTTGACCCGACTGATCAACCGCTTGAGGGGATGCTCCTTTTTTTCCCGGTTCAGGATGTGGTTCAGCATCTGATCCATTTCAATCAGATGGCGGTCATAAAAATCACCATAGATCGTCAGGTACCCCGCGGGATTGCCATCTTGAATTCTCTGACAGGCCGGGCACCGAAGCGATTCGCCGTTGGCATGGTGCTCTGTCCAGCACCATCGTCCCTTCCTGTAAACGACACCGCAGTCAGGGCACACCGTGGGATCCGGCCACTTTCGATAATTTTGGTAGGGGTCATGGCGCCATTCGGTCAGAAACCTTATGGGGTGGCCAATGGCAGTGGTTTTGATGGGGGCCATGGTGCATCTCGAACAGTGATGAAGGAGATGATTTTTTATGCCCCGGTATGGCTTATGGCCATACGAAACGCTACGCATCGAAACAAAAAAGGCCGCTTGCAGCGGCCTTGATAATCACTTGAGTTCCAGTGCAGCCTGGACATCTTTTGATGCGGTCTAGGCTACGACGGGGAAAAGCCCGGGCTCCTTGTTCTCGACAGAAAACTGTACATTCAAAACCTTGGCTGTCACCTCGTTCTTGAACATGAGACTGGCCCGTGCCGTTGCATCTTCATCGCTGTCAGCAATGATTCTGAACGTCTCACTGACCGTGGCTTTCACACTGATTTCGTAAACTTGCATGCTGAAGTCCCCCCCATGAACTTTGATTCTCTGGGAGAAAGCCTAGACGACCCTCTTCGCTGAAACATCCGTATTTCAGCGAAGGGAACATTAAGATCTGATGAAGTTTTTTTCGCTCTGTTAATAGCGACGATTGGCACCCGGACGCGGGCGACCGGCACCAAATGAATTGGAGCCGCCTTCTTCACGCGGACGTGCTTCATTGACGATCATGGCGCGGCCATCGATTTCTTTTCCATTCAGCGCAGAAATCGCTGAGTTGGCATCGGTATCCGAGCTCATTTCAACGAAGCCGAAACCTCTTGAGCGACCGGTCTCGCGATCCATGATGACCTTGGCAGACTGGATGTCGCCATAGGCTTCAAAGATTTCCTGGAGTTGTTGGGTGTCCACGCCATAGCTCAGATTGCTGACGTATAAATTCTTAGCCATATTGATTCCTTAATAAATTTTCGGGGAGAGGGTGGCAGGGTACGTCCATCGGACGTGCCCGTGTGCCGTCCTATCGACGGCCACCACGGCCACCGCTGCGGGCGCGTTCTTCGCCCACCCGGAGGCTATTTCCCTTGACGGTTTTTCCGTTCAGACCGGCAATGGCCGCTCTGGCCTCGTGACCCTCCATGTCGACAAAGCCGAAACCACGGCAGCGGCCGGTGAAGATGTCACGGGTGAGTTCATAATTGAAGACGCGGCCAAATTCCGCGAACATTTCATTGAATTCTTTTTCGTTCATATCGCTGGGTAGATTCCCAACACGTAGCCTGATCATTTGAGGGACCTCACGGGTAGGTTGGCCATGGACGGGTCTTTGCCGTTCAGACCTTGAATGAGTGTGTGATGCAACATCGAACGGAGCCCGAATAAGGGACTCAACGCTTGAAACTTGACCCACGCCAATCGTGGTTCGTCAGAACACGAGGGAAGACGATTGATTGCTGATATCAGCGATTCCAGTACGACCGGCT
>JBDKLO010000108.1:0-15627 GCA_039795615.1 Pseudomonadota bacterium
CTGGCAACGCTGGCCTTCAAGGTTCAGCGTCTACTGGATGACCCCCTGCGATTGGCGCGGATGCGGGCAAGCGCCCTTCGTTTTGCAAAACCTGATGCGGCACAAAAAGTCGTTTCGACCCTTTTGACCGATAATTTGACGACGTTGTCGATTACGCCGGATCAAAGGCTATCGATGGCGACAAAACGCCTGAATTAATCAAAACTATCGATTGCCCCGGCCGACAGAGAGGGTCTTAAAGCGTGAAGCGTCTTTTTTTGCATCTCGTGATACTTCTGGCGGCCATACCGCTCGCTTCTTCATGGGCTGAAGCCACGCCCCGCGCTTCTTATTCGGTCATCATTGATGCGGGGAGCAGTGGCTCACGAATCTATCTTTACAAGTCCCTCAAAAAGGGTGCGACGATCCAGGTCGAAGATCTGTGGGGATTTGAGCCTAAGGATGTTCCTGGGCTCTCTGATTTCAAAGAGCGTCCAAATGAAGCCTATAACGCCGGAATTGTCCCGTTGCTCCACCCGCTTCGCGCCTTTTTTGGGGGAAAAGGCCTAAATGAGCGTGATACGACCGTCCATGTTCTAGCGACGGGCGGACTCAGGTTGTTGGATCCTGTTCAGAGTGAGGCGATTCTGGGAGCGATCAGCACCGGTCTTAAAACCACACAGTTCAAGGTGGGACGAATTGGAATTCTCCCTTCAGAGCTTGAGGGGCTTCTAGCCTGGGCAGATCTCAACGCCTTGCTCGGGCGGCTTGCCCCCGGAAAAGAGACGTTGGGAATTGTGGAGATTGGCGGGGCATCTGCGCAGATTGCCTATGAAATTAAGGGGCAAGCGGTGGCCGCCGCCAAGATCTGGCAGCTTCAGGGGCATTCCTATCGGATAGTCAGTCGCAGTTTTCTGGGTCTTGGGCAGAATGCGGCTCGTAAATCGATGATTCATTCCGTCGGGGGCGGGGTTGATGGCAACCCCTGCTATCCGCAGGGCGTCTCCGTAGCCGATAAGAAAACCAGCGTGGATGCGCTTACGGGATCGTTTGATGCCTCACGCTGCAAAAGCCTCTACTTGGACGTTATCCGGCAGAACCCTGATTTTGATCGAGCCCTTCTTAAAGGCGCGGTGAATCAGTCTTTTGCCGGGATCGGGCAGGGAAATCCCGTCGGGCCGATTAAGGGAAGCATCAGCCTTTGGAAACTGAAAGGCAGTAACCCGCATGACAGTATCAAAGTGATCGACGCCGCGTGCAGGTCCCCCTGGTCCAGCTTTCAAGACCAGTTCGGCGGGGACCTCGTCAATCAGAACCAGTGCGCCAATTCGATCTTCATTGAAACGCTGCTCTATGATCCCTTAGCCCTTGGCTTGGTTGCGCACCAGGTGCGGCACATGGAGTCGGCTGGCGGACGGGTTCCCAGTTGGACTCGAGGATTTCTTTTGTTGCCAGATAGTCAATTCCACTGAAGATTCTCCCTCTCTTCCGCTGATCTGATGTCGAATCAAAAAGACTTTCTCTGGGGTGTGGCGATCTCGGCTTATCAGGCGGAGGGGGGCTACAACCGCATGGGAGAGCCCCAAACAAATTGGGCTTCGGCCGAGCTTCGGGGAGATGTGGATCCCCTCGGCGATTCCACGCGCTTTTTCTCGCATTATGAGGAGGACCTTCGCCGGTGCCTCGATCTGGGGCTCAATGCCTTCAGGATGAGCATCGAGTGGAGCCGTGTTCAGCCAACGTGGGTCAATGAAAAAGGCGCTCCGCCCCCCTTTGATCACGATGCGCTTCGTCAGTATTGTGGGGTCTTGGCTGCATGTCGTGATTTGGGGATCGAACCCATCGTCACCTTGCACCACTTTGTGCATCCAGCCTGGCTCGGAAGTGACCCTTGGCTGGACACTGAGATCCAGGTGTTTTTTTCCGGCTTCGTCAAAGAGGTCGTGCTGACCATCAATTCTTTTCTTGTGTCCTTGGGGCACGATCCGGTTCGCTATTTTATCACCATCAACGAGCCCAATATGTTGGTGATGAGTACATACCTTGGGGATCAGTTCCCAACAGAGGCGAGGCGCGGGCTGCAATCGGCGAGCTCGGCTCTTACGGCCCTGATGGAGGCGCATATCCGCGCCTACAACCTCATTCATGACCTCTATGAGGACAAAGGCTGGGGGTCTGTCATGGCCACTTTTAACAACTACACCAGCGATGTCTATTGGCTCGACAAACTGCTGACCGATGTGGTGATGCTCCGGGAATGGATGATTTCTCCAGCGAATGTCCAAGCTTTCCTTTTTTCCCAGGCCCAAGACTTTAATCGCACGATTTCCCAATTCGAAGGCGAGCATATGGGGAGGCTCTCACGCCTTGTGGGAGGTTTTGTGAGAAGGGCTGCAACCCAGCTCGCTCGAAAAGGGATTCATTCACCGTCCTTCAGTTCGCTCCTGGCCTGTGTGTATGAGTCTCCCCGGAAGGTGATGATGGATTACATCGCCTATGACTATTACGACCCTTTCTGTGCGCACAGTTTCCGACTACCCAGGCTCTCGCAATTGTGGACGTCCAGAGTTCATCCCTTTGATGGCTTTCGCAACAGTCTTTTCAGTAAATGGTGGGATTGGCGGGTATTACCCGAGGGGTTGAGGTTCTTTTCGAAACTGCTGGCAGAGGCGTATCCGGGGAAACCCCTATTGATAGCGGAAAATGGAATGGCGCATCGCCGGGACCACGATAATCAATCTCACCGGCGAACCGATGGCATGATTCGGAGTGAGTTCATTCGTCTGCATGCGGGTGAGGTGCTTGAATTGGCTCGAAGCGGCGTTCCCCTTATGGGCTACATGTACTGGTCGTTGTTCGATAATTACGAGTGGGGGACCTACTCCGCACGATTCGGCCTGTTTAGCCTTGATTATCAGGAAAGTACCGAACGATGCGCAGAGGATCACTGGGGGGATCGACCGTCTGAGGCTTACGCCGAAATCATTCGCTCAGCGGCCAGTTCCCTCACAAGCGAGTAAGCGCAAGGACTGCCCTAAAAGCGCCGGATCATCCGGGCTGTCATCCTTGAGGGAAACTCCTCCTATGCCGAGTCGTAAACCCTTGAGGGTGAGGTAGCAGATCTTGTCTGCAGCCGTCCGATAATCAAGGCCATCGGGTTCGCGAATATTGGAAAGGCAGTTTCGTTCGGCATCGGTATTGCCGTTTGCCGGAGCGATCGTGAGGTAGGCGCCGAGACTGTCGGCAGATGAAAGTCCGGGGCGCTCCCCGATCAGGATCAGGCTGACGCGTGACTTCAATGCGAGGCCGATCTGATCCGAAAGGGCAACCCGCCCGTTGGGCACGAGCACGATGGGGCTGGTCGAGAGGCCGCAGCCTTGCAGTGATTCCCTTAAGACCCTTAGCAATGGCAGCGCATGGGTTTCTACTGCGGTGGTCGAAAGCCCGTTTGACACAATCAGTGCCATATCGAAACCTTGCGCCTTGGATGCTTTCAGCGCATCAAGACTGTTGCTGTTCAGGCTTCGGCCCAAATCAGGGCGCTTCAAATAAATGGATCGACTCTCAGCCTGAGAGTCCACCCGGATGGCAAAACCGAATCGCTCTTCCACCTGGGTGCGAAAGTGCTCGCAATCCCACTCCTTCCAGACGGCATCTCGAGCTTCGGCATGCGCAACCTGAAAATCAAGCAGTGACTCGGTGCGTTGCGCTGAGCCAACGCTCCCCTGGCCGATTCGGGCTTGGGTAAATGCGCGGAGCGTATGCCAGGGATCCATCAGTGGCTCCGCTCGATCTGGTCGGTGAAGCTCTGGATCATTCGGGTTCGGGTGGGGTGGTTGAGAAGCCTTCGGTTGTCCTCAAAAAGCCCCATTTCTTGAAGCCACACTTCAAATTCAGGCGCCGGTCTTTTGCCCAGAACTTCGCGGACATAAAGTGCATCGTGGAATGACGTGCTCTGGTAGGCCAGCATGATGTCGTCACAACCGGGAATTCCCATGATGTAGTTGCAGCCCGCGACACCCAGTAGCGTGAGGAGATTATCCATGTCGTTCTGGTCGGCTTCGGCATGGTTGGTGTAACACACGTCGCAACCCATGGGCAGCCCCAAAAGTTTGCCGCAAAAATGATCCTCAAGGCCTGCTCGGATGATCTGTTTCGCGTCGTAAAGATATTCGGGGCCGATGAATCCGACGACGGTATTGACCAATAAAGGCGAAAATTCCCGGGCAACCGCATAAGCTCTGGCCTCCAGGGTCTGCGCATCAACGCCATGATGGGCGTTGGCCGAAAGCGCACTCCCCTGACCGGTCTCAAAATACATCAGGTTTTGTCCGAGCCTGCCGCGTCCTAGAGACTCTGCCATCGCCTTGGCCTCAGCCAGCATGCCAAGATCAACACCGAAACTCTTGTTAGCCGCCTCCGTTCCCGCTATCGACTGAAAGACGAGATCGACGGGATACCCTTTCTGGATGAGCTCCATGGTCGTTGTGACATGGGAGAGGACGCAGGATTGGGTCGGGATCGAATATTTTTCGATGAGGTCAGACATCAGGTGAATCAGTCGGCCGACATTTCCCAGATGGTCGGTGGCAGGATTGATGCCGATTACGGCATCGCCGCTGCCATAGAGAAGACCATCCAGAATCGTTGCGGCAATGCCCCGAATGTCATCGGTTGGGTGGTTGGGCTGGAGGCGCGTTGAAAGGCAGCCTTCCAGGCCTAGCGTGTTTCTGAAGCGAGTCACGACGCGACATCGTCTGGCAACGGCAATCAGATCCTGATTTCGCATGATCTTGCTGACCGCTGCCGCCATTTCAGGAGTGATGCCCCAGGCGATGGTGCTGGGGTCGCCGGGATGGGAAAGTAGCCACTCGCGAAATTCGCCAACGGAGAGGTTTCGGATGGGGGCGAAGGCCTGCGTGTCATGACGATCCAGAATTAGTCGCGACACCTCATCGGACTCTGGGGGAATGAGAGGCTCATTGAGGAAACGTTGCAGAGGGATTTCGGCAAGACCTCTTTGTGCCAGGGCGCGTTCGACCTCTGACTCGGCGGCGAGCCCAGCAAGCTCGTCAGCTGAGCGCCTGGGACTCGCCTTTGCCATCAGCGTTCTGAGATTCTCGAACGAGTAGTGGCGTCCCTTGTGCGTGATCGAATAGCTGCCCGGCATTGCCCCCAATCCTCCGAATTGCCTGAATGACAATTTTATCTCGGGTGTGTGACAGCCCCGGGTCGATCGGAGGTTGAGGTGGCTTTGCAGCGAAGAGGGAAGCCCGGGTGACGGTCACCCCATCAATAGGAGCAGCTTTCCCAAGTGATGGAGCCGCATCGGGGTTTTCCTTGCGGATGATCTTCCATGTCGCGGTGATAACCGATGACTCCGCAACCTGTGAGTGGCGCCGCGATGGAAAGCCAAAGCATTAACTTGATGTGGAAACCGAAGTTCATAGCGCATTTCAACCGATCTGCTTTCAATTAAAATATCGTGAAAATACTAGCACGGGGTTTCAGAGCCAACTACGGGTTCGGGATACCCTTCGGGGAGGTCGTTGTGAACAATCGCACCAAAGCTATGTTCCCTCTTATTTCGCCAGAAAGCAGGCATATTCTGCTTCGCATTGAATTTTGTAAGACTTTTCTTTTCCGCAACCACTGATCCGGATCGTATAGTTGGTCCACACAGGGCCCATGGGCGCGCCCTCGGCATTCTTGGCAGAGAGTTCTTCCGTCTTTACATTCGCGCAGCCGAGATCTTGTTGCCCGGTCTTTTGCGCCAGGGATTCTGCTGATCTCAGGTCATGACTCAAGAATCGCTTGTCGAGTGCACTGTCATGTTGAACTGCCGTGCAGGCGATCAAAAGAAAAGGCAGGCAAAACAGCAGAAAAATTTGTGGCTGTCGTGAGCGAGTCGGCATAGACGTCCTCAATTGGAGCAGTGTGATCGGGGTGAAGGGGCTACCACCCCATGAATACTGAGGCGGAAACGGTATTTAGGCTGTTGTAGGCGCTATAGGGGAGGTCGGGCTTGGACTTGTTGGCCATCAGGTTCATGTAACCGAACTCCAGACGAGCATTTTCGTTGACGATCCAGCTGATACCCGCAAAAGCACGGTTTTGGTTGAAACCGGAATACCCGCCATTTGGATTGTTGGCGACATTGTTCGCATTGAAGAAAAACTCATCCCAAACGACTAGCCCAAACCGAGGCTCAAACTCAAATGGATGAATCAGCTTGATCAGGGTGCGCGGCCGAATCCCCGGCGCATCACCTCGAGTAAAACGCATTTCAACCATTTCCCGGAGGGTGACGGTTCCGAGCTTGCTGGGAAAAATGTACCGGATGGCCGGCCAGGCATCCTGTTCACCCACATAACCCTGATTGTAGTTTTCAGTCGGAAGATAGGTGTAACCCGCCCAGACGGTCAGGCGATCGGTTACGGCGTAACCCATGGCGGTGCGAATCATCCCTTGATAGAAATTCATATTCTCCATCGGATTGGCGTTATTGAATCGGCCTTGCGACTCCATCCAGAGTCTGACGGAGCCCAGTCGCTCATCGAGGCCCGAGAGATTGCCTTCTCCGACGGCTTGGGTCCAGAAACCGGCAGACTCTGTAATTCCTTTTGGCGGCGGTGCGGATTTTGCCGGATTCGAGAAGCCGAACCAGAGGAGCGGAAAGAGGATCAGCCGTGGGAGCCCCCGGCGCGACTCCGATCGACATGAACCCCTTCTCTGGTGGGCGTGTTCATTCGCCAGGCTCTCGGCAATTGCCACCGTATCAGGCAAACTAGAGGACATGAGGCCATCAGCCCTCATTAAACCTAATCTTTGGCTGTTGGAGTGCTCCGAATCGAGCCCAATGTTTTGCCGCATCATGTGTAGATAAAAAGTCATGAGTGAAGTCACGAACAGCCTGAACTTGGTCGATCATATTGTCACGAGCTATAGCACTCATGTCATCGTGGCCTCGATCATTTTGTCATGCCTAGGGCAAATCACCTTCCGAAAGTTGTTAGGGCCGGAGCGACTCCAGTCTTGTCACGAGGTGGGGGGCTATTACTTTTCAGTGGTAGGGACGTTCTATGCCGTTCTCGTCGGCCTGATTATTTTTGATGCTCAGGCACGATTTGACGATGCCAAGACGGACGTCGAAAGTGAAGCGAGCGCCCTTTTCATGATTCACCTGCATGCAGAGCGATTACCACAGCCTCAGGGTGCCGAAATTCAGTCTTTGATCAAAACCTACGCCAACCGGGTCATCGAATCTGAATGGGAAACGATGAAGAGCGGGCACCGTGATGATGTCGCCCGGGGGCTTCTGGTGTCGATCAGTCGAAAGCTCGATGCGATTGAACCTAAGACACAGGGTCAGCAGACAGTTTACGACAAAGTGCAGGATGAACTCACCTCGGCTTGGACGATGCGGCGACAACGCATCAGTCATGTTGAATACCGACTGCCGGATCTTGAGTGGGAAGTTCTCCTGATTGGCGGACTGGTGACGGTGGTCTTTAGTTACTTTTTCGTGCTGGAGAGCCTCTGGATGCAAGCGGCAATGACCTCGTTAATGTCACTGGTCATTGCTTTCAACATCTACGTCGTGGTTGAACTGTCCAATCCTTATCTCGGCAGCATTGTGGTTTCAAAAAAACCGTTTCAGGTCATCACAGCCCATCTTGCCCTGAATGAGTGAAGGGCACTCATTCCCCTAGAACGGGCGGTTGCCGCCGGGAGCCAGCGGCAACCGTACTTTGTTGCGTCTGGAGCTATTGGAACGTGGCCCCGACTTTTTTTGCTGCGGTCATACTGACGCTACAACTCCCTGTCCCCGAGCAGGCGCCACTCCATCCTTTAAATCGTTTTTTTGCCGCCGGGGTTGCGGTCAAAGTGACGGTCGTCCCGGCATTAAAGTTAAATTGGCATGTTGTCCCGCAACTGATTCCCAAAGGACTACTGCTGACACTGCCACTTCCCGATTTTATGACGTTAAGAGTATAGGTCGAAGGTGTCGCACCAAAGGTGACCGATACCGATTTGGCCGCAGTTAGGTTGACCGAACAGGACGTTCCGCTGCTACTGGTACAGCCCGACCATCCACTAACGCTATAACCTGTCGCAGGGGTGGCTGTCAGGGTGACGGTGGATCCCGTCGCAAAGCTTGCCGAACACACCGTGCCGCAATTGATGCCCGAAGGGGTGCTGGTGAGGGTGCCGTTCCCCGTTTTGGAGACGCTTAGAACGCTGGTGTTGGGCACAAATGTGGCCGCTACGGTTTTGGCTGCACTCATCGTCACAGAGCAACTGCTTCCACTGGCGCTGGTGCATCCTGTCCAGCCCGAAAGCACGAAGCCTGTCGCAGGGCTGGCTGTCAGGGTGACGCTTGAGCCGTTGGCAAAGAGGCTGGAACAGGTCACGCCACAATTAATGCCTGCAGGACTACTGGTGACAACCCCGCTTCCCGTCGTAGAAACGGTCAGGCCATAGGTTGAAGGTGCAAAGGTTGCTACCACGGACCTTGCCGCGCTTAACGTGACGCTGCACGATGGGCCACTGCTGCTGGTGCAGCCTGACCAGCCACTGAAAAGGTAACCCGTTGCGGGGATTGCCGTGAGGTTAACCGTGGCGCCTGAAGTGAAGGTTGCGCTGCAGATTGCCCCGCAATCAATGCCGGAAGGAGTGCTGGTGACACTGCCATTGCCGTTCTTGGACACCGTCAAGGCGAAGGACGGCTGGCTGAAGTTAGCGGTAACCAGGGCAGGATTGGCCAAGTTAACCGAGCAGGAGCTGGTGGTGCCGGAACAGGCGCCGGACCAGCCAGTGAATTGAGCGCCACTGGCGGGTGTTGCCGTCAGACTGACCGAAGTTCCTGGGGCAAAAGTGCTGTTGCAATTGGCGGTGCACGAGATCCCGGTAGGGGCACTCGTCACCGAGCCGCTCCCGGCTACGCTCACGCTCAAGGTATTTGCCGCGGCTGTCACCCAGGTCGAGGCGTAACCCACGTGAGAGTTTTGGCCATTGGGATCGTACTTGATCTGCATGTAGCCATTGTTTCCCCAGCCCGGACCCCAGGAGTTCCTCAACAGCCAGCTCTGCGTTGAATCATCCCATCCAACCAGCAATACGGCATGGTTCACAGAGCCATTACACGCGTTGGTGGTTGGACTGTAGACCCCGGAAGAGGCGCCATAGCTGTACCAGCCACTATCGACACAGACGGACGTTGCCACCGCACCATAGGTCATGATGGCGTTCTGGATGTCGGTGGTGGCCCCGATGCTATTGGCGACGGGAGCGACAGATCCCCAGGATCCGGAGCGAATGGGATGATTCGGGATGGCTTGGCACGCGCTGTTGGTGGCGGTGTAAGCGAGATCGGATTCTTTAACGGCGCCAATGAAGAGTTGGCTGTTGGCCAGGCTGCCAACATGATAGTGGTGTGCCCACCATCCGCCATTGCAGTTGTAGCCTTCCTTGTTGCAGGACACCAAGAATTCTTCCGAAAGATCGATGGTGCTCGTGGGTTGAAGGCCTGCCTTGATGGCAGCCACTTCCTGAACACCGACGGTTGCAAATGCCCAGCAAGAGCCACAGGCTTTTTGATCGCGGATCGTGTTCGGAATCAGGTTAAGGGACCTTGCGTCATAGGACGATGGAACGGCGGCTACAGCGCGAGCAGACAGACTGTTGCCTGGCAGGGGAATCACGCCACCTGTGGCCCCGGCGTTGGGGGAAATGGCTGTTACTGCTGAAGTGGCTAGTGCTGGGTCATAGAGACGGACGTGAGCGTCAGCGCTATTGTTCGTCACCTTCAGCCCCAGTTTGGTCTTAATTGGGGTGGATTCAAAAGCGCGATGGTATGAAAGCCGCGCGGCTCCGAGGTTTGTCTTGGCTTTGATGCGTATATGGCGGATCGCCGGTGCCCCGACAGTTCTGGAAGGGGTTTCGGGAGAATCGTCACTAATGGATATCGAATTAATCCCTTTGTCGGAAATGTCCCACTGGTAGCCCGTGCTCGGGTTGTATTGGAGATCCAGGACGAGTCCCTGAGCATCCTTGGGAACATCAAGATCAATGTCTGTGGGGGAGTCCAAAATCTCCAGACGATCACTCCCTTGACTGAAGAGAAATTGTTGGAGCTCCGTTGCACTGTTGTTGCCGGATGCCGTTAGCGTTCCGCCTACCATTTTGTTTTGAACGCCTTGGGCGCTCAGTCCCCGGGCTGCATCGATCAGTCGTGTCTGCCTAACCAGGGGTTGGGTGGGATCGCTGGCGACCTCCATGTGCCATGTCAGTTGAGAATCCCCGCCCGCCAGAGCACCTGTGGGTATGCCGAGGATCAGGGTGAGGGGAAGCAGGCACCTAACGATGGCATGCAGCATGTCAGAACCTCGAGACGGTGGATAAGTAAAACCTGAAATTCAGGTATCCCCCTCTTGAAGACGTTTGCCTGAATATCTTTATTCCATCGGAATTATAGTCGGTTTTTAAAATGTCATTCGAAATCAGAGAGTTGGTTTCACAAAAAATAAATGCCCTGTTTTCTGGTGGCATGCATTGAAGCGGGAGGCGGAGGAGTCCATGGTGATTCCGGGATCCTCTAATCTCGCGTGAGGGGATGACGAGACCGTGCCTGAAAGTGAGTTTCTTGGCCCAAGCGGTGGCCTAGTGAGCGAGGGAATTTGTATTTTTTCTGATGCGGTTTTTGCCGATGGTCATTTTTTTCATGAATGCAATGCTTTCTGGTGGTTGGCTCGAGCCAAAGGGGGGGGGCATCTGTTCGGGTCTGGTTGGGTGGTCAGATCGGTAAGCCGTTTTAAATCGTCTCTGATGCAGATTAAGAAACTGAGCGGATACAAAGGGTTGGGTATCTATATTTCAGTTTATTGCGATGGGAGGGGCGCATAAACATGTTAGATTCCTGCTATTGATCAGATTTAGAATTGTTTATAATTTGCTGTTACAAACCCCAAGCTGATTGGGGTTATTAGGTTTTAAGTGAAAAGACCCCCTAGTGATCTGTATGCGCTGACACAGAAGCCAATGATGGCGGTGACTCGATACGTTTTACTGCCTGCACTTATAGTGGTGGTGTGTTTTTTTATCAGGGAGTCTTTTACCGTAAAGTTAATGGGCATTCAGCAGCAGTTTCCCTTTGGTCTTGCGATTGTTCTCGCTAGTTTCTTTCTGGGATTTAGATCCGGCTTGATGATGCTCTTAATGACGGGGTTGAGTGTCTACCTCTGGGGAACGCAACCGAATCCCGAGTATCCCCTCGCCCTTCCCATCAATCTCGTTCTGGCTATCCCGGTCCTGGCGGTCAGCGCCTATATTCGTCGATTGCTGAATGAGCAAAGGGCGCAGCGAGAGTTGCTCGGAGATTTTATTGCCATTCTCGCTCATGAGGTCAGAACGCCGCTCTCAACCATCAAAATGGCGGCAGAGAATCTTCAGGAGGATCAGGGCGATGAGTACTTATCAAGACGTGCAATGAATCTTCTATTAGCCAGTGAGCGAATAGAAGATGTCATATCACGATGCATCGATACGGATCTAATGGAGTTGAATGAGATATCTCCAAAATTGAAGGAGATTGATCTGAAGTCTTTTCTTCAAGATCGAGTTGATTTTTCAGTTGCTCCAGAAAGAATTATATTCGATTGTCAGTTCTCCTCTTCCATACTCACGGATCCTTTTTTATATGGCACCGTAATCAGTAACCTTATTGAAAACGCGATTAAGTATTCTTTGAGAAACAGTCAGGTTGCCCTTCAGGTCTTTGAGCAATTTAAACGCGGACGTCGGGGAGTGATGGTGCGCTGCGAAAACTATATTGATCCCAGAATTGCCCCAGATCCCAAGAAGCTGTTCAGAAAGTATTACCGATCTGACAGCATTGCCTTTTTGCCGGGCATGGGCTTGGGATTGTGGTATTCGAATCAAATTATCAATGTGTTGTCAGGTTACATAGGAGCGGAGATCAAGCCATCCATGGTGGCCTTCTCTGTATGGATCCCATGCGAGTCGTAAGTTGGCCATCCAGCATCAAGGTCGTGGTGGTGGAGGATGACCTCGCGCATCAGGAGGAGGTTTTGATTCGGCTCCGTGATGAAGGTTATGACGTCTATGGCGCTGATTGTGGTGAAAGTCTGGATGAAATTGCAAAGGAGGGTATGCCAGACCTTCTCATTATCGATCTCAGTCTTCCCGAAGAGGATGGTCTGAGTATTGCGAGTCGTTACCGCCAACTAAGTTCCGACCTTCTGATCATTATCCTGACAGGCCGGGTCAGGCCTGGCGATAAAGTGCTGGGTTATGAGGCAGGCGCGGATCTTTATCTCACGAAGCCCCTTCGTTCCCGTGAGTTATTGGCCGCCATGCAATCGCTCACTCGCCACCTCACTCTCAAGGTCGCGAGCGATGATCGCTGGAAATTGGATTGTCAGTCAGGTGTCCTCGAGTCTCCCAATCAGCTGAGCTTCAGTCTCGGAGAAGGGGCGGTTGAGATTCTGGAGGCCTTTGCTCAGGCGCCAGATCAAAAGCTTTCTACTTTGCGGCTTCTTGAATTGTTGGCCTTGCCTGACGATGGTGCCGGGCGCCGGGCTTTGGCCGTCATTTTGACTCGGATCCGCTCGAAACTGAGGCCCACACTGGGGAATCGCCCACTAATCAAGTCAATTCGGCTAGAAGGATACAAACTCTGTATTCCCTTGCGTATCTTGAAGTAAACCGTCGAAGCCAAAACAACTCGTGGAGGCGCTAATTTCCCGCCAGGGGGCGGCGAGGAAAGTGGCGATCTCCACAAGTTGTGGATCAAGGTTAACAAAGGGCCATCCTTAAATATTTCGGACTATTTCAAGTCGTTTGAGATGGCATGATTGTCTTCATCAATCCGGGTCATGGCCTCAAGTGCTTTTTGATATGGCTCAGTGGAAATGCTTATTTCACCGCGGATAGGGTTATCAAGAACCGCGATCAGGGCAATCATGCCGGCCAAGAAAACGACATAAAACCCGGTCAAGAGTGCGTGGGTTTTGAGGGATGGCAGGTGAAAAAAGAAGGTAATTGGAATCGTCAGGACGGCGCCGCCAATAATCACAATCCAAAGGGCACTCGGGATTCCTATGTCTACCCCGTTGACGCGCATTCTTCTCGCTTTCACCATGTCGGAAAATGCAGAGACTGCCTCGCTATAGCTTGCGGGCTGGTTTTTTGCCTTTGACTCATAGTTGGCAAGTTTCTTGTGAAGGGTGGTAATCAAATCGATACCGGTCATGGGGCTTTGGCCATGTTTATGGGCGGGCCACGAAATTTCAATGATGTCTTTCGTGTAAGTCTTAAGGTCTGCAAGAATCGCTTCGTGCGATGGATCCTTGAGAACATTGACACACCGGTAGAGCTGGATAATGGAGGCGGCTTCCTCATCTACGAGGTCATTTAACTTGTCAAAGTTTTGCCAGGCGGCAACAGCCACCAATCCTAATAGAAGGCCATAAAGCATACCCACGGCGCCAAAAATGGCGCTGACGGCTTGATCCGCTTCATGAGACTTGTAGAAATGTTTGGCGATGATTCCACGCGTGGCCACCAGTGCCGTCAGTGACACTGTTAAGAATACGGCTTTAATGCCGAGCCCAAGCTCTAGGCTCGGTATATCGTAGATCCAATAGATATCCATGAATGACCCCTGGTGTTTACGTGAGGTGGGTTAATCGCCTCAAGTTTTGTTCAGCTTGCTGATTGTATAAATAATCACGGGGTCCAGAAGTCTCTGGGGCCTCAATGGTGGCCAGTTTTTTCAGGAATGTATGCGAGGGAACCTGGCTAAAGCCGCTTACTGAACGAAGTCGGACATAACCGATCGGTTTAATGAGTACATGACACCGCGCTCTTCGAAAGGAAAGAGGTTAGGGCGAAACTCATTCTTTCGATTCGTCAATTTTTACATCCGGTGGATCCAGGGATTCAGGCCCATTCGGTTCGCCGAATCGAAGTCGGCTGGAAGCGACAATTCCGGCACTGTGCCCGAGTTTCTGCCCGATCCCTCCGCCCACCAATCCCCCGGCGAGACCGAGTGCCCCTGAGAGAACCGTCTCGGCAAGATGTTCTTTGGCTATTCGCTTGAACCAGACCTTGGGAGGGGGCTTGCGGTAGCTGTTCTGCGAAGCATTGGGTCCCTCAAGGGTCTCAGGAGGTGCTTCGGTGGCATGTTCCGCGATGGAGCCGCCAACACGACCGCCGATCCTGCCCAAAACAGACCGGGTCATCGGACTTCCAAGGACCGAGCTCAGCGCAACGCCACCCGCTTCTCCAACGGCTTCCCCGAGCCGTTCGGTTCCCCGCTTGGCGAGAACGGCTTCTGGCTCGATCGCCTCTGGTGAGGGCGAGCCTTCAGGTTTGTCTGCGGCATAGTCGTATCCATAACGAGCGCCCAGAGATCCTCCGGCAAATGCACCGATCTGAGCCCCAACTATGGCGCCACCAGGTCCAGCGACAGCCCCAATCACACCGCCGATAGCCGAACCAACAGCTTCACCAGCGCTCATCGCAACGACGCCACAGGCCAAGCCTTTTCCATCGATTTCTTGAGCTGCTTGATTGGCCAACCCTTTGGTCGCAGATACTATTGCGTTCCCAGTATCCTGGACGTGATGCAAAACGACGTTGGCTCCCGTCTTGAAGAGGCCCTCAACTGGAGCTATCTCTGGGGACGGGTTCACATTTTCTTCGGGTCGACCTGGGGCTGACGGCTCATTACGCATGCGTGCGCACCGCTAATAGGGTTTAGCGAATACAAATCTCAGATTTGTATCACGCGGTTGGAAAGCTTTCGGAGATGAAGCAACGGAAGACGTTGCGTCTGATCCGACTGTCGAGATGCATCAATGGGGGAGATTACCAAAAAACACGCAGCGGAATGTGTGCGTTTTTTTAGGTCTTGAGGTGAATGGTGGGTCGTGTGGGATTCGAACCCACGACCACTGCATTAAAAGGGCCAAAGGCAATCCTATCTGACTGATATATATAGACATTGTCTTGGTCTTCCGTTGCGATTATGTTCTACAGTGCCTTACGCATCATTACCCAATTACGCAAATTATACGCAGTTAGCTTGTGATTCCGAGCCGAACGACGCCGAGTTTCGGATTCGTTCATGCTTGTGTCTCACCGACTAGCAACAAATCAGTTAATGTCTCATTTTTTTGGTTTTGTGAATCACAACAGAAGTTCTGTCTATTTCGTGAGACTCAAAAAATTTCTCCGCCCCCCAGCAATATTGAGCAATGAGCAATGAGCAAGGGAATCACGATGTTTGATCTATCCGAGTTCCTAGATAGCGATGATGCCATCTGTGAATACCGTACCCAGGTTCTTGATGATGGCGATATGGAAGAGGCCAAGAGAGCTCTGGGCTATGTGGCCAAAGAAAAGGGATGGTCGCTATCGCAGAGCAAACCGGGCTTGGGGGAGGCCTATACGAGACCTTGAAGCCAGAAACGAAGCCCCGTTTCGATACGATGCTTCGAATCCTTCATGGTGCAGGACTGCGACTGAAGGTGTGAACCAATCGCACAGCCTCCATCACCCACGGTGGTAAGAACTCCATTGAGAGCATCGGAATGGCGTTCAGCAGGTACGCTAAGCCTTACC
>JBDKLO010000109.1:0-19209 GCA_039795615.1 Pseudomonadota bacterium
GCAGTCCTTGACGTTGGTCAGCTTGACGCGGCTGTTGCCGATCGCTGAACCACCGAAGCGGTGAAGAATGTGCGCTTTCTCGCGGATTTCCGGGGTGATTTTGTAGGAGTCACCCAGCAGAAGGCCCTTGTAGCCACCGCGGTAGGCGATGATTTCGATGCTGGGATCGATTTCGGTGTAGCGCTCGATGAGCCCGCCGACAGCGGAGCTCAGGCAGGGGGCGAGACCGCCTGCAGTAAGGAGTGCGACTTTCTTGGGTTTGCTCATGGCTCGTGTCCTTGGCGTTGTAGTTTTCTGAACCGGTAAGGATAAAGGAAACCGCCCCTTGGGGGAAAGTCAGGGGCGTCAAGTTCGGGATTTTTGACCGTTTTAAGGGGCTGCAGTAACCCGGCGTGCCGCATCGGGATCGGTCAGCCAGAGGCTGTGGCCCTCGCGATCAAAGATCCGGGCTGCGGGGAGCGCCGAAGCATCCTGAGGGTCGGATGCGAAAGCAGCTTCCAAGGGTTCTGCCTTGTCGGCGCCAGTGACCAGGAACCAGATCGCGCGGGATTTTCGGAGGGTCCCGTAGGTCAGGGTGAGTCGAACAGGCGGCGGCTTGGGGGAGTCATAAACGGGCGCGACGAGACCTTCTGCGACTGGAAATCCGGGGAACAGGGAGGCGGTATGGCCATCCGGCCCCATACCCAGGAAGGTCAAGTCGAACGCCGTGTCGTCACTGCCAAAATGTTGTCTCAAGGTCTCTTCATACTGAGCTGCACAGGCTTCAGGGGTATCTCCCGTGGTCGGCATGGTATGGAAGTGATCTTCCGGCACCTTGACGCCGGCCAGCAAGGTCTCGCGAACCAGTCGGACGGTACTGTCGGCGTCATCATGGGGGACGAATCGCTCGTCGGCAAAAAAGAGGTGGACTTTGGACCAGTCAATGGCAACGGAGTAAGGCGGCTGGGTCAAAAGCTGGTAGAGCCGTTTTGGGGTGCTTCCGCCGGATAGGGCGATCGAGGCGCGGCCTCTCTGGCGAATGGCATCGGCAATCAATTCGATGAGTCGGCCGGCGGCCTCGCGTGCGAGGTCATCGGGGCTGAGGGTGACGACCAGTTCACGCATCGGGATTAGCCTCGAAGAGTTTTATAGCGATTGATGAGTCCGTTGGTGGAGCTGTCGTGCGAGTGCACCGACTCCTTGTCCCGAAGATCCGTAAAGATGGCGCGGGCGAGTTGCTTGCCCAGTTCAACGCCCATTTGATCAAAGGAATTGATGTTCCATATGGCGCCCTGAACAAAAATCTTATGTTCATAGAGCGCGATCAGGCTTCCCAGCGTTTCGGGTGTGAGCTTCTTATAAAGGATCGAATTGGAGGGGCGGTTACCGCGAAAGGTTTTTGCGGCCGCGAGTTCCTGAAGTCTTTCCCCGGTCACCCCTGCGGCCTTGAGTTCGGACTTGGCCTCCTCAAAGGTTTTTCCGAGCATTAGGGCTTCAGTTTGCGCAATATAGTTCGAAATGAGCAGCTCGTGATGGTCGCCGAGATTGTGGTGACTTTGGGCCGCCGCGATGAAATCGCAGGGGATCAGTGCGCTTCCCTGATGCATGAGCTGGTAGAAAGCATGCTGGCCGTTGGTACCGGGCTGACCAAAGATGATGGGTCCCGTGCTGTAGTTGACCGGGTGGCCTTCAAGATCGACCGTTTTGCCATTACTTTCCATATCGCCTTGCTGGAGATAGTCCGCAAGGTATTCCAGATATTGGTCATAAGGCAGGATGGCATAGGCATCAGCGGCAAAGAAATTGTCGTACCAAATCCCGAGGAGACCCATGATGACCGGAATGTTCCGGTGGAAGGGCGCTGTCCTAAAGTGTTCATCGATCCGGTGAGCCCCTTCCAGCATGGCTTCAAAGCGATCCATGCCCAAGGCCAGAGCGATCGGAAGCCCGATAGCAGACCAGATCGAGTAGCGTCCACCGACCCAATCCCAGAACTCGAACATATTGGCGGTGTCGATGCCGAACTCAGCGACTTTTTCGGTGTTTGTCGAAATCGCGATGAAGTGTCGCGCGACGGCCGTCGTGTCCTTGACCTGATTGAGGAGCCAGTCCCGGGCGGACTTGGCATTGGCCATGGTCTCGAGGGTCGTGAAGGTCTTGGAGGCGACACAGAAGAGGGTGGTTTCGGGGTCGAGGCCCCTCAGGGTCTGAATGAGGTCGGCTTCGTCGACATTGGAGACGAAATGGACCCGTAGCCCCGGGTCGACATACGGGGTCAGTGCCTTGACCACCATCCGTGAGCCGAGATCGGAACCCCCAATTCCGATGTTCACGACATCGGTGATGGAGCGGCCGGTGCATCCTTTCCAGCGACCTGAGCGGACCGCCTCGGTAAAGCGACGCATCATCCCGAGCACTCGGTTCACGTCCGGCATCACATCATCGCCATCCAAGAGGATGGGGCGGTTGGAGCGATTCCTGAGGGCGATGTGGAGGACGGCGCGATTTTCCGTCACGTTGATCCGGGCCCCCCGGAACATGGCTTCAATCTTGGCGGAAAGCTTGGATTCCTCGGCCAGTTGCTCCAGAAGGCTCTGGGTTTTCTCGGTAATCCGGTTTTTCGAAAAATCGAAGAGAATGTCGTTGAAGTTCAGCGAAAACCGCTCGAACCTCTGCGGATCGGCAGCAAAGAGATCCCGCATGTGGACCCCTGCCATTTCCTGTCGGTGCTTTTCGAGTGCCCGCCAGGCCGGAAGTTGGGTTGGTTGTGTCATTTTTGACTATCGCTATTTTTCGCTGATCCTACCAAAGCTCCGGGTTCATAGAAACCTCTCGGTTTGTAAGAAAATCGGCCTCGTGAAATGGCCGGCCTGATCCTGGGCTGCGCCTGGGTTCTTTGAGAGCGAACCTGGGGTTGGGTTGTTAGAATGGCGCCATGCTTTTTCTGGATGGCCCGTTGCGGTGGGTCCCTGTACACAGCGGATCATGTCAAATCATAAAACGTCTCAAGCCGGAGGGTGGCTGGCCAAGGTTCAGCGCATCGGGGTTCTCTTGGTTACCTGGCCCCGTTACACGGCCTATCGCAGGGCTTTCTTAGAGACGCCCTACGCGGAGGCGGCTGCGAGCACCGGTCTGATCCACGTTTATCTTCGGAAATTTACCGCACCGTATCTTTCGCGGAATTTTTCAGGGCCGGTGCGGCTTCTGCAGCTGGATCATCACTGCCGCTTTATCAACGCCCATTTTCCCAAAGAATTGTTTGATCGCCTTCAGCATGGGGCCATCGTTTTTGCTGTCCAGGCCGGAGAAAATCAGCAAGGCGAATTCCGGCTGGACTTACCGGTCAGGACGCACGTCGACGGCTCACCCTGCTGGGAGGGTGATCTGATTCTGGAATACTGGTTTCAGTCGCGGCTGCTGCATCGCATGACGTTTTCGATCGTCTCCTCAAAGCCGTTTGATGATCGTGATGATGCGGTGCTCTTTGTGGGGGGGTCCCAGTCCTATGGTGATCGGGAGCTTCGTCGCGAGGCCTCTCTCTTTAATCGCCAGATCAATTCGGCAACGGCGACCCTGATTGCCATGAAGGCTGTTTCCGAGGCGCTTGGAATCCCCCGGATTTATGCGGTGAAAACCATCAACCAGATCACCTTACATCTTCGCCCCGGGGATCCCGGGAGCGCCTATGAGGATTTTTGGTCGACCAACTACGGAGAGGATCGGGGATCGTTCTTCGAGTTGCCTCTTCAGGCAAGTCCCGAAAGGGACTCACCGGTGGCAGGAAGCCATGGCTCAAGAACCCGTCGCAAGCGTCTGGACCGGCAGCTGCTTAAAGACTTTGTCGAAATCGAGTTCAGGGCATTGATTGGAAACCCTAGGCCTGACTCCACCGAACAGACCCAACAGGAAGGCTAGAGCCGCTCGCTTCGCGCTATAATCAGAGGTTCTATTCCCGCGAGAGACCAATGAGCAGCGAAGCCAAGCCCTGGGGCGGCCGATTCAGCGAGGCCACCGACAAATTTGTGGAGGCCTTTACGGCATCCGTCGACTTCGATAAACGGCTGGCTCATCACGATATTCAGGGTTCCAAGGCCCATGCGACCATGCTGGCCCGGATCGGCGTTCTGACCGCCGAAGAACGTGATGCGATCGTTCGCGGGCTGGATGAGATTGACGCCGAGATTCGCGCCGGGACCTTCATCTGGTCCGTCGAACTTGAAGATGTCCACATGAACATCGAGGCGCGGCTGACGCAGCGGCTTGGCGAGGTCGGTAAAAAACTCCATACGGGGCGTTCCCGCAACGATCAGGTCGCCACTGACATTCGCCTTTACCTCAGAGACGAACTCGATGAACTGATGGCGCTGATCCAGAGGCTTCAATCGGCCCTTCTGGATCTTGCCGAGAAGGAAGTCGAGACGATTCTTCCCGGATTCACCCATCTTCAGGTTGCGCAACCGGTTAGCTTTGGTCATCACCTGATGGCCTGGTTTGAGATGCTGGATCGGGATCGCGAGCGTCTTGCGGACTGCCGCAAGCGGGTCAATGTGATGCCTTTGGGGGCGGCCGCCCTAGCGGGCACGACCTTCCCCTTGGATCGTCCCTTGACGGCAGAGCTCTTGGGTTTTGATCGACCGGCCCGTAACTCCCTTGATGCCGTCAGCGATCGCGACTTTGCGATTGAGTTCACGGCCTGTGCCAGTTTGATCATGATGCACCTGTCCCGGTTTTCCGAGGAGCTGATCCTTTGGACCTCGGCTCAATTCGGTTTTGTTGACCTTCCAGATGCGTTCTGTACGGGCTCCTCCATCATGCCCCAGAAGAAGAATCCCGATGTGCCGGAATTGGTCCGTGGCAAGTCGGGGCGGGTTTTTGGACATCTAGTGGGGCTTTTGACCCTGATGAAGGGGCAGCCGCTGGCCTATAACAAGGACAATCAAGAAGACAAGGAGCCCCTCTTCGATACCCTTGATACGGTAAGAAACTCCTTGCGTGCGTTTGCCGACATGGTGCCTCATCTGGCGCCCAATCGTTCGGCCATGCGAGATGCGGCCCTCAAGGGCTATGCTACGGCGACGGATCTTGCAGATTATCTGGTGCGAAAAGGGATTCCCTTCCGGGATGCCCATGAAATCGTCGGTAAGGCCGTTCGTCTAGGGGTTGAGACTGGGCGGGATCTTTCAGAGCTCCGTCTTGAGGAATTGACCGCTTTCTCTGGGGTCATTTCAGAGGATGTCTTTGAGGTGCTTACTCTGGAAGGCTCCCTCAATGCTCGAGATCATCTGGGTGGAACCGCGCCTTCGCAGGTTCGAGCGGCCATAGCGCGCGCCCGTGAAGCCTTGCCGGGTCCGCTTTCGGCGTGATCATGCGGGGTCCGATCCGCGCTGGCGCGCAGTTCATCCGGTGAGAGTGGCGCTCTCTCTCGGCCTACAAATTCTGGGGCAGAGCGAGGCAGGCCTCGGTCGGCAGGTCTTTCTCGGGCCGGGATTCGCTGCCGCTGCCCCCTCGGGCTACCCCCGCCTTGATTCCATCGAGACCTACGTTTCCTGATGCTGTCCTCCACACCAAGCAAATCATCCGTTCCGGCCTGGGTCGGTCCCTTCCTTGCAGTGCTCCTTGCGACCTGGGCGACATTCGTCCACTTGGGCGATTTCTCTCTGCTGTCTCCGGACGAGGGCCGCAATGCCGAGGTAGCCCGCGAAATGAAAGTGTCGGGCTCCTGGCTTGTGCCCACCTACGATGGGGCAACCTACCTCGATAAGCCCGCATTTTTCTTCAAGGCCTCAGCCCTCGCTCTCAACGCTTTTGGGGATAGCGAATGGGCTGCGCGACTGCCATCCGCCCTATCGGCCTGGCTTTGGCTCATGGTCCTTTTTGTCTTCTGCCGACGGGTTTATGGCACGACGACCGCGGGGTTGGCGATTGTTGTGATTGCCCTGACCCCGCTTTTCGAGGCTTTTGCCCGAATCGTCATCTTCGACATGATGCTGGGACTCTTTGTCAGTCTGGCCATTCTGGCGGCTTTTTGTGCCGGAGAGGTCGAAGGGAGGGCGCGGCGCAACTGGTACCTTTTAGCAACGCTCGCCTCCGGAATAGCGACCTTGGTCAAGGGGCCTGTCGGGTTTCTTGTGCCACTGTTGGTCATGAGCGTCTACCATCTCGTCTCAGGTCGGCGGGCTCTCATCGGTTCATTCTTTCGGCTCTCGCACGTCCTCCTCTTTTTGGCCGTTGTCCTCCCGTGGTTTGTCGGACTCTCCATCGCCTGTCCTGATTTTCCCTACTACGGCATCATGAAGGAGTCGATTGCCCGCTTCACCACACCGGAATTTCGACGGACCCAACCCTTCTATTACTACGGGTTGATCATTGCCGGCTGCTTTTTTCCCTTTAGCCTGGTGTTGCCTGCCGCCCTTCGCGAAGGCCTTCGAAAATCCTTCCGGCTTCAGAATGCCGATCGGCTGTTTGTGGTCTGGGCGCTGGTGGTTGTGGCTTTTTTCTCGCTTTCACAGTCAAAACTCCCGGGCTACATTCTCACCGGTGTTGTGGCACTGGGTGTTTTGGTGGCCCGGGTTCTTGCTATGGCGCTGGAAAAGAATGAGGAGACCGCCCACCGGGTTTTGAGGGCCTCATCCCTTCTTTTGGGGGGCGTTGCGCTGCTTTTGGCGCTGCCACCGATGGCGGAGCTCTGGACGCCAGGGCTTTTACCGCATCCGAAGTGGTGGACGGCCACCGTTTCCGAGCGCTTTACACCGATTCTCCCCGGAGCGATTCTTTCGCTGGGGCTCACGGCCTTCGTCAGTTTGGGTGCCTGGATTTTGCGGTCCACCCGGATGGCTCTCGCGGGTTTTCTGGTCTTCCCACTGCTGTTTCTGACTTTGAACTTTGATTCGGTTTCGCGCCATGCCGGGATCAAGTCTGCTCGCCCCATTTTCGAGCAATTACCTTCTACCCTCTCGAGCGACACGGAGTTTGCCTGCCTTGCCTGCATGCCGCATGGACTCCCTTTCTACCTCGGTCGCGAGCTGACGGTCTTTACCGAGGACGGCCGGGAGCTGACCAGCAATTACGTCCTTTTCTCTATCAAGACCGGAAAGCCCTGGTCGGAACGGCTGGTACCGCTGGATCGTTACCCGGCCTATCTTGCCGAGCGGCGGCATCCGGTGTTCCTGATGGCTCGAACCGAGCGCATGAAAGAAGTCACGGCGCTCGCCGCCGGGCGCGAGATCGTGCTCCTTCCGGGGGATTACATTGGCGTTCTTCTCGAACGTCGGGAGCGCTGAGATGTGCGGGATCTGTGGCGAGGTTCGTTTTGGCGGTCAGGTGGCGGGGAATGGCGGTGTCGAAAGGATGCTCAAGCGTCTGCTTCACCGGGGTCCTGACGGGCAGTGGGTTCGAGGTGATGACCGTGCCGTATTCGGAATGGCCCGATTGACCATTCGAGGCTTGACCAGTGGCCAGCAGCCGCTGGTGGATGAGGCCACAGGAGTCATGGTGGTTTGTAACGGCGAGATCGATAATCACGGCGAACTTCGGACTTTTCTGGCCGAGCGGGGCCGCCCGGTCTCGGATGACACGGACGTCGCCGTCCTTCCCGGTCTTTACCTGGAGCTGGGCCCGGCCTTCATCGAGCGACTGGTTGGGGCCTTTGCCATTGCGGTCTGGGATCCGCGAAGCGCGACCTTGCTATTGGCACGTGACCGGGCAGGCGAGCGCCCCTTGTTTTTCAGTCGCTCCGAAGGAATGGTTTTCTTTGCCTCCCAACTCTCAGGCATGGCGGAGGGTGGACATCATCCAACGACGCCGGATGCCGAGGTCCTCGCCCGCTATCTTCAGCTTGGGTATTTCCCTGCGCCAGACAGCCCATTGGAAGGCGTCCTGAAAGTTGGGCCCGGGGAATGGGTCATTTTGTCGGCCGAATCCACAGAGCGTCACAGGTACTGGCGGCTTCCGAAGCGAAACGCCCATTCAGGGGATGATCCCCTGGAAACCTTTGATCGAATCTTCAGAGCAGCAGTCTATCGGCAGAGCGAGGTGGATGTCCCCGTGGGGCTTTTCCTCAGCGGTGGGGTAGATTCCTCCCTGATTGCTGCCGTAGCCAGAAGCCAGCACCCGGACAAATCGATCACGGCCTATGGGCTTCGATTTGGGGAAGAATCCTTTGATGAGGGGAATTTCGCGGCCGGAGTCGCGAAAGATCTTCGCATGGACTATGTTCCGGTCTGGGCGGAGCCGGAGAGGATTCCCGACATGTTGCGGGACGTCATCGCGACATCAGGTGAGCCCCTGGCAGATCCCGCCTGGATTCCCACGGCCATGCTCTCGCAGCGGGCAGCCCAAGATATCCGGATCTCTCTTTCGGGAGAGGGCGCGGATGAGCTCTTTGGCGGTTATCCGACGTATTTTGGTGCCGGAATGGCTGAACGTTATGCCGCATTGCCTGGCTGGTTGAGGACGATCATTCGAACTCAGGTTGAGCGATGGCCTCCCAGCGACAAAAAGGTCACCCTGTCTTTCCTTCTGAAGCGATTCGTTCAGGGAGATGAGCTGGATGGGCTGTCACGCCACATTCTCTGGAACTCCAGCCTTTCTCCGGCCATCCTGGCACCTTTAGGAATTCACCCAGAGCTATCGCCGTGGTCGGGTCTCCCCGGGGAGAGTTTGCTGGATGAAATTCAGCGATACGATCTCGAGCGTTCTCTGGCGGAGGGCCTTCTCACCAAGGCCGATCGCGCGAGCATGCACTCAGCCCTGGAGCTTCGGGCTCCGTTCCTCGATGTTTCCGTGATGGAGTTTGCCGCGAACTTGAGCGAAAAGCAGCGGGTGAGAGGCATCAAGACCAAGGTCTTTCTCAAGGAATATGCGACACGCTATCTTCCGAAGTCGATTGTCTATCGAAAGAAGCGAGGTCTTTCCGTCCCCCTGGCTTCCTGGCTGAGGGGGCCTCTTAAGGCTTGGGCTGAGGCGAAAGTAACCAATCCTGCATTGACGGATCTTGGAATCCATCCTGAGGCGGTGCGGTCGGTCTTTGATGCGCATCAGCGAAGGGAAGCCGATCATGGCCGTGCGCTATGGGCGCTGATCGTCGTCAGTGAGTGGCTGGATTGGTTGAACCAAGAGCGCGATGAGGCGAAGTCAGGCGCCTAGACGGAGCCTGCGGTCAAAGGTCTCCAGCCGTTCGATGGTGCCGATATCCATCCAGAATCCCGGCCACAGCTCGGCACTCACCCGTGATGTCTGCATGGCCGAGCGCAGCAGCGGAGCCAATGGGAATCGACCGGGGCTGCAGCCGGAAAAAAGTTCGGGCCGATAGACTCCGACCCCCCCAAAGGTAAATCGCGGCGTTCCCTGATTCAGGGCCAAGCCCTCTTCGAGTCCGAAATCGCCTTCTGGATGATGGTCTGGATTGGGTACAAGCACCAGATGGGCGAGATCAATTCGGCGTTCTCTCAAGGTTCCAAAGGGAAAGTCGGTCGCAATATCGCCATTGATGACCAGAAAGGGGTCTGGACCCAGCAAGGGAAGTGCGCGATAAATGCCGCCACCAGTCTCAAGCGCCTCATGTTCTGGCGAATAGTGGATTTTCGCCCCCCATTCCTGACCGTTACCCAGACGTTGCTGGATCTTTTCTCCAAGGTGCGCGGTGTTGACGATGATTTCATCGATTCCGCCGCGGACCAGGCTTTCCACAAGATGCAGGATGAGGGGTTTGTCCCCGGCCTCAATGAGCGGTTTTGGCGTATGGTCGGTCAATGGGCGAAGCCGCTCGCCGCGGCCTGCCGCCAGAATCATGGCCCTCATGGTTTGGCGGTCTCCAGGAAAGGGGGGAGAACGCGGGTCGCGATAAAGGTGGCGAAGGCCACAAGATCCGGTTGGTCGCGGCCGACATCCAAGGCGTAGCCTAGAGTGCGGGGAATATCCCCGATGTAACCCGGCTTTCCGTCCCTCAGCTTCAGTCGGCAGAAAATCCCCGTCGCCTTAAGGTGACGTTGAAGCCCCATCAGATCAAACCAGCGTCGGAACTGCGATTCATCGGTATCCCCAATCAATCCTGCGTGAGCGAGCCTTTCACGGTAGCCCTCAATCCAATCGTTGAGTTTTGGCAGGGGCCAGGCGATGTAGCAGTCGCGAAGCAGCGAGGCCAGATCGTAAGTGACAGGGCCGATGACCGCATCCTGAAAATCGAGAACCCCCGTCCCCCCGTCCGCAAGATGCATAAGGTTGCGGGAATGATAATCCCGATGGACGATCACGGTCGGTTGCGACAAGGCGGACTGGACGAGGGTGTCGAAGGTTGCAGCGAGGAGTGCTTCTTCCGCCGCCGAGAGCGTCAGGCCGAGATAGCCGTCAATGCACCATTCCCGGAATACTCCGAGTTCGCGCCGCAGGAGCGCCTCATCGTAGCGGGGAAGTTCCGGAGCTTCACCTCCAGGATCCTGGCTTGTCTGAAGTCGGAGCAAGGTCTCAAGGGCACTCGCGTAAAGAGCCTCGACGGTGGTGGGATCGAGGATGTCGAGATAGGCCGTTCGCCCGAAATCGCTGAGAACAATGAAGCCCTGATCCGCATTGGCGGCGAAGATCTCCGGCGTTGGAACGCCCCGGGTTCGGAGAAGTTCGGCGGTTTTCAGGAAGGGAATAATGTTTTCCTGAGGGGGGGGCGCATCCATGGCGATCCGGGTTTCATTCCCGAGATCAAAACGGAAGTACCGTCTAAAGCTGGCGTCGGACGATGCAGGGACCAGCGTTTCGATCTCCAAGTGGAGATCGTTTTTCAGCCAGTCGAGAAGGGCGTCGCGGCGCGGATCTGTGCGTTGCATGAAGGGCGGCGCTGTCTGGAAAAAACTTGCCCAAGCAAGGCCTGGGATCGGGTAAAATAAAACTGTCGGAAGCCGCTATTTGAACACACTCGGCGGGTTTTCGACGACCTTCCCGCCCTATCCGTACGCCATGGCCCCGAGAATGCCTTCATATAGCCTGCCTCAGGGCGCCTGATCTCCTGAGCGATGCCCGGGTTCATTCGCCCTACCTTAATCCTCCTGATCGGGTTGGTTTTGTCCGCCCCGGGCGTTCCTGCGACCGAAAAGGACTGGAAATGCGCGCCTGACCCCAAGACGGGGCACTGGAACTGCGGCTCTGACCACCCGGCTCAAGTGGATGGAAGGGTCGTCGAGTTGGGCGAGGAAGGGAAGCCGCTGGAAAAGTCGCAAGAGCGCCAATTCGATCCGCTGTCCGGGGAAACCACAGGCCCTGAAGACCGTCCTGGAATGCTCAAGGGGAAAGATCCCTTCAACTCGCCTCTGGCTAAAGGCGAACCCCCGAAAACCAAGATTTCCGGTTGGAACTGTCAGCCGAGTGCGGACGAGGGTGAGGACCGGAGTTGGGTCTGCTCGCTTTCAGGCCGGGACCCCCGGGGTATGGCCCATGTGGTCAGCGAGGCCGGAGAGGATGACGAGAACTGGTCAGAGTCCCGCCAGATCACACGTGAAGATGAGGAACGGTTCCTCACGCTGATGGGAAAACTGCCGACGAACCCCTGGACGCGACTTTGCGCGGTCAAGGTGGGTAAACGTCTTCCGCCTGCCCTGACCGAATTCATGATGTCCCGCGAGGAGCGATTGGCCCGGGACACGGCACCCACCGACATCGACGCGGATTTCTTTGAGTTGATCGACAATGAGGTCAGCACTTTCGTCGGGACGGCCCACTTGACCCAGGCGGATCAGGAACTCTGGGCAGACTTCATTACCCGAAACCTCACCAACAGTGTCCTCAATGCGCACGGGAACGTGGTTTACAAGGACAAGACCGAGATTGTGATGAGCGATACTG
Source organism: Pseudomonadota bacterium (assembly GCA_039795615.1). Lineage (GTDB taxonomy): Bacteria > Pseudomonadota > Gammaproteobacteria > Methylococcales > Methylococcaceae > UBA6136. The sequence continues at coordinate 11,806 of JBDKLO010000109.1, forward strand.
CCCATCTCAAGGGCGATGGCCGCGGCGTGTTTCGAAACAGCCAGTTCATCTTGCCTCAGGTTCCGGGCCGTGGCACGTCTCGAGTGACCTATCTCGACAGCGCTGTTCTCTCACGCTACGAGACCTTCAGCTATACCACCTGTCCGCCCGGTAATCAGAACTGGGTGCTGCATGCCGACAACGTGGTCATGAACAAGGATACGGGGTTTGCAAGAGCCCAAAATGCCTGGTTCAGCTTCTATGACCTTCCGGTCTTCTGGAGCCCCGTCATGTCCTTCCCGATCGACGGGCGAAGAATGAGTGGCTTATTGAGTCCGGTCATCGGTTACACCAAGATCAACGGGTTCAATCTGGCCGTTCCGTATTACTTTGATATCGCGCCCAACATGGATGCCACCGTCCAGGCCCGTTACCTCAGTGCGCGAGGCTTCATGAGCCTCAATGAATTCCGCTACCTGACCGATACGTCGCGCGGTAAATTGATTGCTGACATCGTTCCTTACGACAAGGAAACCAAGACCACGCGCGGCCAGTTTGGGTTTCAGGATAACTCCACATGGATGAAGGATCTGAGCAGTCAGGTCGATCTCAATTATGTTTCTGACGCGAACTACCTGAACCAGTTAGGTAGCCCGCTATCGATGATCGACACGAACAACATCACCAGTCGCGCCAATATCAATTATGCGGCGGGTGAGTTTGGCAACGTCAACTTGATGGCCAACTACTACCAGACCATCAATCCGGCGATTCCTAAAAATGCCTACCCCTATTTCTATTTGCCGAAACTCGAACATAACTGGGGAACGCAGATTTTGGATACCGGTCTGACGCTGTCGAACACGATCCAGATGGCCGCGATAGACGCCGATTCCTCGTATCTCACGACCGGACAGCGTTTTGCCATGCGGCCACAGCTGAAGATGCCTCTGGAGTCGAGTTGGGGCTTTTTCAGGCCCAGTGCCACTTTGGCCTATAACCAGTATTCGCTCCAAAATACAGGGCAGTGGCAGGCGCTTCAGCAGGCGAACGGCGTTGCGGTGCAGCAGAGCTCGAACCCCAGTTTCGCAGTACCCATTCTCTCCGTGGATGCCGGCACCTATTTTGATCGTGACTTTGATCTGGGCGGACAGAGCTGGCAACAAACGATCGAACCGCGTTTGTTCTATGTCTACATTCCTTACGCTAACCAATCGAACATCCCGGTCTTTGATACCACCCCATACGACTTCACCTACTACCAGCTCTTCCGTGAAAATCGGTATACCGGGTATGACCGAATCGGGGACACCAACTCGGTCACTGCAGCCGTCACATCAAGGATCATTGATGGCGAAAAGGGTTACGATCGCCTAAGGGCAACGATCGGTAATATCGCCTATCTGGAGAATCGTCAGGTGACGACGCTCGGGACGACGCCTTCAACTTACAGCCAGAGCTTTTCCAACCTGGTCGCCGACGTTTATGCCGGCATCAACGAGGATTGGAGCATCTATAACGCAGGGCAATACAACGCTTCGCAAAACGTGATTTCACGTGGACAGATCGGGTTAACCTACAACAACAGGAAGAACCAGATTCTCAACATGATCTACCGCTATCGTTTGAATCAGAACACCAATACGGGGTGTCCCACGAGCTCCACCACCTCCTACAGCTATCTTTCGACGTTCAGCGAATGTCTTAATCTGACGGACGTGTCTTTCCGCTTGCCATTAGTGGCAGGTTGGCAGATGGTTGGTCGATGGGAATATTCGCTATTGAACAATACGACCCTTGAAACCTTCTTCGGGGTTGAGCGCGAGACCTGTTGTTACAAGTTCGCGATCATTGCGCGCCGCTATCTCAATTCGATTAATGCCAATGGGACAGCTCAGACCAATGATGCAATCTATGTTCAGATGGACCTGAAGGGGCTGTCGAGTGTCAATGCCGACGTTGATAAGTTCCTCCAGCGAACGATTATGGGTTACCGTTATCAGGATTATTGATGCAAGCAAGGGCAGGGAACTCCGTGCGAATGCGTTTAGCTGAGCGCCTGTTGATGGCTGTGGGTCTTTGGGCGGTTTTGTCCGTGCCGATGGGATCCCATGCGGCCGAGGTCGATCGCATTGTCGCCATCGTCGAGGATGAGGTCATTCTGGAAGGCGAGCTGATGAAGCGGGTCGATGCCATTCGTCAGGGCATGCTGCGAGGTGGAACGGCCATGCCGCCGGATTCGGTGTTGGTCAAGCAGGTGCTGGATCGGTTGATTACCGAGAAAGTTCAGGTGGCTATGGCGGCTCGCGGTGGGCTCAAAATCGATGACGAAACCCTGCGGCAGGCCGTACTCGGGATTGCTGAGCGCAATAACATGTCGCCAGAAGAACTGCGTGAGTCACTTCGGGGGGAAGGGATCGACTATCACGAATTCCTTGAGCAGATTCGTGGCGAAATTACACAGCAAAGGCTTCGCTCGAGTCAGGTCAATAGCCAGATCAAGATCAGCGATCGCGAAGTCGAGCAATGGCTAGAAAAGCGTGGCACGAATGCGACCCACCCGGATACAGAGTTCCTCATTGGGCATATTCTGATTTCAGTCCCTCAGGCAGCCAGTGCGGCAACGGTAGATACGGCCAAGTCTCGTGCGGAGAAAATCCTCGGAGAGCTTCGTGGGGGCCAGGATTTTCGTCAGATCGCGATGGGGGCCTCGGATTCCTCCGAGGCGCTCAAGGGCGGGGATCTCGGTTGGCGTAAGCTGACGGCGGTGCCTACGCTGTTTGCAGAGATCGTTCCGCGTATGAAGAAAGGCGACGTCGAGGGCCCCATTCGGAGCCCGAGCGGGTTTCACATCATCAAGCTGCTGGATACCCGTGGCAGCGCCCTTGAGCGGATTACCAAGACCCACGTCCGACATATCCTGATCAAGCCGAACGAGTTGATCACTAATGAGGACGCGCGGAAAAAGCTCGAGGCGATTCACAATCGAATCAAGGCCGGCGATGACTTTGCCGACTTGGCTCGAGGCAATTCCGACGACAAGGGTTCGGCGGTCAAGGGCGGTGATCTTGGCTTCGTCACCCCGGGGGCTCTGGTTGCCGAATTTGAAACCGCGATGAATGCGCTGCAGATCAACGAGCTCAGCGAGCCGGTTCAAAGTCAGTTTGGCTGGCACCTAATTCAGGTTCTGGAGCGGAAGGAGTCTCAGGACAGTGATGAGGTGCTCCGAAAAAAGGCGCAGGACGAGATTTTTGAGCGCCGGGTGGGTGAGGAAACCGAAGTCTGGCTGAGAAAGATTCGCGACGAAGCGTATGTCGAAATTCGGGTGCCGGAATACATTCCGGATGGCTACACGCCTCCCCCTGCGCTAAAGCCGAAACCCCCCGCCAAGGATGAGTCAGCCGCTGCAAATCCAGGTGCCGCAGGCGAGGCAGACAAAGCCAAGGGCGATAAGTCGAAGGCGCCAGAAAAAGAGCAGGAAGAAAAGGGATGGCTGGACGGCTGGTTCTAACGCCAGGGGATCCCGGGGGGATCGGCCCCGATTTATGTATCGGTCTGGCAGGACGCCCAGAAGCTCAATTTCTGGCCATCGCTGCTGATCCTCTGCTGTTGAGGGATCGGGCGCAGAGGCTCGGCGCCTCGGTGGATATTATTGAGATCCCGAGTGCCGATGTCTGGCCCGAGATTCCTTCCGGTGCCCTCAGAGTCTGGCCAGTTGCGCGTGTACGAAGTTACGTCCCGGGTTACATCACGGCAGACAATGCGGACTATGTCCTTGAGACCTTGAATGCGGCTGTTCGGGGTTGCCTTGAAGGATCCTTTGATGCCATGGTCACAGGCCCGATCAGTAAGGCCGTCATTAATGAAGCGGGGCGACCGTTTTCTGGGCATACGGAATACATTGCAACGTTGACAGGGGGAGATCCGGTGATGCTGCTGTCGACACCGGGGCTTCGCGTGGCCCTGGCAACGACCCATCTTCCCCTCGCTGAGGTAGCCTCGGCGATTCACGCTGAGGGACTGGAGCGCATTCTCCGGATCCTTCGTGGTGATCTCATTCGGCGGTTTGGCCTTTCGGACCCGCGTATTCTGGTGGCAGGCCTGAATCCCCATGCCGGCGAATCCGGCCATCTGGGTAAAGAGGAAATCGACGTCATCATTCCAGTCCTCGAGAGGCTTCGCGCTGAGGGATTTCAACTGACTGGCCCTATGCCTGCGGATACCCTTTTTCTGCCTCATCACCTGGAAAAGGCGGATGCTGTCCTCGCGATGTATCACGACCAGGGGCTTCCGGTGCTGAAATACCAAGGCTTCGGGCAAGCAGTCAATATTACTCTGGGACTCCCGATCATCCGGACCTCGGTGGATCATGGCACCGCAACAGATCTTGCCGGAACGGGGAAGGCCGATGGCGGAAGTCTCCTGGCGGCCATCGCTTCCGCCCGGGACCTGGTCCGAATTCAAAATCAGCGCAACGGTGAGGACCTGTCCCCATGAGTCACATACCCCGGAAACGGTTTGGTCAGAACTTTTTGCGGGACGATGCCGTAGTGCACCGAATTGTCCAGTCCGTTGGGCCCAAAGAGGGAGAGCGTCTGGTCGAGATCGGTCCTGGCGAAGGCGCCATGACCCGCTCTTTTTTGGCTGCCGGCGCCCGCATTGAGGCGATCGAGATTGATCGGGATCTGGCCGCACTCCTGAGGCAGCGCTTTGCCCGGGAAGCTGGGTTCCACCTGAATGAAGGGGATGCTCTCAAGTTCGACTTTGGAACCTTGGCGACCGAGGGACCTATTCGGGTCGTGGGCAATCTGCCGTACAACATTTCGACGCCGTTAATTTTCCACCTTTTCAGTCATGCCGGCGTCATCTCCGAGATGACCTTCATGCTCCAACGCGAGGTGGTGGAGCGCCTTTGTGCCAAGACCGGGGATTCCGATTATGGGAGGCTGGGCATCATGACGCAGTATTTCTGTGAGGCGGAGAGTCTGTTTGAAGTCGGCCCTGAAAGCTTTTACCCCCCCCCGAAGGTGGTATCGGCGATTGTCCGGCTCACGCCCCATGCCGTTCCGCCGGTTGACGTTGACCCCAAAGCCTTGGGCCGCGTGGTCACCCAGGCCTTTATGCAGCGTCGAAAGACGCTTCGAAATGCCCTAAGAGACCTTTTCTCCGAAGAGGATCTCAAGGCGTCGGAGATCGATCCAGGCGCGCGCGCGGAGACCCTCTCGCTTGAGGCCTACGCCCGACTGGCCCGGTTGTGGGCCAGTCGGAATCCCTGAGCAGGAGGAACGCTTCCTCAGGTGATGACGGTCGGTGCCGCCATGCCAGTGCGTTTGCGGATTTCAGCCAGCTGTTCCGAAAGATCGATGAGGTCCTTCAAGAGGACTTGGGCATCGAGAGACTGCCGTGAGGGATCCGTTTCGTATTGCTCAATATAAAGTCTGAGGGTTGCGCCAACGGTTCCAGTGCCCGAGAGGCGGAAAACCATTCGGGCGCGCTCCCCAAAGATAATTCGAACGCCCTGATGGGGGCTGACGCTCCCATCGATCGGATCCTGATAGCAGAAGTCGTCTGCCTCGGTGACCTCATAGTCCCCAAAGCGCTGTCCGGGGAGGCTTGTTAGCTGGCTGTTGACCAGGGCCATAATGCCTTCGCCAATGGCAATCGGGATGCCCTCATAGTCATGGCGGGAGTAGGCGTCTCTTCCATACTGCTGCCAGTGTGCACGAACTATGTCGGCAACGGATTCCTTGCGAACGGCCAGCAGGTTCAGCCAGGCAAGGACCGCCCAAAGCCCGTCTTTTTCCCGAACGTGATCAGAGCCGGTTCCGAAACTCTCCTCGCCGCAAAGGGTGATTTTTCCTGCATCGAGTAGATTACCGAAGAATTTCCAACCCGTCGGGGTTTCGTAATAGCCCAGTCCCAGTGCTTTTCCCACGCGGTCTACCGCGCGACTTGTGGGCATGGAGCGTGCCACGCCCTTGAGTCCATCGCGGTAACCTGGGAGCAGGTGGAGATTGGCGGCAAGGACCGCGAGGCTGTCGCTTGGGGTCACGAAGAAATCTGCGCCCATGATCATGTTGCGATCGCCATCTCCGTCGGAGGCGGCGCCCAGGGTTGGGGCATTGGGACGGGACATCCATTCGGCAAGCTCATGGGCATGCACGAGATTGGGGTCCGGATGGCCACCCCCAAAATCCTCCAGTGGAACGGCATTGACGACGGCTTCGGCAGGCGCGCCTAGCCGTTCAACCAAGATCCGCTGGGCGTAGGGGCCAGTGATCGCGTGAAGTGCATCAAAGCGAATGCTGATGGAGCCATCGCGAAGTGCGGCCTGAATGGCGTCAAAATCGAAGAGCTGCTCCATTAAGGCTTCGTAGTCCTTGACCGGATCAATGATCTCGACGGTCAGGTCTCCCACAGTCACCGATCCCAGGTGGTCAAGGTCAATGTCGGGCGTTTCGAGCGTGAAATAGCGCTGAAGGGTTTTGGTGCGTTCAAAAATGGCGTTGGTGAAGCCCTCTGGGGCGGGTCCGCCATTCTCCGTATTGAACTTGATCCCGAAATCCTCGTGAGGCCCTCCGGGATTGTGGCTTGCTGACAGAATAAATCCGCCGTCGGCGCCAAACTTTCGAATGATGCAGGAGGCTGCAGGTGTTGAGAGGAGGGCGCCCTGGCCGACCAGCAGTTTGGAGACGCCATTGGCGGCTGCCATCCGGATGATGGTCTGGGCGGCGGTCCGATTGTAGTAGCGCCCATCGCCCCCAAGGACCAGAGTGGTGCCCTTGAGCTTGGGCATGGCCTCAAACACCGACTGGACAAAGTTCTCCAGATAGTGGGGCTGGACGAAGACGTCGACCTTTTTACGAAGCCCTGAGGTGCCGGGCTTTTGGTCATTAAAAGGCTGGGTCTCGCGGGTCGTGATCTGCATGGGGCCTCCCTTGAATCTGGTGGTTCGCCATTCTACTTGAAGAGTCTTAGCGAGAAGCGCTGATCACGACTTCGGGGTCTGAAGAAAAGAGGTTGAGATCGATGAAAATGGCGTTAAAAAGTCATTAAGAACTAACAACTGGTGACAATGCAACCAATTGTGTGAAAATAACGCTGGAAAGTTTGTCGATTTCGGGGCAAACTAAAGGCTGAGTTGCCTTAGCGTTGGGGCTATGTTCCTATGTTGAGGTTACTTAGACCGACCGCTTCAATTACCAAGAAGGAAACTGACAATGAATGCTACCAAGTTTGCAATCGTTCTCCTGTCTGCTGGCCTGACCGTTGGCTGCGCCAGCAAGTCTGACCTGGCTGCTCTCCAGACCCAGGTTGATGGCCTGAAGGCTGAACTGTCTTCTGTTAAGAGCACCGCTGACGAAGCTCTGTCTGCTGCTACCAGCGCTGACGCTGCTGCTCGCCGCGCTGCTGCTGCTGCTGAAG
>JBDKLO010000110.1:0-17667 GCA_039795615.1 Pseudomonadota bacterium
TTGCTGCTTCCACTGGGTGACCTCGCGCCCCATGTCGAGAAGGGACTTTCGGGTACCGGTTGCCTTGAAATGGCCATCCATTTCAGTCAGAACCCGCCTTCGGACATACCGCGTCGCACCCTCCGCCTGCGCAAAGGCCCGGCGCTGGTCTGGGGTCAGGTAGGCCCGGATTTTGAAGGCTTTTTGTACGGGATGGAGCATGGCGAATAGCGTATGCTATTCAGCCAATCGCATGCAAGCGCTATCAGATTAAAAACAGATTAAAGTCGTGAACACCGAACCCGACTTCCTGAAGAATGGAATGAAGAAACAGGCTGGATGGATACCGAGGATGCCCTCGGTCGTCCTGCGACGCACTGACTCAAAGCCTCGGGGGTCGGCGTGCGTCCATGCACTTCTTCGGTGCTCCGAGAGAGTCTTCAGGATTCAGGAGGTCGCTGAGCCCCCCTTCCAAAGGGGGTATTCAGCTGGATCGATCGATCCTCATGCGCTTGGCTTGAGAAAGGGCCGACATTGAGGTCGGCCCTGTCCATCAATGAGACGTCAGCTCATCCCCGTGCCCGGAAGGCGCATGGCCTTCTCCTTCATGGCCCGGAGCGGGACCTGCGGGACCATCGTTCCCATGACTCAGGCGCATCATCACCGAGAAGAACATCGGGATGAACATGACGGCAACGCAGGTGGATCCGAGCATACCGCCGATGATGCCCGCGCCCACAGAGTGCTGGGCATTGGCTCCGGCGCCATTACAGGTCACCAGGGGAACCGCACCGAGAATGAACGCGATGGAGGTCATCACGATGGGCCTGAAGCGAAGTTTTGCAGCATGGAGTGCCGCATCCCGGTAGCTCATACCCTCTTTCTTGACCGCATCAATGGCAAATTCCACGATCAAGATGGCATTCTTCGCCGACAAACCGATCAGGGTCAAAAGGCTGACCTGGAAATAGGTATCGTTCGGCATCTTGAACATCAACACCACGGCTGCAGCGGCAAAGAGTGAGAACGGCAAGCCCATCACGACCACGATCGGAAGGGTCCACATTTCAAACAGCGCTGCAAGAATGAGGAAGACCATGATCAGGCCCAAAGACAGGGCCACAGCCGACTGGTTGCCGGCAATCAACTGCTGGTAACACAATCCGAACCACTTAACGGCATAACGGTTACCCAACACCTTGGGCACCTCACGCTCGACAATCTCCATGATCTCACCGGTGGTATGGCCATCCCCCTCATTGGGATCCACAACAATCTGACTGGCCAAAAAGTCGTTGAGACGCGTCACAACCTCGGCACCGGTGGTTTCCGTGACCGTCATGATATTGCCGGCCGGCACCATTTCACCGTCGGAATTCTTGACGAAGACGGTGTTCAGAAGCTCAGGATTTTTGCGGTAATCATACTGGCCGGTAATTTCCACCCAGAAGATGTCCGCCCACTTGGTAAAGAAGTTGATGTAGTAGAGACCAAAGATGCCCTGCAAGGAGTTGTAGGCATCCTCAAAGCCGACCTTATAGTAGTAAGCCTTGACGGGATCGACATCCACCCGAAGCTCAGGGGTATCGACTTCATAGAACTGTGTAGCCTTCTTAACCGCCTTGAAGTTCTTCTCCAGATGTTCGGTAATTTTTACCGAATCATCATGAAGATCCTGGACCGTCAAAGGCTGTGTTGCCTGAAGGTAGAACGTCGCGCCCCCCCCAGGACTCAGCCCGCGCACGGGCGGCTGATTGAAGGCATAGGCATTGATGTTCTTGTTCTCGTCATTGATGCGACGGGTTTCATCAAGCGCCGTGTTAATGGTCTGATGCGCCATATCCCGCTCATCCTCATCGGCAAGACAGCCCATGATGGTTGACGTGTTGGTTTTGAAGGTTCCATTGTCGATGATGTCCTGGGAACCCATGACGACCAGCCGATCAAGATACGGAATCCGCTCCATCATTTTGTCGGCGATCTTGTTCGCCTCCTCGACACTGTAGCGGAGCGCGCCACCTGGATTGACATGGGTCACGTTATAAAAGTAGCCCATATCCTCGAGCGGCATCACGGAGGTTGGAATCTTCAGGAACATGCCGATCGTCAACGCAAAAATCACCGCCCAGAAGCTCAGACAGATTTTGCTGTGATCGATGATCCAGGTCACGAGGAACATGTAGCCCCCCTGTAACTTGGCGAACCATTGGTCGAAGATACGGAAGAAGAGCACCTTTTCCTGCCCTTCGACGTGCTTCACGTTACGCAGGAAGATGACGCACAGGGCCGGGGTCAGGGTCAGGGCGACAAAGCCCGAGATAATGACGGAGATGGCAATCGTGACAGCGAACTGCTGCATCATGATGCCCTGGAAGCCGCCCAAAAAGGCCACCGGGACGAAGACCGCATTCAATACCATGACAATCGCGATGACAGGCGCTTGAACTTCCTGCATGGCCTTGACGGTCGCATCGAAGGAGTTGAGATGGTGCTCGGTCATGATGCGCTCGACGTTCTCCAAAACGACGATCGCGTCATCGACCACGATACCAATCGCCAGAACCAGTCCGAATAACGACAAGGTATTGATGTTGAAGCCACTGGCATAGATGCCCGCAAAGGCGCCGATGACGGCAACCGGAATCGCCAGGATCGGGATGATGGTGCCGCGAAGATCCTGGATAAAAAGAAAGACCACACAGAACACCAGAAGGAAGGCGATCAGCAGGGTTTCGACAACCCCTTCAATCGCCTGATAGACGAAGATCGATGAGTCATAGTGGTAGAAGTACTTCATCCCCTTGGGAAGGAAGGCCTCGATCTTTGCCATCGCCTCAGCCACTTCGGCCTTGGCCTTGAGCTGGTTAGCTCCCGGTACCAGATAAAGCTGAAGAGAGACGGCCTCGAACTTTTCGACCTTGCCGGTCTCGTGGTTCCGCTTGTGAACGAAGAAATAGTTGTTGTAGCTGTTGGCGTCCAAGACGACTTCAGCCACGTCCTTAAGCCTGACGATCTGGCTTTGACCATTCAGGGTGAGGTCATTGGGTTGGGTCTTTTCCTGATTCTTGAGATCCACCACATCCTTGCCATCCATATTGGCGCGGATCACGATGTCCTGAAACTGCTTTACATCGGTGTAGTAACCCGTGGTCGTGATCAGGAAGTTGGATTTTTCAGGACCATAGGTCGGCGGCATGGCGTTCTGACCGATCGCATACTGGCTGCTCTGGTCTCGCACCTTGGCAATGATTTCCGGGATGCTGATCTTGTAGAAAGCGAGCTTTTTCGGATCGACATTGATACGAATAGCGTAGGAACGCTGACCAAGGATATTGACGAAACCGATGCCGTGAAGCTGCTCGATGACGGGATAGATGAAGCGCTGGACGTAGTTCGCAATATAAAGCGGATCCGGGGAGCCGGTTTCCGAATAGAACGGAATCACCTGAAAAAGGTCAGGGATCATCTTACGGATACGAATGCCCTGTCCTCTCGCCTGCTCTGGAATATAGGAATTGGAGGCCGTGAGCGAGCGATTCAGGGTATCGGCCTCGACGACGCCGAGTTCGGTCCCGACATCAAAGTAGACGTTGATCGATACACTGTTGCTGCCGTTCTGGCTCGCTGACTGCATATAGATCATGCCTTCTGTACCGGCAATCTGATCTTCGATCGGCGCGGTGACCGCATTGGCAATCGCCTCGGAGCTTGCGCCCGGGAAGGTCGAGTTGATGTTCAGGACCGGCGGAATGATGAGGGGGTACTGATCGATCGGGGCATAGATCGCGGCCATGACGCCGCCGATCACGATCATGACCGAACAGACGATCGAGAGAACCGGCCGTGAGATGAACTTCTCGGAAAACATGAGGGTGTGCTCCTTAACGATCCGAGTCGTGAATCATGGGCGTCAGATCCTCACCTGTCTGAGGTGCAATCGTCGTCTCTCCATCCTGATCATGCTTGAGCTCATCGGTGATCACCTGCTGCCCTTCCTCGATACGCACACCCCCATTGGTCACGACTTTCATACCAGGACTGAGCCCCTCATCCACCAATTGCGTGCCATCCAGCAGATACTTGCCCGGGTTCACCCGCTGTTTTTTGACCTTGTCACCCTCAAGGATGAAGACAAAGCTTGAATCCCGGTCGCGGAAAATAGCCTCCTGCGGCACCACGAAGGTGTTGAGCACCACAAGGTCTCTCAGGAAAACATGGACAAACTGTCCGGGCAAAAGCTTGTTCCGCGGCAACGACTTGTTATCAATCGAGGCACGAAGCTGCCATACGCCATCCGAGAAGGAGACACGAATATCGCGAAATTCCACCTTGCCGGCGGTCGGAATCTTGCTTCCGTCGGCCAATGTCAGATCGACCGTGAAACGGTACTCATCGGGAATCTGGTAGCGTCCATCAAGACCCCCGTTTTCAATCGTGAGACGATCCAGTTCCGGCATTGAGAAGGCGACATACATGCTGTCGCGTGAATTAATGACGTTAAGCTGCGTCTGGAAGGCCGTCACCATCATGCCTTCGGAAATCATACGTTCAGAAATATAGCCGCTGGCCGGTGCTCTGACCGTACAGTACTCAAGGTTCAGCTTCGCGTTGTTCACGTTGGCAATCGATGTCTTGAGGTTACCGGCAGCCGCCTGATAGTTGATCAGTGCGGTATTGACGTCCTGGACCGAGGTAACGTCCTTGTTGGTCAGGCTCTGATAGCGCTCATAGATAATGCGATAGTTGTCGTTGGCCGCCTGATCCTTCTGAAGCTGTCCTTCGGCATTCTGAAGGGCGAAGAGGTAGGGGCGACGGTCGATCTCATAAAGGGGCTGATCCTTCTTGACCAGACTGCCTTCCTTGTAGAGCTGCTTGAAGATGGCACCACTGACACGGGGAATGACCGGGTAGTCGATGACCCCCTGCACAACCCCCGGATAGCTGAAGACATATTCCACGTTATGTGGCTGGACCTCCAGGGCATTGACATGCTGCAAGGGCGGTGGAGGTGGCGCGTCCTTGTGGCATCCGCCGAGAAGGAGGGAGGCTCCCAGTGCAAGAAGAAACGAGGAATGTCGCATGGCCTAACTTCCTAGAATAGATCGCCGAAGCGATGTCCGTCGCCGAGGTCATGAGCATCCTCGGTGTTGTTGACTTCATAACCGCCGCCCAAATCCTGATACAGGCGAACGATGCTGAGCAGCTGATTCAGCTTGCTCTGCGCTGCCTGAATACCGGCCTGATTCATGGTCACCCTCAGATTGAGGACTTCTGGCATTCCCACCAGACCCTCTTTGTGACGGGTTTCTTCGTTTTCGTAACGTTGACGGTTGGTCTCATAAAACAGCAGCATCTGTTCGAGACTCTCGGTGTATTTCTCGTGCGAAGCAAAGTCGCTGTCGACCGATGCAAAAGCCCCCCGAACCGTCTGCTGATAGTTGTAGTAGTCGGTGTAGTACTGGCCCTTGGCTGATTCAATCGCGCCGAACTGGCCAAGATTGACGATGGGCATGCTGAGCCCCCCCTGATACTGCCAATAGCTTTCGGGACTGGTAAACAAGGTTGAAAGGGCCTGTGAACTCTGCCCCACCGGCGTCGTCAGACTGATGGTCGGGAAAAAGAAGGACGTGTTCACGCCGATATTCGCATTGGAACGACGCAACTGCTCTTCGGCTGAGAGTACGTCCGGTCGGTTCATCAGGACCTTGGAGGGCAAATTGCCGCTGATGATCGACTTATAGGGAAGCGCCATGAACTCCAGTCCTTCAGCCACCGGACCCGGGTTCTCGTTCAAAAGGAGATGAATGGTGTTCCCCAGACGAACGATGTTGTACTGGATAACCGGGATCTCCGCCCGTGCATCCGCGAGCTGGAGGGTGAACTGCCGTAAGGTGAAGGCAGAAATGAGGCCTTCCTTGTGGGCCTCGGTGTACTTTTTAACGATATCTTCCAGCGCTTCGACTAGGCTTTTCTGGAGCGCCAGGCGGAACTGCTCTTCGCGCAGGCTGAAGTAGCTTCCGGTCATCTGGCTGATAATGCCCAACCTGACCGCGTTCTTCGCAGCACGGGTCGCGGCAAGATTCGCCTGCGCCTGCTCCTGGGTGCGAAGCTGTTGCAGGATGTTGATCGAATAATTCGGAATAAAGCCGGCCGAGAAGCCGCTGTTGAAGGGGAGCTTCGCGCCAGTCAAGGGATTACTGTCATTGACCGAAATGTAGCCCGCACCCCCATCCACCCGGGGAACCCAGCGCATTTCAATCTGATGGAGAATCCCCTTGGCCTGGAAAATATTGCCGAGGGCCGACTGAACGCTGTTGTTCTGGACCAGAGCCCGCTTGATCAAATCATTGAGAACGGGATCTTTGAAACGATCCCACCATGCCATCTCAGGGAGCGGAACCCCATCAATCCGGGCCAGAGAATCCTTGCTCTTCCAGGCCTCGGGGGTTTCTAGTTGGGGCTTTTCGTAATTGGGCCCCCAAATCGCACAGCCTGATACATTCAGGAGCGCGACCAGAAAGAGCCAGAACAGGATTCCACGGGGTCGCATGAAGTGGGTCTCAATCATTCCCTTTATTTCCAGATCCAGACCGCTGAGGGGATGTGGCTTACGTCCCTTCTCTCGAAAGGCCCAGTATTTCCGATCATTGTACCCGGAAGAAGAGAGCCAGTATGAATTTCTACTGAGCCCCAGCCTCGCGAATCAAGACCAAAGCTTGTTGCTCGCGCTTTTCATAGATCCCGAACGCGGAAATCCGCCTGGACTCCAGAAAGGCCAGAAGGCCGGTATCCTCAGCAAAGCAGTAATACTGTCGATGCACGATGTCAGCAGGACCGATCTTGCCACGACTTTCAAGGCGAAGCAGCACCGTATCGTATTCACCGAAAGGGACAATCCCATGAAAGCTCCCAAGGTGCGTCAACGTGAGAGTGAGCTCCCCACTGTGACGCACTTTTTCAGGATGGGCGAGATCAAGAACTCGAACCTTACTCACGCCAGTGACCGACTGCCCGGGCAAGAGCCCCCTGGGAAGCAACGGTTTGGCCGGTTGAAATTCGGTACGAACGCCTTCCTTTCGATCGATAGCCCCCTCGATAAAGACTCCCTGTCCATCCGAAAGCCGGATCAACTGGGATTCGCTGGCATTCAGGTGGTATTCGAAACGCGTGATCCCCGGCACTTCACTCACTGAAGTAAAGCGATGCGTTTCCTCAGACTCAGGTCCACTTTCCGGAAGCACCCGGTAGACATTGGCTGCCTCATCCGGCGACAACAAGGCGCGGGGATCCTCCAATGCCTCTGCAGCAATCGGATGGTAGCGAAACGCACCGTGAAACCCCTGCTCTAGTAACCGCCGATCCTCTGAAGAAAAAACCGGAAGGGCGTTTTCTACTGCCAGGATCGGACCGCTCACCTGAAGCGCCATCAGCACGGCCAACGCATATCCCGAAGGCCGGTTCCGCATGTCCATGATCAAGCCTTCCTGCCGTGGCGTGACTGAAAGCGCTCCCACTCCCGAAGGAGTGCTGGCAGAACCAGCATGCTGCAAAAAAGTGTCGCCAGGATGCCGATCGTCAACATGACGCCCATGCTGGCCATTCCTCGATGCGGCGCCACCGAGAGATTGCCAAAGCCGCTGATATTGGTCAGTGCACTGAGAAGCACCGCCAGAGCCGTACTGGTATGCAGCAGGACGCCATTTTGTGGTGGCGCGGTTCGGTAACGATGGACCATGTGAATGCAATTATCGACACCCATCCCAAAAATCAGGGGGAGTGCAATGATGTTGGCGAAATTGAAGGCGACCCCCCAACGCACCATGAACGCTCCGGTCAAAACCGAGGCGAGCAACAAAGGCGCAAGGACAAGGACGACATCGATGCGACGCTCCATGGTGAAAAAAAGCACGACCGTAATGGCCAGAATCGCAAGGCCAAAGGCTTCCAGAAAGGCGCGGACCACGGCCTGGCTCGATTCAAGGAAAAGAACGGGAGTTCCCGTTGCGTGCGGCGCAACGCCCCTCACCTGATCGACAAATCGGCGCATAGCCAGAGGATCATGGAGATCCTCTCGGGGGCGGACATCCACCCGCCAGATTCCATCGGCATTGATCCAGCGGGATTTAAGATCCGAGGGCAGAGAGTCCAGAGTCACCGGATCAGCCTTCAAGGTATCCTCAAGCCGATCCAGGTTTGGGCGCAGCTCACCGACCAGCATACGAGCCAGTTGTTCCAGATAGGGACCTCGAGCCGAAGCCTCCATCCTCTCGAGGTGATCGAGGGTCCGCACGAGATTCAATTCCAATCGCGTTCCATTGAAAGCTGCATCCTGATCGGGATGTCGATACAGATAGCCCGCAAGGTCTGCCTGGAAGCCTCGAAGAGTCGAAAGCGAGCGCTCGGGATCCTCTTCAGGCAGGACGCCTGAGGGAACCGTCAGGCGCGTACCCAAGGTCACTGACAACTGATCGATCAGGGTCAGTTTCTCCTCCTGATCCTCAGGGATGAAATCTCTCAGGGTCACGACGCTATCGACCGAAGGCAGTAAAGCCAAACGGGCTTTAAGTGCCTCCGCCTCAGACTCACACGGGGCGAGGACCGCCAGCGACCATGGCGAATTGCCACCGTCCTTGAGGAGTTCCCTGAAAGTCTGAACGGATTCGCTGGAGGGATCCTGAAGATTCAGCGGATTGTGATCAAAATGGCTCTGCTCGAGCTCCACCGTTGAAATCAGCCCCAAGAGTCCAGCGCCTATCAGAACCGCTCTGGAATGCCGAATGGGGTAACCCAGGATCCCTCCTGCAAGGCGCGACATGCGACCCTCGGGGACCCTTGCCTGATCGCGGAATGCTACGGGCCTTCGCAGACAAAGAAAGGCGGGAAGCACCAAAAGCGTGATGAAAAGACTGATGAACATCCCGGCACCGGAGATGATGCCCAGTTCAGCCACACCGCGATAACTGGTCGGAATAAAACAAAAAAAGCCGATCGCGGTGGTGAGGGTACCGATCTCAAGGGATCCACCGACATGCCGGACCGCTCGCTTGAGTGCTGCCCGATGATGGCGTGAAGATCCGGAGAGCTCGCGGTAGCGAAGACAGAGGTAGATCGCATAGTCAGCCCCAATCCCGATGTACATGACCGAAAAGGCGACCGAAATGAGATTCAGCTGTCCGAGCGCAACCGTTGCAAAAAACGCCGTGAAAATCAGGCCAAGTATCAGTCCGACCTGAACGGCAAAGACCAGCCAGAGCGAGCGGAGCCCAAGCAACATCACCAGCGCGACGCCGGCGAATGACCCAAAACTTGCCATCTGCGCACCCAGACTCGCGCTCTTGAGCTCGTCAATGGAAAGGGCCGCCGACCCACTGATCCGGAGCTGAATGCCGTCCCTCGCAAATCCGAGGGTATCGCCCGCCCCGCGGATGGCCGCAATCATGGCCTCTCCGGGTGCAAGAGAGCTGTATTCCACCTTGGGCATCACTTCCATCAATACCCGACGGTCCTTGTCCGAACGAACCCCCGACATTTCCTGACTCCAGGAAAGAGGCCGATCAAGGCCCTGTAGGGCATCATCCAATGTCCCTGCCAATGCCAAAAACAGGGAGCCCAAATCGATTTCTTGAGCGCGCTCTTCAACCAAAGCGCGACGAAGGAGATGGAAGGTGCCTGAAAGGCTCGGATCTTGGGCGATGTCGGCAAGGAAGGGCTGAGCCTGCGCGAGACGCTCCGTGCGTGTCTCCAGTTCATCAACCCCTAAGAACAACAAGGCATGCTGACGAAAAAAGGTCGTTGCAGGAGGATAGAACACCCATTCGAAATGCTCATGATCCTCACCCAGACGCCCGGCCAGTCGGTCTGCAGCATCCCGGGCCTGATCCGGCGTCGGGGCATCAATCACCACCACGACCGAATCCCGGAAGCTCGGGAACGCCCTCTCAAAGGCTAGCTTGTCCTGGCGCCAGGGCAAGGCATCGGAGAGAACATTTCCAGGATAGGTATTGATCCTGAGGTGATGGATCGTATGAAAGAGCGCCCCGGCCGCCGCCGTGATGGACAGCACGATAACCAGAAGGGCATGTCGTGTGGACCATTCGAACCATCGGGACAAGCCGTAATCAATCCGCGCCTTGATCCTGTAGCCCCGCTTGCCTATTCTCACCCGTATGCCCTCATGGAGGGAATCTCACCCTCGCTTGCTTTCCAACATTGGTCCAGACCCGTGCCCCATTTTCTCATGTCCCACGCCTTGGAGATTGTTCAGGGACTGGCATTCAGCTCCCTTTTTGGGCTCTTGCTGGCCATCGGGCTTCAAACCTCGTTCAAGGCTCTGATGGAGGCCCTTCGGCGGGTGCGACTGGGTGCGCTGGTCTTGGGTAACTTCTTTCTGATTCCTGTTCTTGCAACCACCCTCATCCTTTACGGAGGACTCAGTGGGAATGCCTCTCGGGCATTGATTTTTCTGGCCTGCGCTCCATTTGCCCCGGTTGTTCCCCTGTTTGTCCGTATGGCACGCGGCGATCTGGCACTGGCAACCGGCCTGACCGCCCTCTTCCCGGCATTTTCTGCGCTGCTGACGCCTTGCGCCACCGCCCTGAGTTTCTGGCTCTTGCAGGATCAAGGCAACGAGCCCCCTTCCGTCCTCCTGATTCTTGAACTTCTGGCCGCCTCCATCACGCTCCCTTTGCTTCTCGGCATCGGGTTCCGGGAGTTTTTCCCAAAGCGCGCGAAGGACATCCAAAGACCGATGGAATGGTTATCCGAAGCGGTCGGCGTTCTTTCTCTCGGCTACCTGGCCTCGTTCGAATCCGGCCATCTGGCCCATTTCAGCCTCTCGGGCGCCTGGCCTTACATCCTTTTTTATGAAGTGACGTTTATGATCGGTCTCGCGCTCGGCGAAGGCGCTGTGCATCGGCGACTGGTCTCGGCTTTCGGATCTGCCAACCGCAATATCGGTCTTGCGATCCTTCTTGCTGCAGCCCTGGTGGATGACCCCGAAGTCCTAGGGGAGGTTTTCGCGCAAAGCCTTTTGCTGATCGCCCAGGGGCTCATCCACGTGGCCGTCGCGCGGGCGATCCTATCCTCCACCCGATTCAGACGTTGCATCGGCTCTGACAAACCCCCGCGCTGAGAGGACATGCGTGAGTTCGCCATAGAGCGCTTCACGGTCCACACCAAAATCTTCAAGCCGATAACGATGCCCGCTCTGATAGGTTTTCTGTCGTTGCTGCTGGGCGTCAAGGCGCGTCCTGTATTCAGACGATATCTTCCAACCGAAATGCGCGTAGAGGGCCTCGATCGTCCCTGCGGGATCTCGAACCAGGCACCGATAATCCACAACATGGATTTGATGCTCAGGAAGCCCCAAGGCGAAATCGTGGAGATACTTGTACCACTCGGTGGAAAGTCTCGCGTAGGCTCTCGAAACGTCACCATCCGGCGGAATCTCGGGTGAATGCACTTTCAGCGCCGGCAGCATGAGGCTGATGCTCGAGGCAATGGAGGCCGCAGGATCCCTGATGATCGTGACGAACCTGGCATCGGGAAAAGCCTCCCGAATCGAGGCCACGGCGCCGGATGAGTTGGTGGACTTGATCAGAAGCGTCTTGCCTTTGCCAGAACTGTAGACCAGACGTTGAAGACAGGTTCGATAGTATTTCATCAGCGCCCGCCGATCTTCTTCAGGCAGCGTGTCTGGAAACCCCAGTTCCCAGAGTTCCTCGATAAACGGGAACAACATGTAGATCGCCTCGCAGGCGAAAGCATAAAGATAGAGTGCCCCATCCTCCTCAGGGGCATCCAATCGCATGGTGTGAAGGTTGTCCCACCCGCCGAACCAGCGTTTTTCACACCAGTTCAATAGTCGTCCAACCGGGCGGCCCAGCATGCGGTCGAAGCCCACAGTGGATTGAATGCATTTTTCGGTCACTACCGTCGGCAGAATCGTCTGGTACATCTTCCAGAAGACGAACCGCTGATCGTCCAGCGTCAGGAGTTTCTGCAAAAAGGAAGTTCCGCTCCGGGGCGGTGCAATGATGAAGACCGGTGCCTCGATCGGGGTATTTTCGACGTCTCGCCAGATCAGCCGGTCGAGCCAACGCAGGACCGCTACTCCACTGACAAACACCAGATAAAGAAGCGTGAAGGAAAGCACATAGAACCAGCGGCGCCATCGAAAGGGTCGGCCGAATAACGAAAGTTTCAGGGCTTTTAGAAATGAGGCGCGATTGAAATACATGAGAGCATCGAGTTCTCGTCAGGATTCCCGGAGCCCATTGCTCCGCTGGAACCCTGACCGGGCGTTCAGGGGTTTAGGGTCGACGGGGATGCGACCGGCTTTCCTTCCCGGATCCACTCGCTAATGCCTTTCCCAAGATGAAGGATCTTCCGATCCGGCCACTGCAGGGCCAGCATCTTTCCGGCCTCTCCGCTTCGGTGGCCGGATCGACACACCAGAACCACCGGGGTTTTTGGATCCGGTGCGATCTGACTCAGCGCTTTGCTGAATCCCGGCAGATCATAGCGCCCTTCACGATCATAGAACGTGACGGTCTGACTTCCGGGAATCACGCCCGTCGCCTTCCATTCCTCAGGGGTGCGAATGTCAACGATGACAGCACCCTGACCTTCCAGAGCCTGAAGGTCACCCGTAGTCAGCGAGGACAGCCCTGAGGCAAAGAGATTGCCGGCCCAGAGACTGCCTGAAAGGAAAACCCATCCCAGTATCCGCAACATGTTTTTATGCCTCTGACAGTTCAAATATATCGTCATCTTAGCCCAAGCCCTGTGAGATTGAACCCATTCTTCCCGAGGCAAAAGGGATACCCCAGTGAAAATCTCGGGAACTTTTAGGGCTTCGGGCGAACAAACCCACGACTGGGATTGTTTGGCTTTCCTCAGGAGGGGAAACAGGTAACTGTCCTGGATTGCAACGTCCGATTACGTGGCCATGCGTGCTTAATCCCAGCGCTGCCCCCCTGATAACAATATGAAAAGAGGTTAACCAGATGTCGATTAATTTTGGAAACAGCGATCAATCTTCCACTTCGGGCCTTTCCAACATCAAGTCAAATCCGATGGCACTGTACGGCGGCATTGCTGCAGTAGTTATCGGCGGCCTTGGTTTCTTTCTCATCGGCGGTAACTCCCAGTCAGAAGTACGAAATGTATCCTTCAGTCAGGGCCAGGAAGTAGTCATCGAGAATCCGAACGGTGGTCTTAGTCATATCACGGCGGGCCCCGGCATGATGAGTGCCTCGGTATCTGAAGAGGATCGCGAGCAGAGCATCTGTACGGCGCAACCAGGCACCCGTGGCAAAATCGAGGAAGTCCAGGTTATTGACCTTCTGTCCTATGTCAAAGTCACCATGACCAATGGCGAATGTGAAGGCAAATCCGGTTGGACGACCAAAACCAATATCAAGATTGCCGGTTGATTTCACCCTCAATCCGATAAAAAACCGCTGGGAGATCTGTCGATTCCCCGGCGGTTTTTTTTGTGATTCCTTAGCGATACCCGCTCAGTTCGAATAGGTGAAAATACGATTTACTGAATTAATACTTCACAAGAACCTTATTGGGGTCTTATACTCTGGGTTTCTTATTTACCCCTAAGGATTCCACATGAGCGACAATTTCCTTCATCTCGGTCTTCAAGAACTCTCCGAACTCGTTCAGAAAGCTGAAAAGGCTCTGGCCGAGAAGAAAAAGAGCGAACGCAAGAACGTTATTGCTCAAATCAAGGAACTCGCTGATTCCATCGGCGTATCGGTGACGATTCATGAATCCGGAGTTAAGGCAGTTTCCTCCAGAAAAGGTAGCAAGGTCGCTCCGAAATACCGTAACCCGTCCAATCCTGAGCAGACCTGGACCGGTCGCGGCGTCAAGCCCCGCTGGCTGCGCGAATTCACCGACAAAGGCCGCAAGATCGAGGACTTCCTGATCTAATGCCGGATGCCCCGCCGTGACCTACGGCGGGGCCCTCGCTCCAGGATGGAGCGCCGATGACTGAATGTCCTGTCACGCAGAGAGACCATCCCCATGGCTGAGCAGACCAAACCCCGTACCCGTAAAGCCCGCAGCACCGCCAAACCGGCAGCCGCCGCGGCAGCACCCTCTCCCACCAAAACCTCCCCTCCCAGCGCCATCATCGAGGAACAGACCCTCAAGGCCATTCTGGCCTGGATGAACGTTGTGGATGACTGGACGGTGGCCGGATACCAAAACAAGCTCCCGCGCTGGGTATACGTGCTGGTGGCCTTTCTGATCCTGACCTGAATCCAATTCAGCAGCTATCAACGGCTCAAGGGGCCATTGAAAAAAGCCCGCCGTTATAGCAAATGGATTGTTGACAGAATCGATCAGTTATATAAGAATCTTTCGACCGAAGCAGGATGCTTCGGAAAAAACTAAAAAAAATGTCGACAGGATGTCCAGCCCACCACTTGGGTTGATACAGAGCTGGGTTCTGGCGATCCTTCAGATCCCCCGCAACGAAGTCGTACCACCCCCCCCGCGACTTCATGACGGTTCGCCAGAATTCTTTCCTGAATTCCAAGATTCCCCCTCCCATTACATTCGGCCAATTCGGGCCACGCTTTCGTTCGTCTTGAATTTCCTTCGCCCATAAAAAAACCGCACCCCAGATCATGGAAGCGCGGTTCGGTCTCGTCCGGGCCAGGCCTCAATCGAAGCCGGACCCGAAGAGTAATGGGGGGCTAAGACTTAGTAGTCGCCCATGCCACCCGGGGGAAGCGCAGGCGCATCCTTTTTCGGAACCTCGGTGACCATCGCTTCGGTCGTCAGCATCAGCCCCGCAATGGATGCTGCGTTCTGAAGCGCCGAGCGAGTCACCTTGGTTGGATCCAGGATACCCATGGCAATCATGTCACCGTATTCCTCGGTCGCTGCGTTATAGCCAAATGCGCCCGTGCCTTCGATGACCTTGGCCAGAACGACTGAGGGCTCGACACCGGCGTTGGACACGATCTGACGCAGAGGCTCTTCGATGGCCCGACGCAGGATGCTGACACCGACCGTCTGATCGTGGTTGATGCCCTTGAGATCCTTGAGTGCCGCAATGGCACGGACCAACGCCACACCACCACCCGGAACAATGCCTTCCTCGACCGCCGCGCGGGTTGCATGAAGCGCATCTTCCACACGGGCCTTCTTTTCCTTCATTTCAATTTCGGTTGCTGCACCGACCTTGATCACGGCAACGCCACCGGAAAGCTTGGCAACGCGCTCCTGAAGCTTTTCACGATCGTAGTCAGAACTGGTGTCTTCGATCTGGCGACGGATCTGTTCAACACGGGCCCGGATGGCATCCACGCTACCGGCACCGTCCACGATGACGGTGTTTTCCTTGTTGATCTGGACCTTCTTGGCCGTACCGAGATCGGTCAGCTCAACCTTCTCGAGTGAGAGACCGACTTCCTCTGCGATCACGGTGCCGCCCGTCAGGATGGCGATATCTTCCAGCATGGCCTTGCGTCGATCACCAAAGCCCGGTGCCTTGACGGCTGCAACCTTCAGAATGCCACGCATGGTGTTGACGACCAGCGTCGCCAGAGCTTCGCCTTCGACATCTTCGGCCACGATCAGGAGCGAACGGCCAGCCTTGGAGACCTTTTCCAGCGTCGGCAAAAGATCACGAATGTTTGAAATCTTCTTGTCGTGGAGCAGGATGAAGGGATTGTCGAGTTCAACACTCATCGTCTCCTGTTCATTCACGAAATAGGGAGAGAGGTAGCCACGATCGAACTGCATGCCCTCGACCACGTCGAGTTCATTTTCAAGGCCTGAACCGTCTTCGACAGTGATGACGCCTTCCTTGCCCACCTTGTCCATGGCTTCAGCAATGATATTGCCGACGCATTCATCGGAGTTGGCCGAGATGGAACCAACCTGTGCAATTTCCTTGCTGGTGGAGCAAGGCTTGGAGCTTGCCTTGAGGGCATCCACAGCGACAGTGACCGCGAGATCGATACCGCGCTTGATGTCGGTCGGATTGGCGCCTGCCGTCACAGACTTCAGACCTTCACGAACGATGGCCTGAGCCAGTACGGTCGCCGTAGTGGTACCGTCACCGGCCACATCGTTGGTCTTTGAAGCGACCTGCTTGACCAGCTGGGCGCCCATGTTTTCGAACTTGTCAGCCAGTTCGATTTCCTTGGCAACGGAAACGCCATCCTTGGTGATGGTCGGTGCGCCAAAGCTCTTGTCGAGAACGACATTGCGACCCTTCGGGCCCAGGGTCTGCTTGACCGCATCGGCCAGTACGTTAAGACCCGCCAGCATGCGGTGGCGGGCGTCTTCTGAAAATTTAACTTCTTTAGCTGCCATAACTCTTAAACTTCAATGAAACTGAGTTGAAAGGGATGAATGAAAGGCTCAGCCGATAATGCCGAGGATTTCGTCTTCGCGAAGCACCACGTACTCGACGCCGTCGAGCTTGAGTTCAGTGCCGGCATACTTTCCGACCAGAACCTTGTCGCCCGCCTTCACGGTCAGCTTGCGGATTTCGCCGTTATCCAGGGACTTGCCGGGGCCAACGGCCACGACTTCGGCCTGGGTCGGCTTTTCCTTGGCGCTATCGGGGATTACGATGCCGCCCGGCGAGGTCTTCTCTTCATCTAGGCGCTTCAGCAATACCCGGTCATGCAAAGGACGTATCGTCATAACTTCTCCTTGGTTTCAATCAAATTGATGGTCTCCGGCCCATGCCGGAAGAGGCCCCATCAGGGACACTCAGCACAGATGGGGACAGATTTTCAGGATTTCAAGAGGGAACAACCCGAATGCAGGAAAAATTAACGCAAGAACCCCGTCAGACGCCTTCGCTGGCCGAAATTCTGGCCGAGGCGCGCGGTTTTCATCGCACGTTCCAGAGCGTTTTGATGGCCACGGCGGCAGGCGATGGGAGGCCCCATGCGAGCTATGCACCTTACATCGAAGATGACGAGGGCTGTTTCCACGTCTTCCTGAGCGAACTTGCGGCCCATACCCGCAACCTCCTTCAGGACCCGCGTGTCAGCCTTCTCTTTATCGAGGAGGAATCCGTCATGAAACAGGTCTTTGCCCGCAAAAGGGTGACCTATGAAGGGATCGCGCAGGAAATCCCTCGCGACGATCCCGCCTTTGGCCCTCGACTTGATCAGATGACTGAACGTCATGGCGCCATCGTCGGCATGCTGAGAAACCTTCGGGATTTTCACCTTTTCAGGATCACGCCAGATAAGGCCACCTATGTCCGAGGCTTCGGCGAGGCCTTCACTCTTGAAGGCTCCGATCTTCAGGCGATCCGCTGGATGGGAGAACGGGGCCACCAATCCCTGGACGAACCTCTTTAGCGGTTCTGAAGGACCCTTCTGAGCGAAAAAACAGACCAGACATCGGCCGCCTGATAGGCCGGCGTTGCAGAAATCCTTTCAAACCACGCGATGAGATCCGGACGACTGGAAACCAAACCCCACTCCCCGATCATGTGAAGACGGGCCAGAAAAACAGCCAGAACCACATCGGCAGCACTGGGTTTCTCACCCAAGAGATAGAGGCCCTTCGGCACCGGAACACTGGCGATGAGCTGGCCGGCTGACGCCCGGAGCGCCTCAACCTTGTCTTTCAGCACCCCTTCGCTGAAGAATCGAATTCGCGCCTCATTTTGCAAAATCTTGTTGGCAAAGA
>JBDKLO010000111.1:0-5876 GCA_039795615.1 Pseudomonadota bacterium
ACCGCCTCCCGGCCATCGATGATCCGATGATCGTAGGAGACGGCCAGGTAAATGATGGGCCGGATCACAATCTCTCCCGCTTCAACGACCGGACGCTCCTTGATGGCGTGCATCCCCAAGATAGCACTTTGTGGCGGGTTCAAGATGGGCGTTGAGAGCATGGAGCCAAAAATTCCGCCATTGGTAATGGTGAAGGTTCCCCCCGTAAGCTCTTCATATCGGAGTTGACCGTCTCGACCCCGAACCGAATAGTCCACAATCGCCTTTTCGATATCGGCAAACTCCAGTCGATCGGCATTGCGAAGCACAGGAACGACGAGCCCGCGTTCGGTGGTGACCGCAATCCCAATGTCAAAGTAGTCGTGGTAGACGATGTCCTGATCCACGATGGATGCATTCATGATGGGAAACCGCTTCAGGGCTTCGACAGACGCCTTGATGAAGAACGACATCAACCCCAGTTTGACGCCATGTGCCTGCTCAAAACGGTTGCGATGTTCGTTGCGAAGCTGGAAAACCTTCCCGAGATTGACTTCGTTGAATGTGGTCAGGGTCGCTGTTGATCGTTGCGCCTCAATCATTCGCTCGGCAATTCGAGAGCGGATACGGCTCATCGGGACCCGGCGATCACCCGGGCGTTCGGGTGCAGGCGTCAGACGGGTTGAAGGCTCGTTCGGGGTGAGAGAACTCGTTGCACTCGATGGGCTGCGTTTTTCGATCACGTTGAGGACATCCTGCTTTGAGATGCGCCCGGTGACTGGTATGTCGGCGACGGTCAGTTGATGCTCGTTGAGTAGACGCCTAACGGCGGGGCTGACCGGTTGCTGCGGTGGTCTTGGTGTGAGGGCAGCAGGTTCCGGACTGGCTAAGGCCACCTCGGGTACCGCCGTTGTAACGGGTGTAGAGGTTTTTGGTGTTGTCGGTGTCGATTCTCGTGCAGCAGGCGGCTCAACCCATGATCCCACCTGCTCGGTGTCGATGATCGCCAAGACGTCACCCGGGAGAACGACGTCACCGATGTCTCGTCGCACCTCGATCAGTTTTCCATTTTGGGGCACGGGGACTTCGAGAATGACCTTGTCGGTTTCAAGATCGATCAACGGCGCGTCCTTTTTAACTGTCTCGCCACCTTGATGATGCCAGCCTGCTACGGTTGCGTCGGAAACGGATTCCGGAAGGTTCGGGACCACAACTTCAATTCGCATGAGATCGTTCTCGCACAGGGGATGGAAACAGTCTATCCCACCTTAAACCAGCAGTCTCGACCTCAATTGCCTTTCGGGATCAAGTGGGGGTCCGTGAGGGCCGCCTCGATCAATGCTCGCTGCTCTGACAGGTGTCGATGGTATTGCCCGACGGCTGGGGCTGCACAAATCGGGCGTGCAGCAAAAGAGAGGGGGATCCCGGAGGGAATGGATCGGGACAGCTGATCGCGTATCTGATGCCAGGCTCCCTGATTTTGAGGTTCCTCCTGACACCAGACCACCGTGGTTGCATGGGGATAGGCCTTGAGGGCCTCCTGAAACTCAGTCTCCGGGAAGGGGTAGAGCTGTTCGATCCGGATGATCGCCGTTGAGGTCTGCCCCTCCTTGCGGCGGGATTCCAGAAGGTCGAAATAGACCTTGCCACTGCAAAGGACGAGACGGTCGACTTGATCAGGCATGAGATCGTCGATCTCTCCAATCACATTCTCGAAACGACCCTGTGAGAGATCGGCGAGGCTTGAAACTGCAAGCCGATGACGAAGGAGACTTTTGGGCGTCATCACAACCAAGGGCTTTCGATAGGGCCGAATGATCTGACGACGCAACAGGTGGAAGATCTGAGAGGGCGTTGTGGGAACCACGACCTGCATATTGTCTTCAGCGCACAATTGAAGATAGCGCTCGATTCGCGCGGAAGAGTGCTCGGGTCCCTGGCCTTCGTAACCATGAGGCAGGAAGAGCGTCAGTCCGCAGAGGCGTCCCCATTTGGATTCGCCCGAGGCGATAAACTGATCGATGACGACTTGGGCGTTATTGGCGAAATCACCGAACTGAGCTTCCCAGATCACCAGCGATTCGGGTGCTGAACTGCTGTATCCGTATTCGAAGCCCAAGGCGCCTTCTTCAGAAAGCAGTGAGTCATAAATCTGGAATTCCGCGGCCTTTTTTCCGAGCTGTTGCAGCGGCGTGTAGGTTTTTCCGGTGGTTTGGTCATGGAGCGTCGCATGGCGATGGAAAAAGGTGCCACGGCCGACGTCCTGACCACTCAGGCGAATAGGGGTCCCCGCCTTGAGAAGTGATGCATAAGCGAGCGTTTCGGCAAATCCCCAGTCAATCGGCTGGATCCCCAGACTCATGGCCCGACGACCCTCATGAATCGCCTGCGTTCTGGGGTGGAGCACAAAGCCTTCGGGGAGCGCCAGAATCTGATCTGAGAGGGCCTTGAGTTCCTCTTCAGCAAGTCCCGAAGTGTAGGGCGTCGTCCAGTGATTGCCGTGGTAGGGGGACCAGCTGGGCTTCGGGTAGATGGCTTCGCCATCGATTAACGGCCGCGACACGATGTCGTTTCGGGCCAAAGCCTCTTGATAATCCTCCACCAGTCGCTCGGTCTCCTCAATATCCATGAGGCCGGCAGCAACGAGCTGTTCGGCATAGAGTTCCCGGACCGTCGGGTGTTCGCGGATCATCCGATACATCATCGGCTGAGTGACCGCGGGTTCATCGGCTTCATTGTGTCCGTGGCGCCGATAGCAGAGAAGGTCAATGACCACGTCCCGGTTGAACTTCATTCGATAATCGACTGCGAGACGCGTCACAAAAAGAACGGCTTCCGGATCATCGCCATTCACATGAAAGACCGGGGCCTGAATCATGTTGGCAACGTCGGTGCAATAGAGCGTGGACCGGGCATCAAAGGGCGCGCTAGTCGTGAAGCCGATCTGGTTGTTGATCACGATATGGATCGTGCCCCCGGTCGTATAGGCCCTGGTTTCCGACATGTTGAGCGTTTCCATGACGACGCCCTGTCCGGCAAAGGCGGCATCGCCATGAATCAATACAGCCATCACCTCATCTTCGCCATTACCGGTCCTTCGGTCCTGTCGCGCTCTGACTGAACCCTCCGCAACCGGGTCGATGATTTCAAGATGCGACGGATTGAATGCCAGTGCCGTGTGGACAGGTCCATGGCGGGTCAGGATGTTGGATGAAAATCCGCTGTGATACTTCACATCTCCGGCACTCGCCAAAGGGGTCATCTTGGCGGTTCCTTCGAATTCCTCGAAAAGGGCTCCGGGAAGCTTGCCCAGAACATTGACCAGCACGTTCAGTCGTCCACGATGGGCCATGCCGACAACCAGTTCGCGGATCCCTTTTTCACTGGCGTGTTCGATCAGTTCGTCCAGGAGCGGTATCAGGCTCTCGGCTCCCTCCAGTGAAAATCGCTTCTGCCCGACATATTTCCGGTGGAGGTAGCGCTCGATGCCTTCGGCCGCTGTGAGCGCTCGAAGGATGGCCTTGCGACTTTCCGGGTCCGGAAGGCCGCGGCTACGGGTGTTCTCCAGGCGATACTGAATCCATTGACGAATCTCGCTGTCGACAATGTGAAGGTACTCCGCGCCGACGTGTTCGCAATAGGTCTGCCGCAGGTAGCTCAGAATTTCTCTGAGCGGGAGCTTGCGCCGAGAGTCGAGGACATCAATGTAGAAAGGCGTGTCGAGGTCCTGTGGGGTGAGGCCATAGTGGGCCGGCTCAAGATCACGAAGGCGAGGGAGAGTTCCCAGCTTGAGGGGATTATTGTCCGCAACCTGATGCCCGCGCATACGGTATTGACTGATCAGTCGTTCGACGGCGGCTTGGCGCCGGATGCGAAGTTCTGGATCGCCTTCGGCGACCGAAGGCTCCTTGGGAGGGGCCAGAAAGGCCTGGGCGTAGCCGTTATCCGGAAGGGCAGAGAATTTGGCGCGCCAACTGGGATCCACCGATTCGGGATCGCGGAGGAATCGCTGGTAAAGATCTTCCAGAAACCCGAGGTTGTCCTCGGCAATCGCACCAGAACCCTCAAATAGATCCTTGAGTTCACTCATGCGCTCCATTCTATCGGTTCAAGCCCGGTGTGAAAGGTTTTTCCACCAATTCCTGACTAATGCTCTATGTTTTTCTTGGTCCATCATTCGGCCCATGGGAAAATGCCGACATCATGGAACAAAAGGACTCCCCATTCGCAGCCCCTGATCGTCCCAGGCTGATCGACCAGTTTGGTCGGGAGGTGACCTATGTTCGTCTGTCCATCACCGATCGGTGCGATTTTCGCTGCGTGTATTGCATGGCTGAGGAAATGGAGTTTCTGCCGCGCAGTGAGATCCTGAGCCTTGAGGAAATCGCGCTGGTGGCCCGGGCATTTATTGAATTGGGCGTCAGCAAGATCCGACTGACGGGGGGCGAGCCTCTCGTCAGAAAAGGCATCATTGATTTGGCTCGAAGTATCGGTGAAATCCCAGGGCTGGGTGCACTGGTGATGACGACCAATGGATCGAGGCTGGCCACCATGGCTGAAGGGCTTCGGGCCGCGGGGGTTCGAAGAGTGAACATCAGCCTCGATAGCCTTAATCCAGAACGTTTTCGGCAGTTGACCCGGGTGGGCGATCTTCTGCATGTCCTTAGCGGCATTGAAGCGGCTCGTCGGGCGGGTTTCGAATCCGTCAAACTCAACACCGTGGTCCTGCGTAATCGGAACCATGATGAGGTCGTGGATCTCGTCCGGTTTGCCCTCGAGCGGGAGCTGGATATCAGTTTTATTGAGGAAATGCCATTGGGCCATGTCGGGGATCGGCCGCGCGGGGAAGAGTTCTATCCCAGCGATGCCATTCGCCAGGATCTTTCGGAGTCTTTTGAGTTAGCCCCGTCTACTCATGTTTCCGGAGGGCCAGCTCGCTATTGGGATGTCGCTGGCTATGCAACACGCATTGGCTTTATTTCACCCCATAGTCAGAATTTTTGTGCTTCCTGCAATCGCGTCCGGGTGACATCCGAGGGTCGCCTGTTGCTCTGTCTGGGCAATGAGCATGCCGTGGATCTTCGAACCGTTCTGAGAGGATCGGGCAGTCTTGAGGCCGTCAAATCAGCGATTCAGGACGCAATGGCGTTGAAGCCTGAGCGGCATCACTTCAACCTCGGCGAGGCACCGGTTATCCTCCGGCACATGAATCTCACGGGCGGATAATTAGCGTTCTTTCAGTCGCGGGATGAGTTCCACCAGATTGCATGGGCGCGTCCGATAGTCGAGCTGCGGCCGGATGATGTTTTCCCATCCCAGCCGGCAAGCCCCGGATGAGCCTGGAAGGCAGAAGATGTAGGTACCGTTGGCGACACCCGCCAGCGCCCGAGACTGAATCGTGGAACTTCCGATTTCCTCGAAGGAAAGTTGTCGGAAGGTTTCACCGAAGCCTTCGAGGGTCTTATCAAACAGGACCCGCGCAGCCTCCGGAGTCCCATCTCGACCGGTGACACCCGTGCCCCCAGTGGTCACGATGACGTCTACTTCCGGTCGGGCAATCCAGTCTGAAAGGACGGCGCGAATGGCGTAGGGGTTATCGGTGACGATCGCGCGCAGGGGGGGAAGGTGTCCTGCCTCGCAGATACGGGTTTCAAGGAGTTGTCCGGAGCCATCAGTTTCGAGGGTCCGGGTATCGGAAACGGTCAGTATCGCGATCTTCAGGGGAAGGAAGGATCGTTCGGACATGCTGAATTCCTCTTATTGCGGTAGATCAACCGCCTCGCAACCCGCCGAGGGCGTGGCTATAATGCGCCTACATTGTAACCAATGGACCCCATGGGCCCTAATCACTGAATCCTGAGAATTCGATGGCGACAGTCAGGCGCTCGGGCCATCCC
>JBDKLO010000112.1:0-2824 GCA_039795615.1 Pseudomonadota bacterium
CCGAACTGACGATCCAGCTCCTGAACACAGGTCGGACTGGTCACATTGATCTCCGTCAGGTAATCCCCGATCACATCCAGTCCGACAAAGAGAAGACCCCGCTTTCGAAGTTCGGGCCCCACCTGTTCGGCGATCCAACGGTCCCGGTCGGTCAGGGGACGTCCTTCGGCGCGGCCCCCTGCGGCAAGATTTCCTCGACTTTCCCCTTCGCGAGGAATCCGCGCCAGGGCATAGGGAACAGGGATGCCGTCCACCACCAGAATGCGCTTGTCCCCTTGTATGATTTCGGGGAGGTAGCGCTGCGCCATGGCAAAGCACTGGTTGTGCTGGGTCATGGTTTCCAGAATGACGCTAATGTTGGGATCCCCCAAAGCCACCCGAAAAATGGAGGCGCCGCCCATGCCATCCAAAGGTTTCAGGACCATATCCTCATGTTCCTCGAGGAAATCTCTGAAGCGCTGGGCATCGCGCGCCACAAGAGTCGGTGCACAACATTGGGGAAACCAGCTGGTAAAGAGCTTTTCGTTGGCATCTCGGAGGGATTGGGGCTTATTCACCACCAAGGCGCCCCGGGCTTCTGCAGATTCCAAAAGATACGTCGCGTAGATGTATTCCTGGTTGAAAGGGGGGTCCTTCCGCATCAGGATCACATTCAGGGTATCGAGGGGTGCATCCCATTCCTTTTCAAAAGTGAACCAGGCCGCTTCGTCGCGCTGAACCTTCAGGCTACGCATGCGAGCGTAGGCACGGCCATCCCGAAGATACAGGTCCGAAAGCTCCATATAGACCAAGGCATGGCCCCGCGCCTGAGCCTCCAGCGCCATGGCAAAACTGGTGTCCTTGCTGATCTTGATGTGATCGATGGGATCCATCACGATCCCGACTGTAAGTTGCATAGATAAACCGCAATTAATTAATGATGTGAGGCCTTCGCTGGGCGTTTTGATTTTTTGCTGGGCTGCATCGATGGGCTGGCCTCAATGCTGTCAAGCTGGCTTAAAGCCCGGTTACTTGAGGCCGAGCGGCCGATTTTCCAAAGTCCTTCATCCCGAACCAGAACCACCTCGGTGGCTTTCTCCTTATCGTAGACCCCGAGTTTTTGCTGCGGCTCCGCCCTGAAAATGGCCTCTGAACCCGCGAGTTCAATCCGGTAGTCCTTGAGGGGATGCGACACAATGGCGGCCATGTAGGCCTCATAACTGCCCTTGCGATCCCCCTCATCGGCATCAAATTCGACCACATCCTTCGCGTTGATCAACTGCCGGAAGGCATCGACTTGTTTGCTCTGTGAAACCCGCATCACGTTCACAAATGCCGCCTTGACCTCCGCTTCTGGTGTCGAATTTGTTCTCACGCTGGCGGTTGCTGGGGCATCCGAGGACTCCCAGAAAGAGCACCCCGAAAGGATCAGGAAACTGAATAGAATAAGGGGGTTTACGGGTAGTTTGCTCACAGGTTTCAGGGCCCAGGCCGGTCGGATCACCCATCTCACACGCGCTTCTCTCGACGCCGTGATTTCAGAAAAAGCGTCAGGAAAACTTGACGCGCATGGGTGCATTGCGTTAAAAAGGCGGACTTTTTCATCACTCAGCCAAAAGCTCAGAGGATTATCATGTCCAGAATCTGCCAGGTGACGGGCAAGGGCCGTATTGTAGGCCATAACGTTTCCCACGCTAACAACAAGACCAAGCGCGTTTTCAACCCGAACCTCCATGAGCATCGCTTCTGGGTTGAGTCTGAAAACCGTTGGGTTCGACTCAAGGTCTCTTCACAGGGATTGCGGACGATCGACAAGAAGGGCATCGATTCCGTTCTCGCTGACATCCGTAAGCGCGGCGAAAAGATTTAAGTTGTAGGGCGCGACGGATCCATAACGACCCATTCGCTCATTAAAAGCGAAGGTCGGGTTCCCCGCCCATCACCACAGCCCCAAAGTTAGGTAAAACCCATGCGTGACAAGATCAAACTGGTGTCCAGCGCTGGCACCGGCCATTTCTACACTACGACTAAGAACAAGAAGAACATGCCTGAAAAGATGGAGATCAAGAAGTTTGATCCTGTCGTACGTCAGCATGTTGTCTACAAGGAAGGCAAGATCAAGTAAGCCTTCCGTCCGGTCCTGCCACGTCGTGAAAGGACTTCGGGCGATCATTCAAGGCTGTGGCCGGTTATGGGCTTCCTTCAGGAGCCTGACCGGCGACGATGCCTACGAACGTTATCTGGAAGCCTGCCTGACCTCACCTCACAACGAAGGTTTGCCGGTGAGTCGACGGGAGTTTCAGGCCACACGGGTCGCCAGGCGATGGTCCGGCATCACCCGCTGTTGCTAGGTCCCGTCTTTCCATCCTGAACTCCCAGAGGTGTCCGTGCCCCAATCAAGGCCAGACCCAGCCGACGCCAACAGTCTTTTCGTCTACCGGAGGCTGTTGCGATATGCCGCCCCGTATTGGCGGCATTTTCTTATCTCGATCCTTTCGATGATGCTCTATGCCTCGATGGGACCCGCTTTTGCAAAATTCATCCAGCCCCTGATTGACGGAAGCTTCGTCCAGCGCGACCCGACCTTCCTTCGCATGGCACCCTTGATCCTGATCGGTCTCTCGCTGGTTCGCGGCATCGCAGGCTTTGGGAGCGACTACTTTTCGGGCTGGGTCAGCCGACGCGTGATTACCGATCTTCGCAAGGACATCTTCAATCAGTTGCTGAACCTCCCCTGCGCACATTACGACCGCGCCTCTTCGGGACAATTGATGTCCCAGCTCCTCTACAACACCGAACAGGTGGCCGAGTCCTTGACCAATGGTCTGATGGGGATTTTCAGGGA
>JBDKLO010000113.1:0-10079 GCA_039795615.1 Pseudomonadota bacterium
GTCATGAATGCGACCATCGGGTCGAGGAAATGCCGCTTTCGGTCAGGACATGGACGTGCCCCGGATGTGGCACGCTCCATGACCGGGACATCACCGCGGCCAGGAATATCCTGAGATTCGCTGTAACCCCGGGAAGGGGTGAGGGAGCGTATCCCGATGCTCGTGGAGGGGTGAACCCCCTGAGGGAAGGAGCTTTGGCCCCTTCGCCGAAGGACTCCGGAGAAGCGAGAACCGAAAACCGACTTCCCTCATTCAGGGAAGGTCATGCGGCCGAGGATCACGACGATCCGAGGCTGTCATGACAAGGCCGGATTCCAATTTCAATTATTTGTCCCGCAAAGTTCAAAGTCGCTTTTGCCGTCCATGCTGGCTGCTTTCAAAATTGACTTGTTGGGGCGAAAGAGAACCGCTGGGGTAAACCCGGTGAGCTCATTAACGCTTCCTTCGGACTGGGCCAACGGGGCCACCACAGGCCTGGCCGTGGTGAGTGTTCCCCACTGAGAGTCTTTTGTAGTCAGCGGTAAAGGGGGCTGACCCCACGTTCAAAATCGGACCAGAGACTGAACGTACCAGTAATTCACGTTGCTGTGGTTGCTGGGCGCGTCCGGCGCATATTCCGCGAAATTTCCTTTCATCAGAACCTGCCATCCCACTTGCACGGCCAGATTCTCGTGGGCATCCCATCGGCCATTCAGTTCCCAGGTTTGCCCTACATAACTTCCCGCTTTTCCTGAGGTATCCACCAGATTCGCGGGTGACCAGCCTTCAGTTGAGCGCTGATCAGCCAGCCACCAGAACCGGTTCGCCGCATAGAGGGTGATGTTAGGGGCAGGATTGAGGAATAGGCGGTATCCCGGGCTGTTGATGTTGTTTCTCGCAAAAAGGGCCAGGATGCCATCCGGTCCAAATTCAGAGACGGTGGAAGGAAAAAGGGAGTCAAAGTGCGACGAAGCGTAATCCCACTGGAGGAGAAATCTCGGAGTCCAGGGGGCATCGAAGGTATAGCCTGCCTGAAGGTGCTGCATGATCGAGCCGACACTTAGAATCGGCGCTTGTGAATTGACGCGTTTCTGGCCGGTCTGCCCGATGGTTTCGATTTCAAAATCGAATTCATCCTTTTGTGGCAGACGGAACACCCGAAAACCTGGGGTATAGAGGGTGGGGCTGAGGTTCGTGGCAAGTCCCTCATGCAGGTAGTAGAAATAAAGCTCAAGGTGATCGGTGGTCGAGAGGGTTTTATCGAGAAAGCCACCGGCGAAAACCGCATCCGTGATGGGGCGGTTCCAGACCCAGGCATTCTGCGCCAGTGCCGTGGCATTCGAGGGCAACATTTCAACCGGCGTGTTCGCAAAGGTCAGGAATTCCCAGCCATTCGTTTCACTGCGGAGTCGGTTCTGGAAGCCGACGTACTGGAACTGCGTGCTCTTGAATGGAACGATGCCGATCAGGCGGTTACTGCCGACAGCCATCTGCATCTGGCCAAGCTTGGATTCGGAGTCGATCGCCTGGCCAAAGAGATTGTGATCGATCCAACCTGCAAAGACCTGCTCGAGATTCAACACATTGACCATGGTCGTGTTGATCTTGTTGGGGTCCGGTGAGCCATATTGCCGCGCATCCCAGAACTGGATTTCGAAACGCACATCCTCGGTGGGATGTGCCTTGAACCAGACGACAGACTGGATCGGAATCCCGTATTGCCCCTGTGTCGTATCCTTGATCCAGGGCGTTGCATAGCTTTCATAGCGGACTCGCTCCTCGAAGGTCAGCGATATCCAGTCGGGAAGATCAAAGGCGCGCTTTAAGCTCCAGGGTTGACCCTCTTCCCACTGGGCCCGATGGGTCAATTCGTCGATCCTGAAGCTTGCCGAAGGGCCGAGATAAGTGATGTGGGGGGTGTAGTTTTTTTCTTCCCCTGCACGGCTTTCCAGTGCCCCGGATCCTTTGGCGCTCGTGTCCGTCGAGGCCAGTTCCGGTTGACAGGCCGAGGCTGAAGACGCTTTTGCGGGCGGGTGCTCAGTCGAGCCAATGACGGAATCATTCGCCTTTTGAGCGGGAGGCTGACAGGTGGGGGCAGCCTCGAGGAGGGAGGGAAGCGATAAGGCCAGGGCCAGGAGCAGCCGATAGTCAGGCGGTCTACTGCGATGTTTTGTCTGGGGCATGCCTTTGAAGTTCTGAGCGTAAACGGCTTTTATCCCTTTCGCGAAGGGTGGGCTCGGTGGGATACCCTTTTCGGCGACCGGACCCCGTCTCTCTTTGAAGTCGTCGTTGAATGTTCATGGCGAGCACGAGAACCACCAGGACATTAATCCCCAATGCGGCCACCTTGATGAAGCTCACGCCCAGATAAAGTTCATAGAGTTCAAAAGGAATGTAGATGCCACCGGCAAGTGCACCAAACCACTCGGCCCAGGGGCGTTCATGCCAAAGTCCATAGGCTTCGGTAAAACGGACCACTGCATAGAGGATACCGGCCAGAAAAATGCCCCAGACTCTGGCATCGGTGACCTCCTCGGCATACTTCAGGAAGAGAGCCGGGTAATGCCCCTCAGGGTGTAGGTGCAGGGTTCGGATGAGGGTCGCCGCTATGGCCTCGACATCTCGGTGGAGAAGCGTCAGTAATCCGAAGCCGGCAAGTACGGTGAGAACGCCTTTAGCGGCCTCAAAGAGGGCAACGGCCCTGAGGCTGCCGGAGGCGGGGGGGTGAGAGTGCATCCCGGCATTGTATGAAAAAACGCGGGCCGGAGCCCGCGTTTTTTAGGGGAAGAGAGGACATCAGGAGCGCTTTCGAGCGGCCAGGGGATGATCGGAGTAACCCACCAGATCATCGAGGCCGTTGACGACGCACTTTCCACCCCGATCAATGTAGTCGTGCTGGAACTGCTCGATAAATTCCATCACCGTGTGATCGATATAGGAGGCATCGGTCACGTCAAAGGTAATGGCCTGGCCCAGGGGGATATCGGCCAAGGCGCTCTTGAGCCCGACAAAATTGGCAAAGATGGCGGAGCCTTCAATTCGGACCGTGAATTTACCCGGATCGATTTCCTTGATGGTGAAGTTGATCCGAACCAGGTTTCCTAAAGGAACACCCCGAATCAGGTGAATCACGATCTTGATCGCAATGCCGGCGAGAACGCCAATCAAAAGATCAGTCGCGAGAACAGCAAGGATGGTCGCGGTAAAGATGAAAAGCTGTTCGTTTCCAATCTTCATCGTCTTCGCAAATTCCTTCGGCGAGGCCAGACGGAATCCTGTAAAAACCAAAAGCGCTGCCAATGAGGACAGCGGAATCATGTGAATCAGTCCAGGGACAAAGAGAACGAAGAGGGCCAGAAAGGCCCCATGGAAGAAATTGGCCCAACCGGTCCGGGCGCCATTATTGACGTTCGCAGAAGAACGGACAATTTCGGCAATCATCGGGAGCCCCCCGATGGTACCTGCCAGAAGGTTGCCGATACCCACTGCGGTGAGGTCGCGGTTGAGGTTGGATTCGCGTTTGTAGGGGTCGAGCTTGTCTACGGCGGTGGCGCTAAGAAGGGTCTCAAGACTTCCGACCAGACAGAT
Organism: Pseudomonadota bacterium; assembly: GCA_039795615.1. Taxonomy (GTDB): domain Bacteria; phylum Pseudomonadota; class Gammaproteobacteria; order Methylococcales; family Methylococcaceae; genus UBA6136. The sequence goes on from JBDKLO010000113.1 coordinate 3,568, forward strand.
GGCAACCACTGCGGCAAGAAACTCCGAGGTCCAGAGCTTTCCGAAGTCCGGAGCATAGAAACTGGACATGATGTGTTCTGAGACCGTTACCAGATATTTGGGGCCCACGGTATATTCGGGGTTCGGAAACGGTCCGCCCAAGCTCCCGAGCGAGCAGGTGTGTTCAGTATCAAGACCAAAATAGTTGCCGAGGACAATGCCGACAGTCACGACCACGAGGGGAGCCGGTATTTTTTTGAGGTAACTGTTTTTGATCTGGGTCCAGAGGATCAGAATCAGGATACCACTGACACCGATCAGTGCGATCGCAGGGTTCATCGTTGCGATGCTGTGGGGAATCTCAAGGATCGTATCGATAATTTCCTTGCTTTGTGGCTTGACCCCAAGAAGAACGTGGGTCTGTTTGGCCATGATGATCACGCCAATCGCAGCGAGCATGCCGTGAACTACGGAGGCCGGGAAATAGGCGTTGAGCTTTCCTGCCTTCAAAAGCCCCATGAGAATCTGGAAGACGCTGGCCACCACGATCGCGGCCAGGGTATAGCGAAACCCGGCCATGGTATCGCCGCCGCCGAGGTTCTGGACTGCGGTCAGGATCACCACGATGAGCCCTGCGGCGGGGCCATTGATGGTGACATATGAACCGCTGATTCTGGAGACCACTAGTCCCCCGATGACGGCTGTGATGATGCCGGACATCGGAGGGAAACCGGAGGCAATCGCGATCCCGATGCAGAGGGGAAGAGCGATCAGAAAGACAAGAAAGCCCGAGATCAGATCAAATCGCCAGTTCTCGGTGAGTCCTTCAAAACCGGTTTTCGGGAGGGCTCGCTGGGTTTTTAACATGGGCATTTTCCGGAAATGGGGCTGGATACGTATAGATAAGCATAACCCGTGCCGATGCCGTCGGGGCGATCATGTGATTGAAAGATCGGGGTTTATTGGCCTTTTTGAATCAATCGAGCGGGCACCCCGGTGCATAAGGCCCGGAATGCGGGGCTTATGCCCTACGCGTGAATGCCGATAGCGCTCCAAGACATTCGACCGCTCCAGTTTGCTGCGGCCGAAAATCTTAAACGCGGATTCCGTCATCCGATTACAATCGGGCGATTACTTGAAATGGGGTCCCATCGTGAAGTTGTTCGCCCTCTTATTCGTCAGCGTGTCGTTCTTCGGCTGCGTCATGGATTCTCCTGCAGTTCATCGTAATGATGCGGCGAAGGTCCAGCTGTTGGGGGAGGGGCGGGCGCATCAGGATCTTTCTTGTCCCTCGGCCAAGGCCGGACGTCCCGTGCGCAGCGTTCGAATGTCCGATTGGGGTGAGCCCCTTTTTACCGAATACCGCACCTTTGTTGAGGGGTGTGGAAAACATGTGACCTATGTCATCGCCTGTCACGATGACGATGACTGCGTTTTTGCCGAGACCCTGAGCATTTACCCGGAGTAAGCCATCGTCCTTAACGGAATTTGATCTGGCCGGCGGATCCGAGCCAGGCGGGCGCTTCATTCCGTATCCAGTCCTCGGCGGCCTTGTCCTTTCGAAGGACTCCGCTCAGGAAAGCCGTGCTGATTTTCTGAATGGCGGCTAGCTGGCGGCCATAGTGTCTGGGATCGTAGCCGGGGCCAAAGCCTCGGCGCGCATCACCAAATTGCGTCGTCCTGCCGTTGGGGCCTCCGCGCCCCCGTTTTCCAAACAGCGAGCCTTCTTCTTCTGCGTGACGAACTTCATCGGGATCTTCTTCCTGATCCTCGGCCTTCTCACTCTTGGGGTCAATTCCGGCCAGTTGGCGGTGAGTCCCGTTGACCAGGTTCAATAGATATTTACGTCCCGGTTGGGCTTGTTGCCAGGGGGCTGATCTTACCGAAGGAGACGTCATGCCCCAGGGGTCATGATCATCAGACCCTGTAATGACCAAAAGGGGCGCACTGAGCGCATCGAATCGATGGGTAATCCCGCCTTTTGCCATGTCGACATGCGGACTCAGGAGCAGGGCAGCCTGGATGGGCGGGACGGTCTCCCGCAAGGCGAGTCCTTTGACCTGTTCGCCGAGAATCGCCTGAAGGGTTTGAGCCCCAAGATCGAAGCCGGCGACAGCGATCTGATCTGTCCGCACCTGACTGAAGGGCGTCTTGCCGGCTCGATGACGCTCTTCAAGGGTATGTAGGGCAAAAGTGACATCGGATACCCGCCCCTCGAGCTCCCTCAGGCTGAAGTGCTCGTGCCCAATGGACTTGAGGTCATGGCGATCGGCCTGGCTAAGATGGCTCAAGGCAGTGGCATCGCTTCTATGCTGCACCACGAGAACGGCAAAGCCGCCCTTGACCCAGGCATCACGCCAGAGTGGGGCAGATCCTGCATCCTGGCCGAGTCCCGGGAGATAGACCACCAAGGGATATGTTCCGGGTTCTTCCGGTGCCTGAAAAAGGATATCCAGACTGCGGGGCCCATTTTTCCACTGTTCGGTGATTTCGGGACCTTTCGTCAGATTGACGGGCTGGTAGCTGGCCCGTGCACTGAAGCGATCGAGCTCGGATTGGATCTCGTCGGGTGGGGGACGGGAGGGCTCATGCGAACAGCCGTTCAACATCAGCGCCGAAAGGGAGATCAAAACGAGGCGAATTGTGTGCATGCGCATCTGGACCGTGGAAGTGAAGTGAGATTCTAAACCGAAGCCAAGCCTGTTAATCTCGGGCCGAGTTTTGATTGGATCCGGGGCCCCCATGCAGCGAATTACCCTCTTCATCCTTTTGGCCTTTTTGGCCGTGGGCTGTGCCACCGTCGCTCTGAAGGCGCTGGATCAGCTTTATGGGCCGGAACACCCCGAACACTTTGACTCGCCCGTTCCCAAAACGCCCGGGGCTCCTGATTTCGTCGCTGATGTGAAGCCGATTCTCGACGGTCGTTGTGTGGTCTGCCATGCCTGTTACGATGCGCCCTGCCAGCTTCAGCTGGGAAGCTACCAAGGCGTGACCCGTGGGGCCAATCCCCGCAAGATTTATGATGCAGCTCGTCTGATCGAGGTCCCGACGACGCGGCTTTTCTTTGATGCCGACAGTAACCAGATGTGGCGAAAGAAGGGGTTCTTTGCCGTGCTGAACGAGCGTAACCCGGATCCGGAAACCAATATCAAGGCCGGAATCATGGCCAAGATGGTGACGCTCAAGAATGATTATCCCGGCCCGACCGAAGGAACCCTGCCTGGCGGAACCTTTGATTTTTCCCTGGATCGCCCGCAGGTGTGTGCGGGACTTGAGTCGATCTCTGAATTCATGCACCAGCATCCCGACTGGGGCATGCCCTTCGGTTTTCCGGCTCTCAATCCTGCTGAGTCCCGAACGCTGCTTCGCTGGCTGGAAGCCGGTGCACCAGAGACCCCTAAAAAAACCTTGTCGCCGGCATTCGAGCAACGCATCGCCACCTGGGAAGGTTTTCTCAATGCCGACGACCTCAAGTCCCGGTTGATGGCCCGTTACGTCTATGAACACTGGTTCCTGGCGCATCTTTATTTCGACGATCTTCCCCCGGGAGCCTTCTTTGAACTGGTGCGCTCCGCCACCCCGCCGGGTCAGCCCATTCAGCTGATTGCAACGCGCCGTCCCTACGATGATCCGGGTGTTGCCCGGGTCTACTATCGCCTGCGGCCGGTTGAGGCGACCCTGGTTTCCAAGACGCATATGCCCTATGCGCTGAACAATGCCAAGCTGGCGCGAATTCGGAACTGGTTCCTGGATGCGCCCTACAGCGTGGATCAGTTGCCCGGCTATGATCCGGATGCTTCATCCAATCCCTTTATCACGTTCAAGGCGATCCCTCCCACATCCCGTTACCGGCTGATGCTGGAAGAGGCTCAGTTCACTGTCATGGGCTTCATCAAGGGCCCCTCTTGTCGGGGGCAAACCGCGCTTGATGTGATCGACGATCACTTCTGGATCGGATTCGTCAGTCCCAATCTTCCTGAGCTTCGGGATTCTTCAAAGTTCTTGTCGGAGGTTCTGACGCACATGAATCTCCCGACGCGTGATCGAAGTACAGCGCTTTTGGCGCGCTGGCATACCTACGCCGAGGAGCAGAACACCTACTTACGCCGCAAAGCGGCTTACATCGAACAGATGTTCAAGGGACGTCATCCAGTGACCATGGATGCCATCTGGGATGGTGATGGCACCAATCCGAATGCCACGTTGACGGTATTTCGCCACTTTGACAGTGCGTCGGTGGAAAAGGGGCTTTTGGGCGAGCATCCCCAGAAGGCTCTGATCATCGGGTATGAAGTGCTGGAGCGGGTCCACTATCTCCTTGTCGCGGGCTTTGATGTCTACGGCAATGTCGGACATCAGCTTGAGGCGCGTCTCTATATGGATTTCCTTCGGATGGAGGCCGAGCACAATGTCCTAATGGCCCTGCCCAAAAGTGCGAGGGTCGCTGTTCGGGATCATTGGTATCGGGGAGCGACGGAAGACGTTCGGGCGTATCTCCAGGGGGATCGCAATGCCTTTGATCAGGAGACCGGGATCAAGTATCAGACCCAGGACCCCCTCAATGAGTTTTATGAACTCTGGAAGACAAAGACGCAGGCGGTGCAAAGCCATCGTTACGACCTCAACCCTCGCCAGCTGGGTCCTTCACTCAGCGAAGCGCTCAATAGCTTGGCCGCAGTCAAGGGGCGAGCCTTGAGCTACCTTCCGGAATCGTCCTTCCTGATGGTGGAGAAGGCCCATGGCAGGACGCAGCATTTCACGATCCTTCGCAACAGTGCCCATAGCAATATTGCAGAACTTTTTAATGAGGCCAATCGCCGACTGCCGGACGAGGACACCCTCTTTGTCGCCAGTGGCTTTATCGGGGCGTACCCCAATGTCTTTTACAAGGTCAAGGAAGCCGATCTTCCCGAATTGATCCGAAGGGTGGCCACACTGGCATCGGAAAAGGACTATGAGGCTCTGGCTTCACGGTTTGCAGTCCGAAGGACCGATCCTGGGTTCTGGTTACACCGTGATTTGATTCAAAAGGAGGCCACTCGCCTGATACCGGTTGAAGCCGCTGTCTTTGACCTCAACCGCTATGAGAATCGCTAGCCGGAGGGGAGTGGCCATGGGGCCACTCCTTTTGCTGTTGGTGGGGCTCCTCGGTACGGGCTGTCAGTCCCAGAAAGACCGCCTCAAGGGCATTCCTGATTCCTGTCACTGCAGCCAATGATTTGCGCGTTATTCCGCTCCGTGGGCCGATGAGGGCAGGGATTTTCGGGCGCGGTCAATGCTTTCGATGAGGCCCGCCATCTCCGCATAGGAAATTTCACCGGTGTAGTCGTCCCCGATCCGGTAAGTCCAATGGGTTGCAAGATTGGGGCTGTAGAGCTTCGCGTAGTGACGGACCAGCGATTCCTTGAGCGGGATGCTGATCGATTCCAGCACGCGGCAGTCATTTTCTCGGCACAGGCGCCGCCCACTTTTCACGTAAATGGTCTGGCGCATCATTCCCTCGGGCGAATCGTAGGTTACGACGACCTTGGTGCGTGGGGTATCGGTCATCTGCATGAAGTCAACGCCAATCGCGGCCTTTCCGCTCTTTCGGTCCACGGCGGCCAGGAGATAAGTCCCCCGGTAGTGACGATTGTCCTCATAAGGTTCCTCAAATCCCTTTTCCGTATTCAGATGGATGGCATCCTGATCTGGCCTTGGGGTGACGGTCGTGGTTTTGGCGTAATGCTCCGGGGTCAGATTGGCCGGTGGCTTTGCGGATTTTGAGGCACAGGCGCTCATCAAGACGGCCAGAAAAAAAACCGAAACCCATCGAAGTGGCGCGATGGAAAGGGGGAATACGTTGCTATGCATGGCGGAAGCCTCGAGGGGTTTGAGACAAAAATGGGCCCGTTGATCCTTCAGAGGGACGTCTTAGAGGGACATCGCCTGTGGGCTGATTCTAGCGTGCATGAGACCGCTCCCTGACACCATACGGTCTATTGGCGTTTTTTTTCCACGCGAAGGCCTTTGGTGCTGTAAAATGGTGCCGTACCCCGGGGGAGAGGGGATCACAGGTGCCGGAGGACCCACTGGGGTTCATAATCCGGTGTCCTCAGCCCCTGAGCATTCCGACTGTCCTTGCCCCCTTGCGGGGTTTACACACACGAATCTCGTCATCCCCAACCCCGAGCCTGATCGATTGCCTGTGCTTTGCCACAGCAATCCTCCAACCTGAAATACGAAACGACGATATGACGATGCCTCAAAGGCTTGCTGCTCTAAAAGACACCGACGTCCTCCAGCTCAATGAAGCGGCTGAAATTCTGGGTCTAGAACCCTCCTATCTCGAATATCTCGCCGCCTCCAAGGCCTTCGGCCTCAAGAGCAAGGCGATCAAGTGGAAGCGCCAGTTCATCGTAAGTGATCTGAGAAACTTCCTGGAAGCTCGCGCCAAAGGGGTGACGAGTGGTTGATCGCATGCAGGAAGACTTGCTGACCCCGGAAGATGCCGCTCGCATCACCGGCCTGACCCGATCCGAACTCGCTCATCA
>JBDKLO010000114.1:0-8685 GCA_039795615.1 Pseudomonadota bacterium
TACAAAGGCTTTGCCTGAAAAGGCGGAAATTCTATATATAAACTCCGATGGAGACAAGCTTTTTCCCCATGAAGTCGAGCCGACTATTCTAACCTATTTTTTCCTCCGTGAACTCAGGAACAAGTTCACGAAGCAAATTTAGGAGCTTTTTTTCATCAAATTCTGCGACTCCTTCCGCAAATCCACTGATCTGAGAGCGGATTTCATCGACATCTTGGTTCACCGAGCGCGCCAAAAGCAACTTGGTGTGCGGAGTGGGCATCGGCTTCTCATCCTCAAGGAACAACTCCTCGGTCAGCTTTTCCCCAGGACGCAAACCGACGAATTCAATCGAGACGTCCTGACCCACCCTTTTTCCAGACAGGCGAATCATTTGCTCGGCAAGATAACGAATCAGGATGGGCTCACCCATGTCCAGCACAAAGATCTCTCCACCCTTCCCCACGGCAGCCGCCTGCAAAATCAATTGGCACGCCTCCGGAATCGTCATGAAATAGCGCGTGACCTCAGGATGGGTCACCGTCACAGGCCCCCCCAACCGAATCTGCTCTCTGAAAAGGGGAACGACACTCCCTGCAGAATCGAGCACATTTCCGAAACGGACGGTAATAAAACGGGTCGAGCCTAAATTATTCAACGCCTGAACCAGCTTTTCAGCCGCTCGCTTTGTTGCGCCCATGACGTTCGTCGGTCGAACCGCCTTATCCGTCGAAATCAGGACGAACTCCTTAACGCCGAACTCCAGAGCGGCCTCCGCCATCATGCGGGTACCCAGAACATTGTTTCGCACGGCCTGGCGCACCTGGCCTTGCAGCAACGGCACATGTTTGTAAGCCGCCGCATGAAAAATGACATCCGGCTTCGCCCCATTAACGGCGTGACGAACCGCAGAGGGATCCGTGACATCGCCCAGGATGGCGTTTAAACAAAGATCCGGCCATTCTTTTCGAAGCGCCTGTTCGATCCGATAAAGATTGAATTCACACTGTTCGAAGATAGTGAGCTCGGCGGGCGCATACCGCGCAATCTGACGACAAAGTTCAGACCCAATCGAGCCCCCTCCTCCCGTCACCAGAATCCGTGAACCGGTCACCGTCTCCCTGACCGCCGACCGCTCCAGCATGATCGGCGTTCGCCCGAGAAGGTCCTCAATGGAAACTTCCCGAAGATTACCGAACATCTGATCCGACAACATGTTCTGAACCGAGGGCAGCGTCAAGAAAGGAACACCCACGCCCTCAACAATGCCGACGATACGCCGCATTTCCCGATCGCTTGCAGAAGGAAGTGCGATCAGAACGATTTCAATATCAAAAGACTCGACCAATTCCGGGATTTTCTCGCACCCGCCCCGAACCCGAACCCCATGAATTTCACTTCCCTTTTTTCCAGGATCATCGTCGACGAGAACCACGGGGTAAAACTGTGCCGCGCGCTCACGCATCAGATCGCGAACCAGAAGCTCAGCCGCACGCCCAGCCCCCACCACCAGCGCTCTCTGCCCCTCCTTCATCATCACCCCCTGATCCTTCCACATTCGGAAGACCAACCGCGGCCCTGACAAAAAGAGTCCTAGCAGCAGCACATATAGGGGCAAGACGGAACGAGGAACCCATAGGAGGCGCGTGTAGAGGTGGAGGCTCACCGCAATGAGCAAAACCCCCAAGAGAACAGCCTTGGATATCCGAATGAGATCAGGAAGGGAGGCAAAGCGCCATACTCCGCGATAGAGCCCCAACCGAGAAAAGACGACCGCCTGGATCACCAGAACCACCGGCAGAGCACCCAGGGCCGCATCGACATACTTCTGCGGTGGAAGCCCCAGATTGAATCGCAACCAGTACGCTCCAAGCCAAGCCAGCACCACCATCAGGAGGTCATGAAGAAAGATGAGACTTCTCAGTCGTAACTTTTGCGGGATCAATCAGGATCTCCTCAGGGTCTACCGGCACCCAGCCGAATTGCGGCATAGGTCAGAGGGAAAAGTGCGGCCAACGCCAACCAAAACTCAAGTTCAGGCTTCCACTGGGCCAAACATGCCATCGGAAGTAGCCAGAAAAGGTTGATAAAGATGACCCCCAAGGTCACCACCTTATGGCCACCATATCGTCGGGACGCGTGCTGATAGGCGTGCGATCGGTGCGCCTGATACCAGCGCTCCCCTCGAAAAAGACGGATCAACAGCGTCACGGTCGCATCGACCAGAAAAACTCCGGAGAGGATGATCCAGATAGAGAACGAGAGTTTTCCGGTCACAGAGGTCTGGAGCATCAACAAGGCGAGAAGGAACCCTAAAACCCCACTCCCGACATCCCCCATAAAAATCCGCGCCGGAGGCCAGTTCCAGGCCAGAAATCCGAGCGTTGCTGCCGAGATCGCAAGAGGGGCCAGCATTTCGGGAACGAGTGTATAGCCCAATCCGCGCGAGATGAGGAATGCCGCCCCCAGCCCAATGAAAATGACTTCACTCGCTTCAATTCCGTCAATTCCGTCCATGAAGTTAAATAGATTGAGCATCCACACCATCACGAGAATGCCAAAGGGATACCCTATAAGCCCCCATTCAACATCAAAGGCGCCGATGCGCAGAACCTCCATTCCACCGATCCAGTAAATCGCCCAAGCGGCCGAGGCGACTTGAATGACAAAGCGCCAACGCGCCGGGACGTCGCCGTGATCATCGATAAAGCCAATGACCGCCAGAGGGATTGCCGCTGAAAGGGCCATCGCCAGCGATAGGGGAAGGAATCCGCAGGCAGAGGCCAAGAGGCCTGAAACCAAGAGGACAACAACAATGCCTAATCCACCGCCGCGGGGCGTAGGCCGTGTATGTGAACTTCGCGCATTGGGAACATCCAACAACCGAACCAAGGCGTAGTGCCTGACCCAGCCTGTGATCCATGCTGAGAGGAGGGCAAGAACGATGAAAACCCCCAGTAAAAAGGACATCGTCAAATCGTCATTCCCCCTCGTCTACCTGCACCACATCCACCGCCCCCTCCAGAACTCCTCGCAGCTCCTTGAAGAGCAATCTTGCTGATCGAGGGGGCGCGGACTTTTCACGCTCCTTCTTCGTTTCCCGAGAGAGCTGTCGCAATTTTTGCCGATCTGCTGAGGGATAGATTCCCACAAAGGCGTTGACCCCAGCGTCACCCTCAGCAATGATTCGATCTCGCCACATTTCGCTCTGGTGCTGCAGACGAATCAGGGCCGCTGTCTCCCCACGAAGAGCCGAAAGCCCCTCCCGAATCGGGCCTGAATCAAGCGATCTTAGAATCTTGCCGATGTACTTGCGCTGACGGAGCAACCCTCCGTGAGCGGTGATGGACTGACCCACGCGCACCGCCTCAAGCAGATTTTCCGGAAGATCGAGATCCTCCAACTGCTGACGACTCAAGCGCATCAATTCTTCCCCTAAATCCTGAAGAGCGTTGCTTTCCCGCTTCCGGCTGGACTTACTGGGTCCCCGAACGTTAAACAACTCCTCTTCTTCGTACTCGAAATCACTCATCTCCAGCCCTCAGCCAGCCTGATCAACACGCCCATCTCTTCGTCCAGCCGAGTTTCCAGCCAAGATCGAACCATCAAAGTTTGGGCCTGGCGCCATATTTCCTGACCGCTTGCTTACAAAAAGCATCCACCATGGACTCTCCCGCCTCGCGGAAAAATCCACCAAAAGCCATTCCCAAGAGGCTGCTCGAAAATTCAAAATCCAGCCGGAAGCTCGTTTCACAGCCGGTTTCCTTATAAGGTCTAAAAGTCCAGACCCCCTCAAGTTTCTTGAAGGGGCCATCGACCAGTCGCATCTGAATCGAGCGACCGGGCTCCATGGTGTTCTCGGTGGTAAAGGACAATTTCAACTTTCCCTTGGCCATGGTGATGGTTGCCTTCAGGCTCTCGGGCTCTTGCTTAAGCAACCGAACCTCGGAACACATCGGAATGTACGCAGGATAGGAAGACACGTCGTTGACCAAATCAAACATTTCCTCCGGCGTGTAGTTCACGCGAGCACTGGTGGAAACTGTTGGCATGATGAAAACCCTGGCAGCTAAGACACAAAACAGGCTATTGACGTGGAAAGGCGACGATGATCACAACATCATCCAGAGCCGATCCGCACAAAATTCAACGTACATTCTATCCTGTCGGCATCGTGAGTACCCGCGAAGACAAACCTTGAGAAGGCCCGCAATGACGGACACCCCAGGCCAAGCTATAATTAAGATGTATTGCTATTGACCTTGCATCATCAAGGTCGTCATCTGCCCCGGTAGCTCAGCTGGATAGAGCATTCCCCTCCTAAGGGAAAGGCCACACGTTCGAATCGTGTTCGGGGCACCACCGAAGCGCATACGCTCTCCGCCGATCGGAACGTTATACTTCGCCCCTGACATTATTCTTTTGGTACCGGGGCCGAAGGGCTCAAACAGCCGTCGAATCCTCTGTAAATACCCCATTGCGACTGAAGCGAGGCGACATGTCCTTCCAAAGACTGGCGATCATCCTGACTTTAAGCACCCTGCCCCTGCAACCGCTCCTCGCGGGAAAAGCCCCCCCCTCAGGCGCAGCGATTGAAGAAGGCGCCCGCCAATCCATTCAGGCAATGAGTGATTATCTTCGTGCCTCAAAGAGCTTCAGCTTTAAAGCGGAAGTTCAGTACGATGACATTCTGCCTTCCGGCCAGGCCATCACCTTTTCGGCACACAATCGTATTAGCCTGCAGAGGCCCAACGGCATTTTTTCCGACCACACATCGGATACGGGAAATCGCAAATTTTGGTACAACGGCCGGGAAATCTCCCTCCTGGATCCCTTGAATGGGAGTTATGCCATAGAAGCCTTTAGCGGCAACTCCGACAAAGCGCTTGAACACATGATCCAGGTACTGAAATTCACCCCACCTCTGGCTGACTTTCTTTACGAAAACCCTGCCAAAGCCCTCCTAGGTCACACCATTCAAGGATTTGTCGTTGGAAACAGCCTCATCAATGGCGTCCCAACCACCCATCTGGCATTTGTCGATGAGTTCATTGATTGGCAGATCTGGATCCAGGACGGAAAACTGCCCGTTCCGGTCCGATTTGCCATCACTTACAAAACAGTCAAAAACTCGCCCCAGTACGTGGCGACCTTCAGCGACTGGGACTTCACGAGCCGCCTTCCTGAAACCCTGTTCCAGCCCGTCATCCCTGCGGGCGCAGTAAAACTTCCGTTCCTCAAGCAATCTGAATCCTTCAAGGCTGAAAGCCAGAAATCGCTGACGAAGCAAAAGTGAGGCTCATCCCATGCAAACCATCGCATTTCATCGTCGGCAACAACTTCTTTGCATCAGCGCAGCTCTGGCGCTAACGCTAGGCAACGTTACCTCAGCGCATGCCCATGGCGGATTCGGAGGCGGCTTTGGTGGCGGGCATTTTGGCGGATTTGGTGACCGTGCCGGCGGAGGGGCCTTTGGGAGCGGCGGGTTCGGAGGTGGCGAAGCGCAACGCTACGGCGGTGGCGGGGTCGGCGAGGGTCATTTTGGCGGTGGCGGTCTTGGCAGCGTTCATGCCTCTGGCGAAGCCGGCGGAGTGGGCCGGGATTGGGCTGACCGGGGTGATGCCGGTCGGATTCAACAAGAAATGCCGGGAGGTGACCGCGAACGCTTCCAGCAGCAGCAAGAGCTTCAGAACCAACGCCAGCAGGAGATCAACCACCTGCAGGATCATAACGAAACCTATAACCACTACAACTATAACTACTACAACAATCATTACTACGGTGGCTACTACGGCGGTAGCTACATGTACTACGGTGGAACGTGGGGAGGGTTCTATTCTGGAATGATGATGGGCTCGATGACGGGCATGATGCTGGGCGCCACCATGGCCAGCCTACCGAGCCAATACACCACGGTGATGGTTTCAGGCCAGCCCTACTACTACAGCAACGGGGCCTATCTGACGCAACAAAATGGTGCCTCGAATTACACATTGGTCCCGCCCCCGCCGGGTGCCGTCGTCACCTATCTTCCCAGCAACTGCGCACCTGTTTATCAGGGGCCAACGACCTTTGATGACTGCGGGGGCGCCTTCTATCAGCGGGTTCCTGGCGGTTATCAAGTGGTTACCCCTCCGGCAGGTTTGGAAATCAACCATATCCCCAGTGGTGCCGTCGCCCATACGATCGATAACACCCAATATTTTGAATTCGGTGGCGTTTGGTACCAGCCCTTCTATGGCGGTAGCGACGTCATCTATCGTATCGTGAACAATCCTGCCCGCTGATTGGGGCAATCTTTGGAAGCCATAATGTTCGAAGCCAACCAACTCAACGACCTTGCTCAAAGACTCACCGGCGCTCTTCCCCAGGACCTTCGCGCCATGAAGGGAGACCTAGAAAACAACTTCAAGGCCATCCTTCAGGCCTCCTTGGGGCGAATGAACCTGGTCACCCGTGAAGAGTTTGACGTCCAGCGCAATGTCCTTCTGAGAGCCCGGGAGCAGCTTGAAGCCTTGGAGGCACGCTTGAAAGCGCTTGAAGCGCTTGTCGAGAAGGAATGACCTAACCCACAGGGAATTCAATCCGCTCACCCAGTGCCCAGCCTCAATCCCCAACAGCAGGATGCCGTCACCGAGACGGAAAAGCCTCTTCTCGTCGTTGCGGGAGCCGGTAGCGGCAAGACACGCGTCATCACCGAAAAAATTGCCCATCTGGTAAGACAGGGCCTACCGGCCCGAAACATTGCGGCCGTCACGTTCACCAACAAGGCCGCCCGAGAAATGAAAAGCCGGGTCGGCCGGTTGCTTGAAGACCGCGAAGTGCGCGGGCTCACCGTCTCTACTTTTCATGCACTTGGACTCGACATCATCCGGAAGGAACACAAGGCGCTGGGCTATAAAAGCGCTGTCTCCATCTTCGATGAGCAGGATCGTCTGACCCTCCTTCGGGAATTGATCCGGCACCACCGAACCGATTTGGATCCCGATCATGCGGAGTCCTTCAGCAGTGCCATCAGCCGACTTAAAAACCTGTTCATCCTTCCAGGCATCGAGCAAAGCTCCGGGCTGACCATCCCGGGCCTTGAGGCGATCTACTCGCTTTACCTGAGTCAGATGCGCGCCTACAACGCCGTTGACTTTGACGATCTGATTCTCCAGCCCGTCCTGGCCTTCAGGGATCACCCGGAAATTCTTGAAAAGTGGCAAAACAAACTTCGTTATCTTTTGGTCGACGAGTATCAGGACACCAACGAAACCCAATACCAGATGCTCAAGCTCCTGGTGGGCAAGCTCGGTCGCTTCACCGTGGTCGGCGATGATGACCAATCGGTTTACTCATGGCGTGGCGCACAGCCGGAGAATCTGGCAAAGCTCCAAAAGGATTACCCCCAGATCAAGGTCATCAAACTCGAGCAAAACTATCGCTCGACCAGCAGGATCCTGGACTCCGCCAACGCACTGATCTCGAACAATCCCCACACCATTGAAAAAAGGCTCTGGAGCGCGCTGGGCCAGGGCGACCCATTAACCGTCCTGCACCATAAGGACGATGTGCACGAATCTCGGCAGATCTGCTCCGATCTCGTTCATCACCGCTTCCGTCAGGCCTCTAGCTACAGTGATTACGCTATTTTGTACCGCAGCAATCATCAAGCCCGGATTTTTGAGACCGCCCTGAGGGAGGCCAGCATTCCCTACTTCATCAGCGGTGGGCAGAGCTTTTTTGGCTACAGCGAAATCAAGGACGTACTGGCTTATCTGCGGCTGGTCGTCAATCCGGATGATGATGCGGCATTCCTGCGCGTGGTCAACGTCCCCAAACGGGAAATCGGACCCGCCACGCTCGAAAAGCTCGGTTCCTATGCGCACCGGAGATCCATTAGCCTCTTCCGAGCGTCTCAGGAACTGGGAGCTGCCAGCGAACTGGGGGAATCAGCCTATCGTCGTATCGGTCGATTTGTTCAGCTCATCCAGAGCCTTGAACAAAAAATCCAGACGGCAGATCCCTTTACCTCGGTTGAAAGTTTCCTTCTGGACATCGATTATGAAGGGTGGATCCATGAAAATGCGACCAGTCCAGAGGCCGCTCGCCGCAAGCTGGGACGCGTCGCCGAACTGATCGATTGGCTCAGGCGCATCGGCAAGGGTGAGGAAAATGAGCCTCCGTTGCCGCTGGATGCTGTGATCGCAAAAATCATGCTCATGGACATCCTCGATCGGAACCAGGAAGAGGCCAGTGGCGACAGGGTAAACCTCATGACGCTCCATGCCTCAAAAGGACTCGAATTCCCGTACGTCTATCTCGTCGGCATGGAAGAAAATCTGCTCCCTCATGAGAACAGCATGGAAGGCGACAGCATCGAGGAAGAACGAAGGTTGGCTTATGTGGGAATCACCCGCGCCCAAAGACGCCTCACCCTCAGCTACTGCACCCATCGCAAACGGCGGGGCGAAATTGAATCCCGAGAGCCTAGCCGATTCCTTGAGGAGCTTCCGGAACAACATCTGGAATGGGCTGCCAGAAAAGCTGTGGATCCCGACATCTTGAAGGAACGGGGGCAGGCCTCTCTCAACCACTTGAGAAATCTGTTAAAAACACCCTGATTCCGATATACTGCAAGGTCACGCGCCCGTAGCTCAGTTGGATAGAGTGTTGCCCTCCGAAGGCAAAGGTCGTACGTTCGAATCGTATCGGGCGCGCCAT
>JBDKLO010000115.1:0-3562 GCA_039795615.1 Pseudomonadota bacterium
TCTGGAATTTGCCGCAATCACCTCGAGTTTTCTGAGCCTTGCAGGAGAAAAAGGCGCCCTGGATCTCTACCATGGCGGCCTTCGCGCCCGGGGGGCTCAAGGTGAAATCCTCCTCGATGACGTCGATTACCGCGGCTATTTCGATCATCTGCGGGAAGAAGTCCGAAGCTGGACCTACATGAAATTCCCTTACATCGAACGCCTGGGCACGGAGAAGGGCTGGTACCGCGTGGGTCCCCTCGCCCGCATCAATAACGCAGATTTCATCCCGACCCCACGGGCCGAGGACGCTCGGTTGGTCTTCATGAAGGAAGGCGGAGGTTTGGCTGTCCAGCCGACATTGGCCTATCACTGGGCCCGAATGATCGAGGTGCTCTATGCCGCCGAGGGCATCCAGGGGCTGCTGGAGGATCCCGACATTCTCGGTGAAGACCTCATGGCCCATGGCGAACGCCGAAGTCGCGGCATTGGGGTCATTGAAGCCCCCCGCGGCACGCTCTTTCATGACTATACGATCGATGAAAACGATCTGGTGACCCGCGCCAATCTGATCGTCTCCACCACCAGCAACAACCAGGCGATGAATGAATCGATCCGCCAGGTCGCCGCAACTTACCTGGATGGGGTCGAACCTACCGAAGGCCTCTTGAATCATCTTGAAGTCGCCATCCGGGCCTATGATCCCTGCCTTTCCTGCGCAACCCATGCGCTAGGGAAAATGCCGCTGGAAGTCGAGGTGGTCGATAGCAATGGCACCGTCCTTGGGCAGGCCCAGCGGGGACTGTGAGCGAACCTCACACCCCACGAGTCCTGATCCTGGGTTACGGTAATCCAGGCCGAGGCGACGATGCTCTGGGTCCAGAACTCATTGCAAGGCTTGAGTCTCTGGCAGGAGAAAAGCCGATGGCCTCAAGACTGGAACTCACCCTCCTCACTGATTTCCAGCTTCAGGTCGAACATGTCCTCGATCTCAAGGATCAGGATCTGGTCCTTTTGGTCGATGCCCATCTCACCACCCCACCTCCCTTTTGCTTTGAGCGAGTGACACCCGATCCCGTCCCGAGCTTCAGCACCCATTGGGTCAGTCCCGGGACGCTGCTGAAAGTCGCTCATGACCTTCAGGGCAAGGCTCCCCCCACTTACCTCCTCGGAATCCGGGGCTATCAGTACGAACTGGGAAAACCCCTGTCAGCCGAGGCTCAAGCCCATCTTGATGAGGCCATCCGTCGGGTACGAGCACTCTTAGTCCAGCCTGACTCCGTCATCTGGGATACCCTTTCCGCCCCACACATTAACCATCCAGAGACTCACCCACCGGCAGCAGAGAAATAAATAACTTAATGGTTGTTATTTATTGATAAAGAATAACCTATAGGTTATTTTATTTTCAAGCAAAACAACCTATAGGTCGCTTATGCGCCGTGATTTAGCCAGAAAGCATTTGGACCAACGGCTTTCGAGATGGCAGCCTGCTTCCGCTTTTATCCGTCCGCCACGGGGGTGGATCCGGGCCATTCGCGAAGCCATTGGCATGACCGCCGCGCAGCTTGCTGTCCGGCTCAATGTGTCCCAATCCAGGGTATCCGCCTTGGAAAAGAATGAAGTTCGGGATGCCTTGACGCTAGAGACCATCGGACGGGTGGCTCAGGCCCTTGATTGCACATTCGTTTATGCCCTTGTTCCTAACACCTCTCTCGAGGCGCTTGTTACTGAACAGATAAAAAAACAGGTAGCTGAAAAGCTTGCTCGAGTCGATCACACCATGAAACTGGAAGCTCAGGGGTTACCTGACGCCGAGATTGTGGCCGAACGTGAGCGGATCATTAACGAAGTGCTAAAGAGCAACCTTCGCGGAATCTGGGATGCCCAATGAGCGATCCGCTTTTTGATGATGGAGACGATGCTGCAACACCGCTAACCCCAGATGAAAAGTCTGGATTAATTCCCAGCTACATCACCTTGCGCCGAGAACTGAACGAAGCCGAACAACTGGGCATCATGGCAGCCGAGGAGTGGGCATTTAGCCGCAAACGCGATGTTCTTGATGAGCGTTTCTTGCGTCGCTTACACAAGGCGATGTTCAAAGAGATCTGGCGGTGGGCGGGAGAGATTCGCACGACACCTCGAAATATCGGCGTTGATCCTTGGAATATCATGCCTATGCTTCGTGACTTGCTTGATGATGCTCGATACTGGATCCAGAACGGAACATTCACACCCGATGAAATTGCAGCCCGCTTCCATCACCGGCTCGTGTTAATCCACCCATTCCCTAATGGCAATGGCCGGCATGCGCGGCTCGCTGCCGACTTATTACTCGTCCATCTCGGCTGTGCGCGGTTTACTTGGGGCCGAGTGAGCTTGACCCATGCAGGAAAGACTCGAAGCCAGTACATCGAAGCTCTCCGTAGCGCTGATGGCCGGGACATTCATCCTTTGTTAGCATTCGTTAGATCCTGACCTCAATGCCCACAAGAATGGCAATGCGGATCATCATTCGCAAATTCTCGAAAGTCTAAAAGACTCTGTCCCTTAACCCAATGGAATGCGGGGGTGAGGTCTACGTGAATCCTCATTACGCCCTCCCTCCCTTAAAACGCTTGTCTTGTCATTCTCAAACTCCCCCTATTCCGATGCCGATTCAAGATCTCCTTCGCCAACGTCGATTCTGGTTCAAGACGCATAGCCTCTTGGGGCTTTTTTGCGGGGGATTTCTGGCCGTGATTGGGCTGACCGGGGCCCTGGGAGTCTATGGGGAAGGGCTCGACCAGCTCCTGAATTCGGGCCTTCACGCCCAAAAAGACGCCCGTCCGCTTCCCCTTGAAACCCACTATGCGACCTTACTCCGTCGCTATCCCGACCAGACCGGCGCCTGGACCCTCTTTTTGCCCCGGGAACCCGGAGAGGTCCTGAATGCGGTCGCTGAAAGGCCGCGTCTTTCACCGAACCCACAATTCAAGCCCCTCCTCATCTCGCTGGATCCTGGCACCTCGGAGGTACTGGCCGAGCGGGAACGGGGCTGGACCCTTCGGACCTTCCTCCTGAAGGTCCACACGCAGCTTCTGGCCGGATCCCTCGGCTCCACGCTAGTCGGGCTCCTCGGTGTGGCGCTTCTGGCAGGGGCTCTGATGGGACTTGGACTGTGGTTGACACAGGGACGCCCTGTCAAAGAGCGGTTTCAGCTCCGCCATGAAAGAGGCGCGCTCCGCTTTGCCTCCGATCTTCACCATCTGATGGGCCTCGTCCTTGGGCCTGTGTTCCTCCTGATTGCTTTCACCGGGATCAACCTAGCCTTCCCCGAAGTGAGCGAAGCGCTTCTTGGGGCCAAGGATCTGGGGCATGCGGACCTAACCAAACCCATCCAGAGCACAGGCTCCCACAGCGCCACTCAGAGGGTGAAGCTTGATGAGGCCGTGCTTTTGGCGCGGGGGCCCTTCCCGCGGGCCGAAGTCAGAAGCGTCACCACCCCGGAGGGCCAGAACGGCAGTCTTCAGGTTCATTTCAAGCAGGCCTCAGAACCCAATGACCGTCATCCTCTGACCGCCGTCTGGATTGATGCCTA
>JBDKLO010000116.1:0-19872 GCA_039795615.1 Pseudomonadota bacterium
CCTTTCGCTTCATAAGCAAGAATAGCGGTCTTCATCCGGGCTTCCCAGAATTTCTGGATGTGATTGGCAACACCCGCGACCGCAGCCTCGCGATCAGGGTCTGCATTGAAGAAGGCCGCAATATTGTTGGCCATGCGAACGAGATTTTCAGTTTCCATAAAGGGACATTTCCTAAGAACTTGAGCCGACCGATGGGACAGAGCCCAACGATCCCTTGTGCACCAGGCGTTGAGGGTGAGTATAGACCACGTGACCCTGATCCCGCGCGAACCCGACGAGCGTCAGCCCGGTTTCATGGGCCAAACGAATCGCAAGGCCGGTCGGCGCAGAAATCGCCGCCATGAGACCCACACCGACAGCCGCGCACTTTTGAACCATCTCAAAACTCGCACGACTAGTCACCACGATAAAGCCCTGACCAAAGGCCACCGATTGACGGGCCAAGGCCCCGATGAGCTTGTCGATGGCATTATGGCGCCCCACATCCTCGCGCACCGCGACAATCCCCTGTCCTGGCAGCACAAAAGCCGCCGCATGCACTGCACCGGTCAGCTGATTGATACGTTGGGACTTTTTAATCCCCAGGAGCGCTTCTGACAATTCCAATTCAGTCACTTCCAGCGGGGATCTCACATGTCCTGGAACCCGGACGGCCTGTTCCAAGGTCCGCGCCCCGCAAAGGCCGCAGCCTGTCCGGCCCGTCAGATTTCGCCCTTTATCCCGAGCCGACTCGCAGCGAGACTCAGGAATTCGAAGCCGTACCTCAATGCCATTGGATCGTTCAAAGATCCGAATGGATTCGACTTCACCAGGGGATGAAACGATGGCCTCGGTCAGACTGAATCCGAGCGCAAAATCCTCAAGGTCCAGAGGGGTCGCCAGCATGACGACATGAGGCTCACCGTTGTAGACGAGCGCAATCGGCGCCTCTTCAGCAACACAATCTTCGACGCTCTCACCCCTTCCATCACGCCAGCGGTCCACCCGCCGGACACGATAGCTGGGCCATCCGAGATCGCCCGGTGAATCCATGCCTTATTCGACGCCAGCCGTCCGGTTCTCCAGGAAACCCAGCTGCTGCTCTGAGAAGGCTTCGTAGTCCCGCTGCCATTCAGAAGGGGCATTGACCTTCGTCACCTGAACAGCCGTCACCTTGTACTCAGGGCAATTGGTGGCCCAGTCCGAATTATCGGTGGTGATGACATTGGCACCGGATTCCGGGAAATGGAACGTCGTATAAACCACCCCTGGCTGAACCCGATCCGTCACTTTTGCGCGAAGCACGGTTTCCCCGGCCCGGCTTTTGATGCCGACCCAGCATCCATCGATGATCCCCCGATTCTCAGCATCATGGGGATGGATTTCCAGGAGATCCTCAGGATGCCACATCGAGTTGGCGGTTCGCCGCGTCTGAGCACCGACGTTGTATTGGGAGAGGATTCTTCCCGTGGTCAGAATCAAGGGGAAGCGACTGGTCGTCTTCTCGGGTGTCGCAACGTATTCGGTAATAAGGAACCGGCCCTTGCCCCGAACAAAGGTTCCAACGTGCATGGTCGGAGTGCCTTCTGGCGCTTCATCGTTGCAAGGCCACTGAACGCTGCCCAGATCTTCCAGCTTCTGCCAGCTGACCCCGGAGAACGTCGGAACCAGACTTGCGATCTCATCCAAGATTTCTTGTGCACTGTTGTAATGCATGGGGTAACCCAATGCATTGGAAAGGAGCTGGGTCACTTCCCAGTCCTCATAGCCTGCCAAAGGAGACATCACGCGGCGTACCGGTGAAATCCGGCGTTCCGCGTTGGTGAACGTGCCACTCTTTTCAAGGAAAGAGGCGCCCGGCAGAAACACATGGGCAAACTTGGCGGTTTCATTGAGGAAGATATCCTGAACCACCACGCATTCCATCGCCCGAAGTGCCGCATGAACGTGCTGGGTATCCGGATCGGACTGCGCGATATCCTCGCCCTCGCAATAAAGGCCGAGGAAACTGCCATCCATTGCGGCTGAGAACATATTCGGAATTCTGAGCCCGGGCTCTGCACTAAGGCTTACACCCCATGCTGACTCGAACTGACTCCGGGTGGTGGTATCCGAAACATGCCGATATCCGGGCAACTCATGCGGGAAGGAACCCATGTCGCAGGAACCCTGAACATTGTTCTGTCCACGCAACGGGTTCACACCGACACCCTCACGGCCGACATTTCCGGTGGCCATCGCAAGGTTGGCGATACCAATCACGGTGGTGGAACCCTGGCTGTGTTCGGTGACGCCCAGACCGTAGTAGATGGCAGCATTGCCACCCGTGGCGTAAAGCCTTGCGGCACCCCGGACCATATCAGCCGGAACACCTGTTACCGCCTCCATGGCCTCCGGTGAATTGCGTTCTTCAGAAACGAAGGTCTTCCATTTTTCGTAGGATTCAGGCTCGCAACGAGCCAGCGCAAACTCATCATCTGCGAGACCCTCACGCACGATCACGTGAGCCAGCGAAGTCACCAGGGCCACGTTTGTGCCCGGCTTGAGCTTCAGATGGTAATCGGCTTGGACGTGGGGCGATCTCACCAGATCGATGTCCCTCGGATCCGCAACGATCAGTTTCGCTCCCTGACGGATGCGACGCTTCATCGCAGACCCAAAAACGGGATGTCCATCGGTCGGATTAGCACCAATCACCAAGATGACATCTGACTTTCGAACCGAGTCAAAGGTCTGAGTCCCTGCCGATTCGCCAATAGTCTGCTTGAGACCATAGCCTGTCGGTGAATGGCAAACCCTAGCGCAGGTATCGACGTTGTTGTTGCCGAAAGCAGCGCGGATCAATTTCTGAACCACATAGGTTTCTTCGTTGGTACAACGACTCGAGGTCAAACCACCGACCGAATCCTTGCCATGCTTAGCCTGAATCCGCTTGAACTCGGAGGCCGCATAGTTGATCGCCTCCTCCCAGGACACTTCCTGCCAGGGATCCGTAATCTTCTTGCGGATCATGGGCTTCGTGATGCGATCTTTATGGGTGGCGTAGCCAAAGGCGAAACGCCCCTTCACACAGGAGTGGCCGTGGTTGGCGTGACCGTCCTTGTTCGGAACCATACGAACGACTTCAGCACCCTTCATTTCGGCCTTGAAGGAGCAGCCTACGCCACAGTAGGCACAGGTCGTGATCACGCTGTGCTCGGGCTGACCCATTTCGATCACGGACTTTTCCATCAGGGTCGCCGTCGGGCAGGCCTGAACACAGGCGCCACAGGAGACACATTCGGAGTCCATGAAGGCTTCGTTCTGACTGGGCGAGACCTTGGATTCGAAGCCCCGGCCCTGAATGGTCAGAGCAAAAGTACCCTGAACTTCTTCGCAGGCTCTGACGCAACGCGAGCAGACAATGCACTTGGACGGGTCGAACTGAAAGTAAGGATTACTTTTATCTTCAACGGCATCCAGATGGTTCTCACCCTCGTAACCATAACGGACTTCGCGAAGACCCACGGCACCAGCCATGTCCTGAAGTTCGCAGTTGCCATTGGCTGAACACATCAGACAATCCAGGGGATGATCTGAAATGTAAAGCTCCATCACCCCACGACGCACGTCGGCCAGACGTTCATTCTGGGTGCAGACCTTCATGCCTTCAGCCACCGGAGTGGTACAGGAAGCCGGAAGCCCTCTTCCACCCTCAATCTGGACCAGACAGAGTCGACAGGAGCCGAAAGGATCCAGACTGTCGGTCGCACAGAGCTTGGGAATCTGGATACCTGCGTTTGCCGCCGCTCGCATGATCGAGGTCCCCTCGGGAACCTGGACCTTGAAGCCATCAATTTCCAGCTCTACCAGCTTGTCAGACCCACTTGCAGGGGTTCCGTAGTCACAATCTCTTTTGGCCATTGTCTGCCTCCTCAATCGCCAGAGTGCCGGACCTTGGGGTCCGGGCGGGCTGTTTCTGTTCTTTACGCCGATGCGTTGTCGGCGGGTGCGCCGAAATCCTCAGGGAAATGGTTCAAAGCACTCAAAACGGGATAGGGTGTCATGCCACCCAGAGCACATAACGAACCTGCAAGCATGGTGTCGCTGAGATCGCGCAACAGCTTCAGGTTCTCGCTGACATTTTTCCCTTCCCGGATGTGGTCGATGACTTCAACGCCCCGGGTCGAACCAATCCGGCATGGTGTGCACTTGCCACAAGACTCTGTGGCACAGAATTCCATGCCGTAGCGCGCCATCTTGGACATATCAACCGAATCATCAAACGCCACCACACCACCATGACCCAAAACGGCCCAGAGGGCAGCAAAGGCCTCGTAATCTAGCGGGGTATCAAACTGAGACTCAGGCACATAGGCTCCGAGGGGGCCACCCACCTGAACCGCTTTGATCGGGCGTCCGGACTGCGAACCGCCACCATAGTCGTAAAGGATTTCGCGCAGCGTGACACCGAAGGCACGCTCGACCAGTCCCGTTTGCTTCAGATTACCGGCCAACTGGATGGGAAGAGTGCCGCGTGACCGGCCCATGCCAAAATCCTTGTAGTAGCTTCCACCCCTGGCCAGGATGATCGGGACGGATGCCAGTGAAATGACATTGTTGATGACTGTGGGCTTTCCAAAAAGACCCTTGATCGCAGGCAGTGGCGGCTTGAATCGAACCAGGCCACGCCGTCCTTCAAGACTTTCAAGCAGAGAGGTTTCCTCACCGCAGACATAGGCCCCAGCACCAATCCGAACCTCAAGGTGGAAGGTTTTACCAGAGCCTTGGATATTATCTCCGAGGAACCCACCGGCCTCGGCAGCCCGAATGGCGGCATTGAGATTCCGCTCAGCATGCGGGTATTCGAAGCGAAGGTAGATGTAGCCTTTGGTCGCCCCGACAGCCAGTCCAGCGATCGTCATGCCCTCGATGAGCACAAAGGGATCCCCTTCCATGATCATGCGGTCAGAGAACGTTCCAGAGTCGCCTTCATCCGCATTACAGACGATGTATTTTTGATCCCCTTCCGCACCAAGCACGGTGCGCCACTTGATCCCGGTCGGGAATGCGGCGCCGCCACGACCCCGAAGTCCGGACTCCGTGACTTCATCGACAATCTGGGCGGGCGCCATGGCCAGGGCATTGCGGAGTCCCTGATAGCCTTCATGGGCCAAGTAATCTTCCAGACTGACCGGGTCAGTGATGCCGACTCGGGCGAAGGTCAGTCGCTCCTGGTTCTTGAGGAAGGGAATCTCCTCCGTCAGCCCCAGCGACAGGGCGTGTTGCCCGCCAGAGAGAAAGTCTTTATCAAAGAGAGACTCGACATCTTGGGCCGTTACGGGTCCGAAGGCAATCCGTCCTTGCGGCGTCTCGACTTCAACCATCGGCTCAAGCCAGTAAAGGCCTCTCGAACCATTTCGGACCAAGCTCACATCAAGGCCTCGCTGGCCTGCAATCTGGGTCACCGCGGTCGCAACCGCTTCGGCGCCAAGGCTCAACGCGCAAGAATCACGTGGCACATAAACCTTAACCATGAGTCCCCCGCACTTCCTCAACGATCGCATCAAAGCGCTCAGGCGTCACACGACCAAAAATTTCCTTATCGATCATGATGGCAGGAGAACAGGCACAGTTACCGAGGCAATAGACGGGCTCAAGGGAGAATTCGCCGTCCTTCGTGTTCTCATGATAATCAATGCCAAGGGTGGCCTTTGCATGCGCCTCAAGCGCATCAGAGCCCATGGACTGGCACGACTCGGCCCGGCACACATGGATGGTCTTGCGCCCCGGGGGGGTCTGGCGGAAATAGTGATAGAACGTAATCACTCCGTGGACTTCAGCACGCGTGAGATTCAGTGCTTCGGCAATCACAGGAACGCTTTCAGGAGGGACAAAACCCTGTTGGTCCTGAATGGCGTGAAGAATGGGGAGCAACGCCCCGGGCTGATCCTTCAGGGCCTCGATCACGGCCTCGATTTCCTTGCTATCCCAGTCGTCATGTTTCATGGGTGATTGCCTGTCCTCGCTAGAGCCCCAAGGGAGGAATGCCCCAAGAAATGAGGGTCCTACCGGAGTGTCACATGTTTTGATGACCGCGAATTCTACTCTTTTTGGGCATCTTCTGGAAACTCTTTTCAGACTAATTTAGTGGGTATTTGTTCCTCGCCCCGTGCGAGGCGAGCCCCATTCCAGGACAACCCCCGGACACCCTGAGAACTCTGTAAAATGATCAGGCTCCAAAGCCCATTCGATTCCCATACCCGCCATGCGAAACTCTGGCCCCCCACTGTCCTTCGAATCCATCGTCGACGCCCTCTTTCGGGCCCTGGGCGCAAGACTCCAGCGCGTGTATTTCCGAACGGTAGAGCAGGCCGGACATCACAAGCGTGACATTCTGGTGACGCGGGTGGAACAGGCGCGCGACAGCCTCGAAGAAGCCAAAACCCAGTTTCAGACTGCCCTTGAGAAGTTCAGTCAACTGACACACTTCGACGGCGGCAACCTTGAAACCGTCTACCGAGAACTGAAGGTGGAGTTCGATTACAGTCAATCGAGAGCCCAACTGGTCCAGGAAAGAATAGGGGCGGTCGAAACGGTCGCCAGAGCCCTTTTTCGCGAATGGGAAGATGAGCTCGACCAGTACAGCAACCGATCCCTCAGAAGTAGTAGTCGACAGAAACTCAGGCTGACTCAGCAGCATTATCTGCAACTGATCACAGCCATGCGAAAGGCCGAAGGCAAAATCGATCCTGTGCTTCGGGTCTTTCAGGATCAAGTCCTGTTTTTGAAGCACAATCTCAATGCCCGGGCGATTGATTCATTGGAGGGTGAACTCCAGACCATGACCCAAGGCGTTTCTGGGCTCATCGGCGCCATGGAGCGCTCAATCAGTCGCGCCAATCTTTTTGTCGAATCCCTGAACGGAACAACCCCTAAGGCGCTCCCCCATCACCGGGATTAATTCCGGCCGGACCGAACCCCTCCGAGGAACGTTCTGAACTTTCCCGCTCCCCCAAAAAGAAGGGCGTCCGAAGACGCCCGAGGGGAGAGCCACACAAGAAATGATTAGTGGTGATAAGCGGTTTCGCCGTGTTCGGTGATATCGAGACCTTCGCGCTCGACTTCCTCGCTTACCCGAAGTCCGATGATCAGATCGACCAGCTTGAAGCCAATCACGGATACCAGACCGGACCAGACCAGCGCCACACCGACGCCCCAGGACTGGCTGATGAACTGCGTCTTGAGATCGTACTCAGCAACCGCATTGGCAACATAATCGTAGACGCCAGTTCCACCCAAGGTAGGTGAAGCGACGATGGCCGTGCCCAGCGCACCGATGATGCCGCCAACCCCATGCACGCCAAAGACGTCGAGGGAGTCGTCGTAACCCAAGGCTTTTTTCAGCGTCGTCACTGACCAGAAGCAAACTGCGCCAGCCACCAGACCCAGAACGATTGAGCCCATGGGACCTGCCCAGCCGCATGCTGGGGTAATGGCCACTAGACCTGCTACCGCGCCGGAAGCACCACCGAGCATGCTCGGCTTACCGCGGCTCAGCCATTCCGCACCGACCCAAGCCAGGGTCGCTGCAGCGGTTGCCAGCATGGTGTTCAGGAACACAAGACCCGTGGTGCCGTTAGCCTCCAGATTGGAGCCCGCGTTGAAGCCGAACCAACCGACCCACAGGAGGGATGCACCGATCATCGTCATGACCACGCTGTGCGGAGCCATGGACTCTTTGCCGAACCCAATGCGGCGTCCGACCATGATGGATCCAACCAGACCCGCAATACCCGCATTGATGTGAACCACGGTCCCGCCGGCGAAATCGAGGGCACCCTTCTGGAACAGGAAGCCTGCCGTCGCACCCGCAGCAGCGCCCGCTTCAGGACTGGTGTAAGCATCAGGACCTGCCCAATACCAGACCATGTGAGCCATCGGAAGGTAGGCAAACGTAAACCAGAAGACGATGAATGCAAGAATCGCAGAGAACTTCACCCGCTCGGCGAAGGCCCCCACAATCAGTGCCGGTGTGATACCCGCGAATGTCAGCTGGAACGCCACGTAGAGATATTCAGGAACAACGACGCCCTTGCTAAAGGTCGCGGCCACCGACTCCGGTTTGACGCCGATCAGGAACGCTTTGCTAAGACCACCGAAGAAGGCATTACCCTCGGTGAAGGCCACGCTGTAGCCGTAGAGCGCCCAAAGCAGCGCCATCACCGAGAAGATCACGAAGACCTGCATCAGGATCGACAGCATGTTCTTGCTGCGAACCATACCGCCGTAGAAGAGCGCAAGGCCCGGCAACACCATCAAGGTGACCAGAATGGTGGCCACAATCAACCACGCGGTATCACCCTTGTCGGGGACCGGAACGGCATCCTCGGCATAGACAAGCCCGAAAGGAAGGGCCGTTAGGAAAAAGGTCATTAGGGATTGGGATAACTTTCTCATGGCATTTTCTCTCTCAAGAGCCTTAGAGCGCTGACGAACCGGTTTCACCGGTACGGATCCGGATCGCTTGCTCGAGGTTGGTCACGAAAATCTTGCCGTCACCGATCTTTCCGGTGTTGGCTGTTGAAGCGATGGCATCCAGTGCGGTTTCGAGCAGTTCATCGCTGATCGCGACCTCGAGCTTGATCTTCGGCAGGAAGTCAACCACGTACTCGGCCCCACGATAGAGTTCGGTGTGCCCCTTCTGGCGGCCGAAGCCCTTGACCTCGGTGACAGTGATGCCGGTGATTCCGGCCTCGGAGAGGGCCTCCCGGACATCGTCCAGCTTGAAGGGTTTCAGAATGGCGGTGATGAGTTTCATCGAGGTTGTTCTCCTACTCGCAGAGAGTTTGTTTGTGGGACAAACCCTTAAAAGCAGAAGTCATGCCAACCCATAGAAAGCAGCGAGAAACAGGCAAAAGCGGGGATTCACCCACCTCAGTCAGGGTCTTTCAGGAGCAGGAGAAAGGTGAGCCTCACTTTTGCACCATGCGATCGCCCCAAAATGGGGCATCCAGGTCGGGGTTGCACAGATCTGGGCGCCGGCTCGCGGGCTCAGACTTCCCAGTCAAAACGCGGCAGACCATCAAATGCAGAACGAAGCCCCAATGCCCAGGCGCTTTGGATCTGGGCGTAGTAAGGGGACTGAAAATCCAGTCGAAGCTCCCGATCGGGCAAGAAACGATCCCGATGATAGAGCATGAGATCAATCGGCGGACCCACGGTTAGGTTGCTGCACATGGTGGAGTCCAATGAGACCAGAGCGCAACGCGCGGCATCTTCCAATGAGATTTCGGGGTGAACGACCCGATTTAGAATCGGTTTCCCGTATTTGGATTCGCCAATCTGAAGGAAGGGCGTGTTCGGTGGCGCCTTGATGCAATTCCCCTGCGGATAGATCAGCAAGATCTCAGGATCCTGACCCAGGATCTGGCCCGCCAGGATAAATGTCGCCTCCGGCGAAAATCCAGATCGCTGGAGGGCATCCCAATGTTGGCTTTGAATCTCCACACTCATCTGCCCGATCAGGTGAGCCGCATCGAAAACGGTCGTGACACGAGTCAGACTGCATCCCGCCTCATCATGCGCTATCGCCTGTTCTACGCGGTGGATCAGGGCCTGAGTCGTTGCCAGACTCCCGGCCGCCAGAAGCACCAGAATCCGATCCGATCCTGCATCAAAACGATGCATCTTGCCGTAAACGCTCGCCTGATCAATCCCAGCGTGCGTCCTGGAATCGGATGCAAGTACAAAACCATCCTTGGACTGTATAGCAAGACAGTAAGTCATGAAGGGCCTCCTTTCGGGCCCCTACTCTACAGCGCCGCCCCGAAAGCGTCGATGCGAAACTCTCCCTTTCAGGCATAAGAAAACCCGCCGAGGCGGGTTTTCTTAGCGGGTTGAGGCGAAAAGAATTACTTCTTTTCCTTGACCTGAACATCCTTCAGGGCTTTCTTGACTTCATCGGCGGCATCGCCTGCAAGTTCGCCCTTGGCATCCTTCTTGGCATGCTCCAGTTCCTTCAGAGCATCCGCCTCGGCCTTGGCCTTGGTGTCGTTACCCTGCGAACTTCTGAAGCCCTGCGAAACAGGCGCCTTTTTGTCTTCCTGGATCAGAGCCTTCTCGGCGGCATCAATTTCCTTGATCGCCTTGGTTTCATTGCCAGAACGTGCGTCTTTCTCCGCCTGCTCCAGGGTCTTCTGAATCGGAGTGGGCTCCGGGACCTTCTTGGGAGCACAGCCAACAGCCAGTGCACTGCACAGGATCAGAAGCGGTTGAGTGAATTTAATGGAAGTTTTCATATCATTTCTCTCTTATGTTCAGTTCATGAGCCGTTTAACTTGAGGCAGGGCCTTAGAAAACGATGACCATGTCAGTTGAGAAGGTGAACTGGTAGTCCAGCATCTGGCCCTGAGAATTCATGAACACATTCGAGGTTGCAAAATCGTAACGTGCGTTCGGGCGAACAGTGATCCACTTCAGGGGCTTGTAGTTCACACCTGCAGTCAAACCATAGTAGCTTGCGCCACCCAGCTCATAGGATGCCCAGTTGGATCCATTACAGGCGTAGGAGTAACCCGAAGCAGCATCACCCGGGGTCCGGAGATTGTATGACCCACCGCAGCGCGCAGGCCCTGCAATTCGAAAACCATCCTGATCACGGAACCACTCGGCACGAATACCTACACCCAGATTATCTTGAATGTCGTAGGTGAGATACTGGTTGATGCCATACCACTGAGTATTCTGGTATCCCGTGGGTGTCAGTACGTCGTTGGCAAAACCATGGTCGTGCTGGATGACGTAGTGCAGGGTGTTATCCAACCAATTGCCCTTGCCCACGATGCTGTAAAGGGCCCAAGTACTGTTGTCTTTGGAACCCGTAGGGCCAGCCGTAGAGGTAATATTGAGTGAGTAGTCCTTTTCATCGCTGGTCCAGGTACCACCACCAATAAAATCCCAAGCCGTCAGGTTAGTGTTGAAGTTGCCATCCCAGCCACCGGTTGCACTACCGGTGACGGTACCCAGTATGGCTGACCAGTTGTCATCAATGGCATAACTGCCAAGAAGACCGGTGTGCGTGAAGGGCTCGCCATATTGCATGGTGTAAGCATGGGTGTAGAAGAAGTTATCCGGGGCGGTCACCACTTCATAGCCAACTGGCGTGTAGAAGTGGCCGGCCTTCACGGAAAGGCCTGTGCCCACTGGAAGATTCATTTCAACGTAGGCCTGGGGCAGTGCCAGACCATAGAAGCGCTGGCTCCAGCTGGTCAGATGAAGATCGTAGTTACCGCGATTTTCCGGGATTCCTCTGGGACTCAGAGCGGTTGCGCCGTAGGCCTGGGTGAAGATGGCGTCGGTACCGTACATGACGTCAACACGGCCACCAATATCAAAATTGTCGCCACCCACGGTGATCGCACGCTGGAGATAACCGTAGAACTGGTTCATCTGAAGTTCGCCGGAACGATCGCCGAAGGTCACAGGACCATTGAACTTGTCGGCTGGGGCGTTTGCATTTGCAGTAACGCCGGTGTTCAACCAGCCACCCCAGGTCACGCCGTAATCGGAAAGCGGCTGATGGTTCTTACTGCCCAAAGCGAAGTCGACAAGACCGGTCGTATCCTCGATCTCTTCGGCGAACGCGCCAAGGGGGTTCAGGGCAAAGATCAGGGCCGAACTCAGCGCGGCGGTCCTGAACAGGGAATAGGTGCGAAGTCGCATGGGATACCTCCAGTTTGTATGACCACTTTGTTACTGCAGGAGTTGTGCCAAAGCTTAATCCATTGAAAATAAAGCAACAGCCGATGTTGTTTTGCAACAACTTGCACCTGTTTTGTGCGTTTATCGAGAAATCCGCACCAAGATGTGGACTCACCCCCGCTTCCAGCTCCGCTAGAATGGGGCATGAACTTCCCTCATCACATCCTCCGCACCATTTTTGGATTTGAGGATTTTCGGGGGTTACAGGGTGAGACTGTTGCCCACGTGATCGGTGGCGGCGATGCCTTGGTCCTGATGCCCACTGGTGGCGGAAAATCACTGTGTTATCAGGTGCCCGCCCTGTGCCGGCCGGGAACGGCTGTTGTCATTTCACCACTGATTGCCCTCATGCAAGATCAGGTGGAAGCCCTCCGACAACTCGGGGTTCAGGCCGCTTATCTCAACTCCATGCTGGACTTCGAAACGCAGCGTGATGTGGAGAGCGCGCTGAGGAGCGGCCAACTTCGACTCCTTTATGTCGCTCCGGAACGGCTCAATACGGACCGCTTTCTGGCTTTGCTCGATGAGGTCACCGTCAGCCTGTTTGCCATCGATGAAGCCCACTGCGTCTCCCAATGGGGCCATGACTTCAGGACCGACTATCTTGCCTTGTCGCTCCTGCATCAGCGCTACCCTCAGGTTCCCCGCATTGCACTGACCGCGACCGCTGACGAGAAAACGCGGCAAGAAATCACGTTGAGGCTCGGCCTCAATGACGCTCGGGTTTTTGCCCAGAGCTTTGACCGCCCCAATATCCGCTACGCGATTGCCCCCCGCCAAAATGCCAGAGCGCAACTGCTTAAATTCCTCAGAACCCACCACCAGGGAGATAGCGGCATTCTGTATTGCCTTTCACGACGCAAAGTCGAAGACACCGCCCAATGGCTTGTGAAAGAGGGATTGCGCGCCCTTCCCTATCATGCGGGCCTGAGCCCTGAGGTCAGGCAGGATCACCAACGGCGGTTTGCCGTCGAGGAAGGCCTCATCATGGTCGCGACCGTCGCCTTCGGCATGGGGATCGATAAGCCGAACGTTCGCTTCGTGGGCCATCTCGATCTTCCAAGGAGCATTGAGGCCTATTATCAAGAAACTGGCCGAGCCGGTCGTGACGGTGCTCCAGCTAACGCATTCATGCTCTTTGGGATTCAGGACATTGTCGCCCTTCGACAAATGCTGGATGAATCCGATGCCGACGAAAATCGAAAGCGACTGGAGCGACAGCGACTTGAAGCCATGCTGGGCCTCTGCGAAACCACACTCTGCCGTCGCCAGGTTCTCCTTCGTTACTTTGGGGAGGAACCGGCCAAACCCTGCGGAAACTGCGATAACTGCCTTTCCCCCCCCGCCAGCTGGGATGCAACCGAAGCCGCCCGAAAGGCGCTCTCCTGTGTCTACCGGACCGGCCAGCGCTTCGGCGTCCAGCATCTTGTGGATGTCCTCCTAGGGCGGAGCAATGACCGTATCCAGCGCTTGGGGCATGAGCAGCTTTCAACGTTCGGGATTGGAAAAGACATCAATGAGAAGGGCTGGTTTTCCATCTATCGCCAATTGGTGACCCTCGGCTATCTGGCCATAGACCCTGCGGGTCATGGCGGGCTCAAGCTGGACCCGCGGGCACGTCCCCTGCTCAAAGGTGAACGGGAACTGATGCTGCGGAAAGATGCCGAGGCCCCACTCGGCTCATCCAACACCAAAGGCCGACCGGCAAGGACCATTGAAGAGACGCGCCTGTTCGAGGACCTGAGAATCCTTCGCCGTGAGCTAGCGGAAACTCAGGGGGTCCCCCCTTACGTCATTTTTCAGGATGCGGTTCTGGATGAAATGATTCGAATTCGACCCCGAAACCTTGCAGAATTTGAACAACTTTCAGGGGTGGGTCAGAAGAAGCTTGAACGTTATGGTGAGGCCTTCCTGAACGCGCTCAAAAGCCATCGCGACTGAAAGGCTTCAGGTCGCGCAGTATTCCGCCTCAAGACAATGATCCAGCCACCTTGAAAGGAAGTAATTCAAGGTCCACTTGTATTCGAGGACCTGTGCCGGGGGCGGCTCGCGACCCAAGGCATCATGAAGGTCTGGACGCTCCCGATCACTCAACATTTCGACCGTTTTGGCATCCAGACTCACTCGAAGGCGGACCTGTGGCTCCTCCAGTACCTGAAAGGGCCCCTCAAAGTCATGGGTCACTTCCAGCACCAAAGTGAAAGGGGATCGCTCCAATAGGCGAAACCTCAAGGCCGGTTTTCCGGGCGCCTGGGGGACTGCAGTCACCATTGAGGCCATCGCTTCCAACTCGGGAACGAGTCGATGGAGACGAAGGTAATTGGCTTCGCAAACGCGATGGAGCCAAAAGGATTTTTCAACCGGCGAGAAAGACGACATCGCGGCCGACTCAGCGATCCTCGACGTAGGTCGCCGAAGCACTGGTGGTCTCCCACAACGTCACGCGAGCGACATTGAGGCCTTCTTTTCGGATCGCCTCATAAATCATTCGCGCTAAATATTCGGCCGTCGGATGCTCATCCACCAGAAGGAACCGCTCGTTGGCTGCCGTCAAGGCAG
Source organism: Pseudomonadota bacterium (assembly GCA_039795615.1). GTDB lineage: Bacteria > Pseudomonadota > Gammaproteobacteria > Methylococcales > Methylococcaceae > UBA6136. Next base: position 14,281 of record JBDKLO010000116.1, read on the forward strand.
GAACCAGAGGATCCTGCCGATGGATGAGAAAATTGTGATCGAGGATTTCGTCGATGAATTTTTGCGCCGCCTGCGTAACCTCGGAAAAATCACAGACCATCCCCTGATCATTCAGGGTTTCAGAATTGATCGTAATCGCCGCTTTGACGCTGTGCCCATGCAAGTGTTTGCATTTACCCGGGTGCCCCATGAGGCGGTGACCGTAGCAAAAGTAGATGTCCTTAGTGATGGAATACATGGTCCCGTTCCGTCATACCTCAGAGGGTGAGGATTCCCTTGATCTGTCCTGTGATTTCAAAACGACCACCGATGATGGCCTGACAGGCGCTCACCTCGGCGAGCACCATCAGCGGTGGGAACAGGCCTTTCACTGCTTCCAGACGGACTTCCGCGGCATCTCCGGCTGCAAGAGGATGAAGCCCTTGAAATCGGATGGTCCGGGCGCTCCAGCCAATCCCATCACCGGCCACAAAGCCCTCATCCGCAGCGCGACGATAGGTCAGTGCACAGCAGAGGGGGTTTTCCTGAGGGTCGGTTTTTTCCTTGGGCAGCATGCTGGGTTCCTTTTCGTGAGACCCATTGTAAAACACTCATCCATTCGACTCGCTAAGGCAGGCCCATGTTCCTGTGCTATCTTTCCCAGCGCCGTGCCGACCACCCGCGAATAAAACCCGCGGATCGGCTCCTTCATTCGAGACCGTCAAAGCAATCATGAGCGCAAAACAGCATGTCCTGACCGGGATTACCACGACCGGCACACCTCACCTGGGAAATTACGTTGGAGCCATCCGACCTGCCATTGAGGCCAGCCACAGAGCCGATGTTCTGCCGTTTTACTTTCTGGCCGACTATCACGCCCTGATCAAGTGCCATGAACCGGAGCGGGTGCAGCAGTCAACGCTTGAAATTGCGGCCACCTGGCTAGCCTTGGGGCTTGATACGGATAATGCTGTTTTCTACCGACAGTCCGATGTCCCCGAGATCGCCGAACTGGCGTGGATGCTGAATTGCGTCACCGCCAAGGGTCTCATGAACCGGGCACATGCTTATAAGGCATCCGTTCAGGCGAATCAGGACGCGGGTGAAGCCGACCCCGATAAGGGCGTCACCATGGGCCTTTTCAATTACCCCATTTTGATGGCAGCCGACATCCTGATCTTTAACGCCAACAAGGTCCCGGTCGGAAAAGATCAGATTCAGCACATCGAGATGGCTCGGGATATTGCAGGTCGATTCAACCATATCTACGGAGAGCATTTCAGCATTCCGGAAGCGGTTGTCAGCGAAGACACCGCCACCTTGCTCGGCCTTGATGGTCGCAAGATGAGCAAGAGCTATGACAATACGATCCCCCTCTTCATGGCGGAGAAGCCCTTCCGAAAATTGATCAACAAGATCAAGACCAATTCACTGGAACCTGGCGTCCCCAAGGATCATGAAACCTGTACGCTTTTCAGCATCTACAAGGCGTTTGCGACGGCTGAAGAAACCCAAGCGATCAAGGCTCGTTATGCCGAGGGCATTGGCTGGGGTGAAATGAAGGGCGTCCTCTTTGAGTACCTGAACGATCACCTCAAGGAGGCCAGAGAGCGGTACGATGCGCTCATCGAATCTCCCGGCCAAATCGAGGAAACACTTCAAAAAGGTGCCGAAAAGGCCCGAAGCCTATCGCGCCCCCTGATGGAAAAGGTCCGCCATAGCGTTGGCATTCGCCCTCTGGGTTAAGGCATGGAGACCGTGATTATCGGTTCGGGTCTTGGCGGCATCACGCTGGCCGAAGAACTGCATAAATTGATGCCCGCGCGGTCCATCAGAGTCCTGACTCAGGAGACCCATGGTTATTACGCCCGCCCGATGCTGTCCCACGGGTTTACCCGGGACGACATCGAGGAAAAGATCATCCTGAAATCGTTTGATACGCTCAGAGCCCTGGGAATCGAGGTCGATGCCGGATGCACGGTGAAGGCCATTGATCGAGAACAGCACCTGATTCACCTTCTGGAGAACGGACAAGAGCGCACCCTGCCCTACGAGCTTCTCGCTCTGGCGCCTGGGTCCGGGGCGTTTGTACCCCCCTCCTTTCAGGCATTCATGGCCCAGCTGCGTTTCGTCAATAGCCTCGATGACCTCATTGGCCTTCGACGACTGAGAGAACAGGTGATAGCAACAGACAACACGCCCTCATGGGCCATTATCGGCGGCGGGCTCATTGGCTGTGAAGTGGCATCCGACATGGCACGGGCAGGAGACGCTGTCACGCTGATCCATGCGTTCCCAAAACTCATGGAGCGGCAACTTGAGGACGAGGATGCCACCCAGCTTGAGGCGGTTCTCCTTGATCAAGGGATCACGGTTCGACTGAATGCACCGGTCGATCATATTCGAGGCGTCGATGGGGCCCTGGAGGTCGGGATTAAGGGGGAACTCCTGGGACCTTTCAGCGGGGTGATCCTCTCGACCGGGTTCAAGCCCCGAACCGATCTGGCGCAGTCGGCAGGACTCAGGACCAACCGTGGCATCTGCGTGGATGAATGGCTTCGAACTTCAGATCCCGACATCTACGCACTCGGCGACGCCGCCGAATGCGACAACGGCAACATCTATGCCTATGTTCTTCCCGTTAGGCAACAGGCCAGTTGGCTTGCCCGCTATATTGCAGGACAAGAGACCAAGCCTTGGGCTCCGCCCGACTTCAAGCCAAGAGCGAAGGTTCATGGTTTTACCGCCACCCTCCCCTACAAGAACTGACCTTTCACATATCAGGCACAGAATGAACCATCGAATCCTTTATTTCGTCGCGTCGCTCCTTTTGACAGGCTGTGCCGGAATCAAGCATGAGGTCGCCGAATCCTCCGCCCGTAACATGGAGTTCCAACTCCACGAGGCCGGCTTCAAAATCCTCCTGGCCGATACGCAGGAACGCCAGAACCTCCTGACGCGACTCCCCTCCGGCAAGATCAGCCGCCTTCCCATGGGGGGCACGGTGTATTTCATGTATCCAGACCCTGTCGTCTGCAGCTGCCTCTATGTCGGCCGCGATCAGGAAATGATGAAGCTGCAGAAGCTTGCCGTCGACATGCAACGTTCCAATCAGGCGCTCCTCATTCACGAGATTGGTGAAAACGAGCAAGCCCAGTGGGGGCCCTCAGGTCCCTGGGGGAATAACGGAATGTGGGCGTTCACAAACCCAAACAGCATGGGGCGCCCTGCTTACGATCCCGAGTAATCGGCCTTCGTCTCGTCGGCATGCATTCCCTCGAGCGAATGCATGCCTTCTGGCGTATGATTTCGCCTTGATCTGAAGCAGGGAACGGCGGTCAGACTTGTCTGTCCCAGTTGATCATCAGTCTTACGGAACGCAAGTCAGCACATGAAACCTCTTTTTTGGTATCTCCCCCTCTTATTGATCCTCGGCACGCCCAGCCTCTGCCTCGCTGAAGCGATCGAACCCAAACTGGATCTGACATTGAGTTGGATCGGATATGGTTCACTGGCGATATTTTTTCTGGCTTACATTCTGGCAATGCTTGAAGAAAGCACCCAGCTTCGAAAATCGAAGCCCATGGTTTTTGCCGCAAGTTTAATTTGGGTGCTGATCGCGACTGTATACACCCGCCAGGGGCTAGGTGCGGACTCGGGGCAAGCCTTTCGAGCCAGCCTCGAAGGTTACGCAGAACTTTTCCTTTTCATCCTCGTATCCATGACGTATCTCAATGCCATGGAACAGCGTGGCGTCTTTGAGAATCTCCGGGTCTGGCTATTGGGAAGGCGGTTTGGCTATCGCAAGCTGTTCTGGGTTACAGGAACCTTGGCCTTCTTCATGTCATCGGTGCTGAACAACCTCACCACCTCCCTGCTGATGGGGGCTGTTCTCCTCGCCATGGGAAGAAAAAACAACAAATTCATCAGCGTGGCCTGCGTCAATGTGGTCGTAGCCACAAATGCCGGGGGATCCTTCAGTCCGTTTGGTGACATTACAACCCTGTTGGTCTGGCAAAAGGAAGTCGTTCCCTTCACGAGCTTCTTCGCGCTCTTTATTCCGGCTGTTGTCAATTTCGTTCTTCCGGCAAGCATCATGCATTTTTGGGTTCCCAAGGGAGCACCCAGCGCCCCCGAGGCTGCAAAACCTATGCGCCGTGGAGCCATGGGGATCGTATTCCTCTTCTTGCTGACCATTTTGACTGCTGTGTGCTTTGAAAACTTTTTGGACCTGCCTCCGGCTGCCGGCATGCTGGCCGGATTGTCCTATCTCAGTTTTTACTTCTATTACCTCTACAGTTCCCGCCACAAGGAAAATATCTTGGAGGCTGAGATCACCCAATCTGTGATCGAAAGTTCACCTCAAAACGAATCGGATTCACCCAAGAAGACCGATGATGGCCTTTTCTTCGATGTGTTCCACAACGTCTCCCGGCTGGAATGGGACACTCTCCTCTTTTTCTATGGCGTGATGGTGAGCGTCGGTGGACTGAGTTATCTTGGTTACCTCCATCTCGCCTCCCATGCGCTTTATGAAGATCTCGGCGCAACTTGGGCAAACATTCTGGTCGGCATTGTTTCGGCCTTTATCGACAACGGAACCATTATGTATGCGGTTCTGACCATGGCACCGGACATCAGTCACGGTCAATGGCTTCTGGTCACATTGACGGCTGGCGTAGGAGGAAGCCTTCTCGCCATCGGATCAGCGGCCGGGGTCGGCCTCCTGGGACAGATGGAGGGAAAATATTCCTTTATGTCACACCTGAAATGGAGTCCAGTGATCGCTCTCGGTTATGCCGGAAGCATTGTCACGCATTTTCTTTTAAATGGTCGGTACTTCTAAAACCGTCTGAAAATTGGTCTAAGCCTTATGAGATGTGTGACACTGCGTCTTCGCGCGGTCATTTTCTTTTTTGCCTGCGTTGCCATTTGGCAAACGCCTCCCTTGCAGGCGGCCGGCAATACCTTTATTGCCCTCAACTATCACGACATTATTCCTGAAGAAGAGCGCGTCCCGCCCTTTGATCGAGTTGCCGTCTGTCAGGAGCACCTTGAAAGCCATTTCGCCTGGCTCAAGAAGTCGGGCTACCATGTTGTCAGCTATCAGGACATCGTCAATGCTTCCAAGGGGGGTAAAGCTCTTCCGGAAAAGGCGATTCTCCTGACCTTCGATGACGGCTATGAGAGCTTTCACAGCCGGGTTTTTCCCCTTCTGAAGAAATACCATTACCCCGCCGTGGTGGCGCTGGTTGGCACCTGGATGGAATCCGAAACGGCAGCGGAACGCCCCCAGGGCAAGACCCTGTTGAGCTGGGCTCAGGTTCGTGAACTCGTCAACTCAGGTCTGGTCGAGGTCGCCTCCCACAGCTACGGCCTTCATCACGGCATTCTTTCGAATCCCCAGGCGAACGAACAGGCCGCCGCGACCACCCATGCTTATGACGCCGATCTTCGGCAATACGAAGACGACGAGGAATACCGCCAGCGCATTAATGCGGCGGTCGCTCAAAGCGCCAATTTCATCTGGCAGCACGCCGGCGTGAGACCCCGGGTCATGGTCTGGCCCTTTGGCGAATATAACGAATGGTTGCTGGAAGCGGCCCGCGACGC
>JBDKLO010000117.1:0-3707 GCA_039795615.1 Pseudomonadota bacterium
TCGCTTCGGCAGGGGTACTGATCGCTCTGGTTTACTTCTGGATCAAAGGTTTTAGACAGACGCCACCCTATCATGAAGATCCCTAACGCCATCCAAAGCCAGTACTCTCCTTGTTCCGAAAAATCCTTGGATAGGACGCATTTGCCCCCTCTTTCATGGCCGCTGGTGATGGCCGTCTTCATCCTGAGCCTGTCAGCCTGCGCGCCGAAGAAGCCGGAAATCCGACCCAGCCCGCCACCCAATCCATTTGACTACTCCCGGTCTGATCTTGAGGGGTTGGTCGAATTCTCCAACCGCTTTGGAGCGCTTCCGGATTCTGCGCGGCTGGCCGTCTGCCGCGAGATGGATGTCCTCGACAAAGAGGGAAAAAAGGATGCCCGCGGTCTGACCTTGCACCAAGCTGCAGGCCAGATCTTTCTGGCTAACTGCAGCCCTTCCTCCGAGCTTCAGGAAAAACTGAAGACCCTCATGGAAAACTCGGACACCCCGAGCGATCAGAAGCAGTTTGCTAGCCTGGCCCAACAGCTGATCGCTCGACAGGAAAGCCAGACGAATGCCCTGATTCAAGCGCAAAAAAAAGCGCGAGCAAAATCGGCGAATGCCGGGATCCGCCGAAAACCGGAGGGCACGGAGCGGGAGGGCGTATCGGCGGAGGATCCCTCGAAACCCCCGGTGCCTGCCCCCGTATCGGATGAGGTCGCACGCAAAAAACTCGAGGCCTTGAGAAACCTCGAGAAGTCGATGGATCGCAGTTTGACACCCTAATCCGATGTTTAGGCTCTGGCTGGCGGTGGTCAGCACTATCGCCGTTCTTTTTGTCGTAACGCTCTCGGCCGCGCTTTATTGGGCGGCAGAAAACGTGAATGAGAATTTCGAGGCCTATCGACATGCTGCGGCTGCCTACGAGCGCTATGAGCGTCTCGCGCATGAATCCTATCGCTACTTCAAAAGCGAAATTGAACGCCTGACCGTGGATCCCTTTCAACCGCTCAACCATGAGAACGGGGATCGAGAGCGTTTGATGGAAGCATTAAAGAATCTGCGGGATGCCACTTTAACGTCGGCAGTATCCCATCCCGGCGATCGTGAAGAACTCCATCGCATCGCCAAACTGGGTGCATTCCTGAATGACAGCCACTATCAGTTCGATGATATCGAGCAGCTCCTTAAAAAAGGCCAGCATGGCGCGGCCCGGGAGCAACTGGCGAACTATTCAACGCAGCGGATTGATCAGGAATTTCAGCCCTTGATCGATGAGTCCTTGCATGAACACCAGGAGCGGGCCACGCAAGCTCAGGCGGAAGTCGATCACCTGATTGACCGATCGCGCTGGCTGGCGATTCTGGATGGAACCGCCGCGACTCTGATCAGCCTTTATGGCGGGATCCTCCTTTCGAGGCGCCTCAGCCGATCCATCGGCGGTCTGATGACAGGCACGCAGCAGATTGCCCATGGGAATCTCTCTGCACGAGTCGAGGTTTCAGGTGACGATGAGTTCAGCACCCTGGCCAGCCATTTCAATCTGATGGCCGAAAAGATTCAAAAACAGCGTGCGGCACTTGAGGAGCGACAGGATCTTCTTGAAACGCGAGTGGCGGAGAGAACTCAGGAACTTCTCGATCTCAACCAGAACCTGTGTCGGATGGACCGCGATCGAAGAGCCTTTCTCGCCGACATCAGTCACGAACTTCGCACCCCGATCACCGTGATTCGTGGCGAAGCCGAGATCGCCCTGAGAAACCCCCAAACGCCTTCGGATGACTACCGCCAGGCTCTGCAACGCATCATCGAGCTCGCAGTTCAACTCGGAGATCATGTCCACGATCTTCTGGCCGAGGCCCGTTCCGAACCCCGAAATGAGGACGAGGCCAGAAACCGCCCCACCGATCTCAGGGAGCTTTTGTCCGAAATCAAACTGGATCTCAAGATCCTGGCCGAGGCGGCACAGATTGATGTCCAGCTCATACTTCCAAATCAACCCGCATGGATCCTCGGCGATCCAAACCGACTTCGTCAGGCTTTGTTGATTTTGGGCGACAATGCCTGTCGCTATGCAGCCCATCAGACAATGGCTCAACTCAGCCTTGAATTATTCGAGGACTGGGCCGTGATCACCCTGAAGGATCAGGGCATCGGAATTGCCGCCGAAGACCTCGGCCATATTTTCGAGCGCCGATTCCGAGGGGAGAAGGCACGACAACTCCAACCGGAGGGTTTAGGTCTCGGATTGGCCATGGTGCACTCGATCATCACGCAGCACGGCGGCAAGATTGACGTTGAAAGTGAGCTCGGACAAGGATCCACTTTCACCCTCTCCCTCCCCCTCCTTTCGGTAACGCCCACCTAGCGCCGGAGAAAAAGAATGAATCACACCCTTCAAGGACTTCGCAAAATCCTGATGATTGAGGATGATCCCCGGATCGCTGATTTTGTCAGTCGCGGGCTTCGAGCCGAAGGGTATCTGGTTGAAGTCATGCCCACAGGCCGCGAGGGACTCCTGGCTGGACGCGAATCCCAATTTCGCGCCATCCTTCTGGATATCGGCCTTCCGGATATCAACGGTCAACAGGTTTGCGAACAGCTTCGATCCGAAGGGGTCAAAACCCCCATCCTGATGTTAACGGCAAGGGACGCGATTCCGGACAAGGTCAAGGGACTTCAATCCGGTGCCGACGACTACATGACCAAACCCTTCTCATTTGAAGAGCTTCTGGCCAGGGTCGATGCCTTGCTGCGAAGGGCTGAAATGGAATACGGGGAGGAAAATCCGGAGATTCAGATCGCAGATCTGGTCCTCAACCGCCAAACCCACGAGGTCTTTCGCTCTGGTCACTCGATCGACCTCACCGCCAAGGAATACAGCCTCCTTGAGCTTCTCATGATTTCCGGGGGAAAACTGGTGAGTCGGGCCCGTATTCTTGAGCAGGTCTGGGGCTACAGCAGCGATCCCCTGACCAACGTAGTGGACGTCTTTATCCGCCAATTGCGAAAAAAAATCGATGAAGGCCACGAACTCAAATTGATCAAGACCGTTCGCGGATTTGGTTATCGTCTGGACGTTTTTTCGGAGCCCTGAGGAGACCCCAACTCAATCCCGGTCATCGTGACGGTGGTGGCCACCATGGCCATGGTGTCGTTCTGCGTAGCCATAGGGCGCGTAACCGTATCGGGGCCCGTAATAGACGACGGGTGGCGGGGCCCAGAGGGGAACGGGGCTGATGTTGATCTGAGGCAAGATGATCGCCGGTGGCGTGACGGCAACCATGGGGGGGGCAAGAACGCCCCATCCTCCCCAGCCTTCTGAATGAGCCCAGGTGGGGGTGCCCAAAACGAGGCTCCCCAGAGCCAGAATCCATCGTCTCATCGAAACCTCCTTCAGGTCACGGACCGAACCCTGCCGGCCATGAAAGCCATTATCCAGCCGATTTCGGTGGCCTCAATCCCCTCAGCGTCGTTTTAATCATTTCCTCATCTTCCCCTGAAGTCCTTTTCATCTGTTCCTCCGGGAGGCCGACAAAGGGACCCATTCGCCAGTAGAATAGCCCCCTCATTTCGGCCTTTTTCTGGATGCCCCACCATGACCCATTGGTTTGAAGATAATTCGAAGTCGATCGGGCGTACGCCCCTCGTCCGCCTGAACCGCATCACCGATGGCGCCGGCGCCACCGTCCTCGCCAAAATCGAAGGCCGTAATCCCGCCTACTCCG
>JBDKLO010000118.1:0-2515 GCA_039795615.1 Pseudomonadota bacterium
AGACGACACCGAACCACCCTGGAATCTTTCGATGCGGCGAAGGCTGGGCACCGAGTGCCATCTGGATTGAAACCAGGATCAGGAATACGGCAAAGAAGGTCGCCAGAAACCCGGTACTGAGCTTGGCCGCGATGAAGCTTCCAAAGAAGGTCCCCGCGATCACACCGGGACTCATCTGAAGGACGATGGGCCAACGAATCGCCCCCCGCTTCTGATGCGCCCGGATGGAACTGATCGAGGTAAAGCAGATGGTGGCGAGCGAGGTCCCCAGCGCAAACTGCATCAACTGATCTTGCGGGATCCCCTCCTGGGAGCCGAAGATCCAGATCAGGATAGGAACGATGACCACCCCACCGCCGATCCCGAGGAGTCCTGCAAGAACGCCCGCAATGGCCCCAAGACCCAACAGGGTCAAAATCACTTCTATCATCAAGCCGCTCGTCGATTGGTCACGAATCGATTGTAATTCAGACTCATCAGTTCGTTGGCTTCCTTGAGACTCGTCCCGGGGAGTTCATTACTCACGGCAAAGTCCCCGTCAATCAGGGTTCGCATCGCGAAGGACATCGCCGACATGGCCGGGAACAGCAAGGCTGTACTCAAGTTCACAATCGAAACGCCCATCTGCTTGAACTCTTCGGCTGACCGACTTTCAAGCTTTCCCCCACCGACGATGTTCGCCATGAGGTGAGCACGTCCCTTGACTCTTTCAATGACATCGAGGAGATCCTGTTCGTTGATGCCATCCACCAAGACGATTCTGGCACCGGCTTCAATGAAGGCATCCACCCGCCGAATGGCTTCCCCATCAGAAAGGGAGGCATCCGTTCTTGCAATGACCTGCATGGGACCCGATGCCGTGAGCGCGATGTCGAGCCGTTGCAGGGCCTCATCCAGGGGTCGCAGCACTTTGCCATCCATATGACCACAGCGTTTGTGATCGATGGTCTGATCCTCAAGCTGAACCGCAGCAACCCCCATCTCCTTCAATTCCACACAAATACGCCGCAACTGCTCAAGTCCGCCAAGACCCGAGTCGATATCGGAAATCAGAAAACGATCCGGATGGTTATAACGGAGCACCTGACAGGCATCGCGAATATCCTGGGGCGCGATCAGGCCGACATCAGGCCAGCCATAATCCGAATACGTATACCCCAATCCGCTCAGGAATATCCCCTGGACCTGATCATGACTGCAGGCCACAGCGGCGGAAAGGGCGTTGAAAACGCCCACGCTGACGAGGTGATTGCCCTCATCAAGGTGTTTAGTAAGGGACAATCCGGGATGGTGAGCGTGATCGTGAATCGCCATGCAGCAACTCCTTTTTCTGGGTATGAATGATCGGATACGACAGGTTTAATTCAGGAGCACCCGACTCAACGCCATGGCCAAGGCCATGGAGAAAGGATGCATCACCAACTCCCGCCATCTATGGACACGCGGAAGTCACTTCACCATCATGTCCGACTGATCAGGCTCAAAATCGACACAGATCAGTTCTATCTTGAAGATCATGTTAAAAGTGAGCATTCGGTTTTACCAATTTAGAAAATGTAATTCATTTATTCATCAGGGATCGTCTGAAAATTCATCCAGGGCGTCCAGATGCCATGACCAGCACTGCTAGGATCAACCATAAGATCGTCCCTAGCCCGACGATCCTCATCCAAAACCCCGTTTATCGGGACCCTTGCCCCCCGTTCAGGAGCAGCATGATTCATTCAACTCAAGTGATGGGTCTGGTTCTTTTCCTATCGATGCCATCCCTTGTGGCCGGCCAAAAAAAGGATGCAGCCCAGATTGCACCTCCCGGTATGGTCCATCTCCCCGGGGGGGAGTTCCTCATGGGCAGTGAAGAGAAAGCGGCAAGACCCGATGAGCGCCCGGCACACAGGGTCAGAGTCAATCCCTTCTGGCTCGATGCCACGGAAGTGACCAACGCCGAATTTCAACGCTTTATTGAAGCGACCCATTACGTGACGACGGCAGAAAAGGCCCCGACGCAGGATGAGATTCTCGCCCAACTCCCCCCGGGAACACCCCCTCCTCTGGCTGAAACCCTGGTTCCCGGAGCCCTGGTATTCGATACCCCCAGACAGCCCGGGGAATACTGGTGGAAATGGGTTGCAGGTGCGAACTGGCGACACCCGGAAGGACCCCAGTCATCGATTGTCGGGAAAGAACACTACCCTGTGGTTCAGGTCTCCTGGTTCGATGCCGTGGCTTACGCCCAATGGGCTGGAAAGCGACTCCCGACCGAAGCGGAATGGGAGTTTGCAGCCCGAGGGGGACTCAAGGCCAAAACCTATGCCTGGGGGAACGAAAATCCCTATACGGGAAAACCCAAGGCCAACATTTGGCAAGGCCAGTTTCCGATGGAAAGCAGCGACCAGGATGGCTATCGCCGGGCGAGTCCGGTCAAAAGCTTTGCACCCAATGGCTACGGTCTTTACGACATGACGGGGAATGTCTGGGAATGGGTTTCGGACTGGTACCGGTCGGATGCCTACCA
>JBDKLO010000119.1:0-12157 GCA_039795615.1 Pseudomonadota bacterium
ACCTCCCCAATCAACTTGGCATTGCTGTCCAGACGAAGCACATATCCCCCGATGATGTTCTTCTTGGCGGCATCCAATTCCTTATCCGTTGGGCCCTTGTCCACAAATTCGCGGAGCGTCCGGACGGCGATTTCGGTGGCTTCACGAGCCGAGGCATTCTTGCTCTGAAGCCCAATCTGGTAGGGCCCCTGCACTCGCATGGGAAGGAAGTAACTGAAGGCACTATAGGCCAGGCCCTTCTTTTCACGGACCTCCTCCATGATCCTTGAAACCAATCCACTGCCCCCGAGGATGTGGTTGCCCACAACCAACGCGAAATAGTCTGGATCATTGGCCTTGAGCCCCAGAACCCCTGAATACACATGGGTCTGCTCCGAGGGGAACGCCGTTGTCACAGTTTCCGATCCTGAAAGTGGCGCAGGATCTTCCAAAGCGGGCTTAGGTGCCCCCTCGGGAAGACGGGCATAAACCTGAACGGCAATCGCCTCGGCCTCGGGGCGCGTGACCTGCCCCACCATCACCAGAATGGCGTTGCCACGGGTATAGGCCTCTTTGTGGAAACGGGCCAGGTCCGAAGCCTTCAACTTCTCGACCGTTTCCTTGACGCCCTCGACTGGGTGGGCATAGGGATGTTCGCCGTACAGCGCCTTCATGAAGGCCATCTCGCTGATCTCACCCGGGTCCTCACCTTTTTGCTGAATGCCCAGCAATACTCGATTCTTTTCCCGTTCAAAATCCTTAGTTTCGAAGCGGGGCTGACTGATCACCGTCTCGAAGACCTCCAGGGCTTCTTTGAGCTTGGGGGGATCGGTCAGGGTCCTCAAGGCGACATGCGCGGAATCCCGAGTGGCTCCCGAGGACAAGATGGCCCCAATGGCATCAAGTCGCTCCGCAATCGTGTCGGCATCCAAGGCACCGGCACCACTATCCAGCATCCCCGCCGTCAAGGCCCCAATTCCGAACTCCCGACCATCCCGGGCACTCCCGGCATCGAACACCATCCGAAGATCCAGCATCGGCAGGCCTTCGGTCGGGACAAAGAGAACCCGGCCACCCGAGGGGGTGGACCAGTTCTGGATCTCCGGAACAGCCTCGGCCGAGGACACGCCGGCGAGAAGGAAAATACCCAATATCAGAAATCGCATCGTTTTGACTCGTGGACTAGCGAACATGACCACCTCCTATGGCGGGGGCCTCAGGAGCGGCCGCACCCTCGGGCAGCGGCAGGGGATCCAACCTTGCGACCGTCAGCCGATCCTCGATGAGGTATTTCTTGGCCGCCGCCAGAATGTCAGCCGCCGTGACCTCGTTGATACGCGCTTCGTACTCTCCGATCTTCTTCCACCCGAGACCCACCGTCTCGGCGGTCCCCAACTGCATGGCCTGGAAGAACGCCGAATCGAGCTGATAGACATGATTGGCCAGAACCTGCGCCTTGACACGCTGTAACTCCTCTTCCGTCACCGGCTCCTCTCGAAGGCGCTTGACCTGATTCATGAGGGCCGCCTCCAGACCATCGATGGTCTGTGATTGCGATGGGGTGCCTTCAATCATGAAGAGGGTCTGAAGTCGGGCATACAGTTCGTACCCCACTCCGGTAGAGGCTGCAATCTGCTGCCCACGGACCAGATTCTTCGAGAATCGAGCACTGTTGCCGCCATCCAGGATTCCGGCAGCCACTTCCAGTGCATAAGCCTCCTTTTCATCCTGGACGGTCTTCAAAGAAGGAACCTTGAAACCCATTAAAAGATGAGGGAGCTTCGCTGGAAGCCGAACGGTCAGGCGGCGAATGCCCAACTGCTCGACTTCCTGCTCCACTCGGGGTGGGGGCAAAACACTGGGCTTCAGCCCCCCAAATTGTTTACGGGCTTCGCGGACGACATCGTCCGGGCGCACATCGCCGACAACGACCAGCGTCGCATTATTCGGTGCATACCAGAGCTGGTACCACTTTTTGACGTGGTCCAGCGAGAGATTCGTAATGTCATCGGGCCAGCCGATGACCGGATTGCGATAGGGACTGTTGGTGTAGGCCACCGCATCAAAATGCTCCTGCAGTTTGGCGTGAGGCTGATCATCGGTGCGAAGCCTTCGCTCCTCCAGGACCACCTGATGCTCCTTGGCATATTCCGCCTCGATAAACCGGACATTGCGCATACGATCCGCCTCAAGCTCAAGGCTCACGGGGAGCTTTGAACGCTCCAGCATTTGGAAGTAGGTGGTGTAGTCCTGGCTGGTAAAGGCGTTTTCACGTCCCCCGTTGGCGGCGACGATTCTCGAAAATTCACCTGCCGGATGCCGGGCAGTGCCCTTGAACATCATGTGTTCCAGCATATGAGAAACCCCGGTCACACCGGCATACTCGCTACTGGCGCCGACCTTGTACCAAACCTGAGAGACGACCACCGGTGCCCGATGGTCCTCCTGCACCAGAATCTTGAGTCCATTGTCGAGGCGAGTTTCAAACACCTTGGGCTCTGAAGCCGCTACAGCCATCGGCAGCGCCATCAGGGCTGCTCCCAAACAGAGGACACGCATTGACCGTTCTCCCTGAAGTCCGTTTAAGTCACGAAGAGCGCCTCGGAGGGTCCCAGGAGGCCGGGACCGAGCGCAAGCGCGTATTATAGACACGCCACCCGAGGGGAAAGGTTCCCTCTCAAGTTTCCGTCGACGTCAAAAGATTCACGCCAACATGACCGAAACCGCCGTACTCAAGACCGCAATCCCCCGCTGGCGAGCCTACCTTGGACTCTGCAAGCTTCGGGTCGTCGGGGCCATCGTTTTTACCGCCATCATCGGCATGTTCATGGCCGTTCCTGGCTGGCCCCCCCTGATCGAGAGCCTGGCAGGCGCTTTGGGTATTGGCCTCGCCGCAGCTTCAGCGGCCGCCCTGAACCATGTCTACGACCGGGAGATCGACCGCAAGATGGGGCGAACCGAAGATCGACCGCTACCCCAGTCACAACTGACCCCGAAAGCCGCCAACCGCTTTGCCTTGCTGTTAGGGCTCATCTCGATGGCGCTGCTGTGGTTTTGGACCAATCCCCTGACGGCGGTCCTGACCTTTGTGTCATTGATCGGTTATGCCGTGATCTACACCCGCTATCTGAAGCGGGTCACGACCCAGAACATCGTGATTGGCGGAGCCGCAGGCGCTGCGCCTCCGGTCTTGGGCTGGTGCGCCATCACCGGCACCATCGACCCTCACGCCCTGCTGCTTTTCCTGTTGATTTTCATCTGGACCCCACCGCACTTCTGGCCGCTGGCTCTGGCCAAAAAGGATGAGTACCGCTTGGCTGACATGCCGATGCTGCCGGTGATTTATGGCGATGAGGTCACCAAACTCCACATCCTCCTCTACACCATTCTGTTACTGATCTCGAGCCTCCTCCCCTATCTCACCGGGATGAGCGGCCTCATTTATCTGGCCAGCGCACTGATTCTGGGACTCATTTTCCTGAGTTACGCCGTCCGACTGAAACGCGCCAAAGACAACCGGCTCGCGATGCGGACCTTTGGCTTCTCTCTGGTGTACCTTGCGGGCATCTTTTCAGCGCTCCTGATCGACCATTACGTGCCGATCCGCATCTGACCGGCATGCTGCATCACCCCCTGAAACAGGCCATTATTCGGGCTTCGACCGGACCTGTTCCATCCCTGGGATCGCTGCCTCCCCTGCTCAGCCGAATTTATGCCCATCGGGGTATCGGGGCCCCCAGCGAACTGGACCTTTCTCTCGGCCAACTGCCGGATCCTCGACTTCTTTCCGGGATGGCAGCGATGACCGAGATTCTGGTCGAAGCCATCCTGAACGACCATCGGGTTCTGGTGATCGGCGATTACGATGCCGATGGGGCGACCGCCACAGCGGTGGCGCTCCTGGGACTTCGGGCGCTGGGGCTTCGCCACATCGACTATCTGGTGCCCAATCGCTTTGAATATGGCTACGGGCTTACCCCCGAGATTGTCAGCCTCGCCAAAAATCGCTCTCCAGACCTTCTTCTGACCGTCGACAATGGCATCTCAAGCCATGACGGCGTGGCGACCGCCCGAAACGCCGGGATGAAGGTTCTAATCACCGACCACCACCTTCCCGGAGAAACGCTTCCGGCCGCCGATGCCATCGTCAATCCCAATCTGGAGGGGGATCCTTTTCCGAGCAAAGCTCTGTCTGGGGTTGGCGTCCTTTTTTATGTCTTGCTGGGACTCAGACAAACCCTAAGGGCCAAGGGCTATTTTGAGGCGGCCGGCCGTGATGAACCTCAACTAGGGCAACTCCTTGATTTCGTTGCCCTTGGCACCGTAGCCGACGTGGTGGGACTCGATCAGACCAATCGTATTCTGATCCGGCAGGGTCTTCGGCGCATTCAATGCGATCAGGCCCACCCGGGCATCCGGGCCCTCATTGCCGTCGCCGGAAAAAAAGCCTCTGAACTCTCGGCGCAGGATCTGGGATTCACCCTCGGCCCGCGACTCAACGCCGCCGGACGACTCGATGACATGGCCCTTGGAATTGAATGCCTGATCGCAAGTTCTGAAGAAGCCGCCCGTCCCATGGCCGAGGCCCTCTCCACACTCAATCAGGAACGCCGGGTCATCGAGCAGCACATGCGCGATGAGGCCTTCCAGCAAATGGACCGTCTGACGCTGATCGATGAAGACCAGCCTGTGTTGTGCCTTTTTCAGGAGAGCTGGCATCAGGGCGTCGTCGGGATCGTGGCTTCGCGAATCAAGGATCGCACCCATCGACCCGTCATTGCCTTTGCCGTGAATGAGCTCAATCCCAGTGAACTCAAAGGATCCGCCCGATCGGTTCCTGGCGTTCATATCCGGGATGTCCTGGCGGACGTCGCCACACGCCATCCCGGCCTCATTACCCGCTATGGGGGGCATGCCATGGCGGCAGGTCTTTCCCTGCCACACGCGGAACTGCCCCGTTTCACCGCGGCCGTCACCGAGGAAATGCGCCGCCGAGGCGATGATCAGGTCACGGCCATCGCCCTTCATTCCGACGGGGCCCTGCCCCCCGATCAGATCAGCCTTTCCACCGCCGAACTCCTTTTTGAGGCGGGCCCCTGGGGGCAGGGCTTTGCTGAACCCCTTTTTGATGGTGACTTTGATGTGCTGGATCTACGCATTGTAGGCGAGCGCCACCTCAAACTGACCTTGCGGCCGGAGGGGGGCGGGTCAGCCGTGGATGCCATTGCCTTCAATGTCGAAAACCCCGGCGCCTGGCTTCGCAGCCGAATGCTGAAGCTGGCTTATCGGCTGGATATCAATCGTTTTCGGGGGCGAAAGTCAGTCCAGCTTCGCATCGAATATATGGAATCCCTCGGCGCCTAAGGTTCTCCATCAGCGCTTCACGACCTCAAGCACCTTGAAACCAATCGCCTCCTCACGTCGGACCAAGGTTCCCCCCGTCGATCCCAACTCCCCCTCATAGGGTAAGTGACGATTGGCCACCATGAAGAGCCGTCCCCCGGGACGAAGCGCCTTCATCGCCTCCGCAATGAACCGTTGGCCCAATACCGGGAGACTCCCCCGCTCACTGTGAAAGGGCGGGTTCATCACGATGAAATCAAGCCCCGAAAGCCCGGAACCGTGAGTGACATCGGTCCAGTGAAAGCCGAGGCGAAGGCCTTGAGATGAATGCGCCTTAAGATTGATCTCGGCCGCATCCAAAGCCTTTTTCTCCACGTCGAGAAGATCCAGCGATTCAATTTTGGGGTTTCGCTCGAGAAGACTCAAAGCCAGGTACCCATTCCCAGCGCCAAAGTCAGCACCGCGACCTTCGAGACCTTGAGGGATAAAGCCCGCGAGAAGTCGAGAGCCCTCATCCGGGCGTTTCCAGCTGAACATCCCCGGTGCGCCCCAAAGCCCCCCGGGAACCATCTGTCGCATCTCCCCGCCGGACCGCCACCCGGCAAGAAGATCCTCATCCAGCGTATCCCCATGCTTGATGGCATGAAGGACCCGGCACTTGTGCTTTGAGAAGGCATCGCACGCCCCGAACAATTCACGGACCCTTTTTTCAAGAGACCCTGCCCCAAGATCGTTGGCGGCCGCCACGACCAGATGCCCCCCCTCTTCGAGCCGCTCTGCAGCGCGCGCGAGATGAAAAAGGACTTCCTCGCGATGCTTGGTTGCAAAAACCACCGCCATCCCACAGGACTGATCGGGGTGCGCCAAGGGATCGAGACCTTGCTCAATGAAGGGGGCCGCCAAACGGCGGTCACTTTGATAGACCCGTGGGGTCAAGCGGGTCTTGAGCCGCGAAAAGTAGGGGCCATCCACCGCCCGCTGAATCCAGACGGTTCCCTCTTGAGGAAACCCAATCTCCCCGCGGGCAACCAGAAAAGCCTCGAGGGCATGGGCCTCGCGATCGGATTCAAACATGGTGGATTTCTCGTCGGATAAGGTTCTGATTATAGCTCTCAGAGTCAGCGAGGCTTTGAAGGCCTGATAGAATGCAGCCCACAACAACAGGCGATGCAAACCATGAACTGGTCTGAATTTTTTGCCATGGGAGGGTATGCCACCTACGTGTGGACCTCCTATGGCCTAATGGCTGTCATCCTGATCCTCAACGTCGTGCTTCCGCTTCGGAAAAAAGCCGATGCCCTGGATAAGGCGCGTCGCTTCATCGCCCGAGGCAAAAAACCATGACGCCCAGACGTCGCCGGATGCTGGTGGTCAGCCTGATTCTTGCGGGCGTCGGTCTTGCGGCCTTTTTCGGCCTGACCGCGTTTCAGAAGAATCTCCTCTATTTCCTGACACCGAGCCAGGTTGCCCAAGGCGAGGCCCCGAAGGGGCACTCCTTCCGCATTGGGGGTCTGGTCGTCAAAGGAACCGTCAGGCGCGCGCCGGACACCCTGGAGGTCCACTTCGATCTCACCGATGGCAACCGAACCGTGGGGGTGAGTTACACCGGAATCCTCCCCGATCTTTTCCGTGAAGGCCAGGGCATCATTGCCATTGGAAAGCTCTCGGAAACGGGGGTCTTCGAGGCCAGTGAAGTTCTTGCCAAGCACGACGAAAACTATATGCCCCCCGAAGTCGCCGAATCCCTCAAAGCGACCGGCCAAATGCCCCAGCCTCCGGAAGGAACCAAAAAATGACGGCTGAAATCGGGCAATACTGCCTGCTCCTTGCCCTTTTGACGGCCCTCTTTCAGGGGACCTTGCCACTGATCGGGGCGGCCCGCGGCCAGGGACTCTGGATGGAAAGTGCGATCCCGGCGGGTCGGGCCCAATTCATATTCCTCGCGCTGGCCTTTTGCGCCCTGATCAACGGCTTCATCGAGAACGATTTCTCAATTCTCTACGTTGCCTCCCATTCAAACAGCGCGTTACCGCTTTACTACCGAATCGCTGCCACCTGGGGAGCGCACGAAGGCTCCATGCTGCTGTGGGCCTTCATCCTCTCGGGCTGGACGCTGGCCGTCACCCTTTTCAGTGGCGGACTGACCCCGGTGTTCCGCGCCCGCGTCCTCGGCACCATGGGTCTCATCAGTTTCGGCATCCTCCTCTTTATCCAGTGGACGTCGAATCCCTTCCTCCGTCTGATCCCGATGCCTGCTGAAGGCAATGACCTCAACCCCCTCCTCCAAGACTTCGGGATGACCATTCATCCCCCGATGCTCTACATGGGCTATGTCGGGTTGGCCGTGGCCTTTAGCTTTGCGATTGCCGCCCTTCTGGGTGGAACTCTGGATGCCGCCTGGTCTCGCTGGTCACGCCCTTGGACCCTGGTGGCCTGGATTTTCCTCACCTTCGGCATTGTCCTTGGCTCCTGGTGGGCCTATTACGAGCTGGGCTGGGGCGGTTGGTGGTTCTGGGATCCGGTGGAAAATGCCTCCTTTATGCCCTGGCTGGTCGCGACCGCCTTACTGCATTCGCTCGCCGCCACTGAAAAGCGGGGTGCGTTCAAGGCTTGGACGGTACTGCTCGCCATCTTCGCCTTCTCGCTCAGCCTCCTCGGTACCTTCCTGGTTCGCTCCGGCGTTTTGACCTCCGTCCACGCTTTTGCCTCCGACCCCGCCCGTGGCCTTTTCATTCTGGTCTTCCTCGCTGTGGTCGTCGGCAGCTCCCTGCTCCTTTACGGCCTTCGGGCTCCGGTGATCCGGGACAGCACCCGCTTTACCTGGCTCTCCCGCGAAAGCCTGCTCCTGGTCAATAACATTCTTCTGGTGACGGCCTCAGCCAGCATCCTTCTGGGGACGCTTTATCCCCTGGTGCTTGATGCACTCAAGCTGGGAAAGATCTCCGTGGGATCGCCCTATTTCGCGAGGGTTTTCACCCCCCTCATGACGCCTATCGTTTTCCTTGCCGGCATCGCCGCCATGGTTCCCTGGCGCGAGGGCCAGCTTGATAAGATCCTCCATCCTCTCCTTCGCATCGCCCTTCCAGTCATCGTTCTCGCGGTAGCGCTATCGCTCCTGGTCGATGGCATGTCCGACATCGCGACGCTCGCCGGAATCGGCATGGCCCTGTGGCTTTTGGCCACCCAAGGTCTGAGTCTTTGGAATCGCATCAAGCATCGTCAGTCCCTGAGCGAAGGGGTTTCGGCCCTGTCCATGAGCTTTATCGGTATGAATTTCGCCCACCTCGGTCTCGCGGTCTTTGTGATTGGCGTCACGCTCTCAGGCAGCCACAGCGAAGAAAAGATCGTCAAACTGGCTCCGGGTGAGAGCGCCTCGATCGGTGCCTACACCTTCAAGTTCGGGGGCGTCCACGCCGTTGAAGGACCCAACTATCACGCTCAGGAAGGGCGATTCGACGTTTACGAAGGCAACCGCCAGGTGGCCGCACTGACCCCGCAAAAGCGGATCTATCAGGTCCAGAAGAATCCCATGACCGAAGCTGCCATTGATCCAGGGCTCACCCGGGATCTCTACGTTGCCCTCGGAGAGCCGCTGGATAAAGATGCCTGGAGCGTCCGCGTCTATTACAAACCCTTCATTCGCTGGATCTGGTTTGGGGGCCTTCTGATGATGACCGGTGGCTTGTGCTCGCTTCTGGACAAACGCTATCGCATTGGCTCCCGGAAGGACCTGACCCTCGAATCTCAGCGCGGAGCCTGATGATGCGTTTTCTGATCCCTCTGGGCGTCTTCCTGGTTATGGTCATTTTTCTAGGCGTGGGTCTGTCCCTTGATCCCCGGGAAATCCCTTCGCCTCTGATCGGAAAACCGGCCCCGGCCTTTGACCTTCCGACGCTTGATGCTCCCGACCGCCGCTTCGGACCCCATACCCTGAAAGGGCGTCCCTACCTTTTGAATGTTTGGGCCTCCTGGTGTGAAGCCTGCCGTGCCGAACACCCCGTCCTGATCGATCTCGCCCGAAGAGGCGAGGTCAACTTGATCGGCCTGAACTACAAGGACACCCCTGAAAAAGCCCGGGCCTGGCTCGAGGCTCACGGGGGGAATCCCTATCAGACCGTCGCAGTGGATGCCAATGGCAAGGTCGGCATTGACTGGGGCGTCTATGGCGTTCCAGAAACCTTTGTGGTGGATGCGAACGGGATCATTCTTTATAAGCATACGGGCCCTTTGAACCGGAAAGTGCTCACAGAAAAAATTCTCCCACTGCTCCGAACCCCCCAAGATCCGAGGGCCAAAACCCCTTGAAAACGTTAAGACACCTGATTGCCATCGGCCTTCTGACCGGGCTTTCCATCTCGCTCGGCAACGCGGTCGAAATCCGCAATTTTGCTAACCCAGAGCAGCAGGCGCGCTACGAAACCCTGATTCAGAAACTCAGGTGCCTCGTCTGCCAAAACCAATCCCTCGGGGATTCCGACGCCGATCTGGCGCGGGACCTTCGCAATGAGGTCTATGGCCGAATCCAGTCGGGAGAGAGCGAGGAGGAGACCATTCAATTCCTGACCGATCGGTATGGCGATTTTGTCCTCTATGACCCCCCGGTCAAAGGGATCACTCTGTTCCTCTGGACGGGTCCTTTGCTGCTCTTTCTCAGTGGTGGGTTTCTGGCGATCCGTCACCTTCGAAGCCACCGACTGAATCCGTCTCGTCCCCCGCTGGATCCTGAGGAGAAGAACCGCCTCGAGACCTTGCGCAACCAGCTTCGTCAGGGCAAATCGGACTGACTGGCTTACGAAACCCAACATGACTCCATTCATTCTCACCGCTTTGCTCATCACGGTCGTCGGCCTTCTGACCTTCCTGCCGCTCTTTTTCAAGGCCCGATCTCAGGAGACGGTCGATCGAAGACGCCTCAATCTGGCACTTCATGAAGAGCGCCGGCGCGAACTTCAGGCGGAAGCCGAAACCCCTGAGGAGACGCAACAGTTGGCCGCGGATCTGGAGCGGACTCTACTGGACGATCTCGACACACATGCCGATCCAGTGACCACGTCAAGCGGCAAGGGTGCCAAAATCACGCTCTGGAGTAGCATCGCTCTGATTCCTCTTTTAGCGACGGTCGGCTACATCACTCTGGGCCATCCCGAACTTCTCGATGCGCCGCCTCTGAAATCGATGCATGAGACCCGAAAGGCCATTCAGGAGCTGGCCGACCGACTTTCGGCTAATCCAAACGATCTTGAAGGCTGGGTGCTTCTCGGTCGATCCCTGCAGACCACGGAAAGACCCGCGGAAGCTGCAAAGGCTTACGAAACCGCCACTCGCCTGGCACCCGGAGATCCCGACCTCCTGGCACTTCATGCCGAGGCGCTCGCTGAGGCACAGGATGGCAAGCTGGAGGGACAGCCAGCTACCATCATCCAGCAAATCGTTCGGGACCATCCGAAGCACAAGATGGGGCTTTGGCTAGGAGGCCTTGCGGCTGCTCAATCCGGCGATATGCGAAGCGCCCGAAAACTCTGGGAAAGGCTGAGAGCTGAGCTCCCACCTCAGGGTCCCGAAATCAAAGAGATCGATGCCTACCTTCAGGAGCTCGGTCCTGAGAGCACGACCCAAGCGGCCAGTGCAAAAACCCCAGGGGTCAAGGTGAAAGTCACGCTGGATCCCAAACTCAAGGGAGACGTTCAGCCCGATGATGCGGTCTTCGTTTTCGCCCGGGCCGCCGAAGGCCCGCCCATGCCGCTTGCGGTGATCCGGAAAACCGTGCGTGATTTGCCTTTGAGCGTCACTCTGGATGACAGTCTGGCCATGCGCCCCGGACTTGAAATTTCAAAATTCCCCAAGCTGATTCTGGGGGCCCGGATCTCAAAGTCAGGACAGGCGACCCCACAAAGTGGCGATATCGAAGGCTCTCTTCCAGGAATGACGCCGGAAGCCAGCAAGGTTTACCCCATCACCATTGACCACAAGCGTCCCTGAAGGCTCACGTTTCCAAAGGCCAAAGCCAGGCGGCACCCCGGACACCGCTGGAGTCCCCGTGAACCGGGGGCTTTAGTAGGGTCTCGACCGTATCGGAAAAGACAAAACGGCCCCAGTGCTTGGGGACATTTTGATAGAGCCGCTCACACTGTCCTACACCTCCGCCGAGGACAATGACATCGGGGTCGATGAGATTGATGACGTGGGCGAGTGCCCGGGCAAGGCGCTCTTCATATCGGGCCATGGTGGTCTCGGCCAGGGATTCACTCCGATCTGCCGCCGCCACGATTTCGGGCCCCGTCCGCCCCTTCCCCCCGGCGCGAAGGTCATCGGCGGCAAGCCCAGGACCTGAGAGATAGGTCTCGATGCAGCCCCTCCGGCCGCAATAGCAGGCGGGACCCTCACATTCTTCACCCCGAGGCCAGGGCAACGGATTGTGCCCCCACTCCCCGGCAATCGCGTTGGGCCCCTGAAGGAGAGCCCCATGAACCACAACGCCGCCTCCCACCCCGGTCCCGAGAATAACGCCAAAAACGACCGGATGACCCTCGCCTGCGCCATCGCTGGCCTCTGAAAGCGCAAAGCAGTCCGCATCGTTTGCGAGCCGAACGGGCCGGGAGAGCCTGGCCTCAAGGTCTTCCCTAAGGGGACGGTCATTCAGACAGAGGGAGTTCGAATTTTTGAGGCGGCCCGTCTGTCGGGAGACCGCACCGGGGGTCCCAATGCCCACCGTCCCTGGGCCGCCCAATGCCTCTTCCGCACGATGCACCAACCCAACGATGGCCGAAAGGGTTCCTTCGTAGTCTCCCTGTGGGGTTGCGACCCGCTCTCGCCAGATCTCAAGACCTTCAGGGGA
>JBDKLO010000120.1:0-4320 GCA_039795615.1 Pseudomonadota bacterium
ATGTTCGAGTTTCTTTTCTTTATCACGGCCCTCTACCTAGGGTACGTCGCCAAGGAGGCCTATCAGGCCGTTGCTCGTGCCGAAAAGGGGGAGCCGGTTTTCGTTGAGAAACCGAAACCCGCTGCGCCCGCCCCGAAGGTTGCGGCAAAGCCTGCTGAAGCACCCAAAAAGCCGGCCCCTGCGGCCAAGGTCGAAGCACCGAAGCCAGTTGCCGCGAAGCCCGCAGCGCCAGTGAAAGCCACGGCCCCCAAGAAGGCGCCGGCCCCTGCAAAAGCAGCCAGCCCCAAGCCTGCCGCAAAGCCAAAGGCCGCCAAGGCTGCCGAGGGTAAGGTGGTTCTGGCTGAGGATCTTAAGAATCCCGAAACCGGTGAAGTCACCCCGGTTCCTGCAAACTATCGGTTTGCCAAGAAGTGGATCAAGGATGCTCTGGTTGAAGAAAAGCTTCTGGACCGTGTCTACAAGCCCAATGAGCTGGATGACGCCACTTCGGCGAAGGTCAAGGACGCCATTGATAAGCTGCGTTCACTGAAAAAGTACCAAGCTTAAGCAACGTTTTTCTGCACCTAACTCCGTTGCGGAGGGGGATCAGCAAGACGCCAAGGAGCCAGGCCTAGCCATTTGCGTGGCTGGCCTGGCTTTTTTGTTGCCTAGTCGACCTGGATTTATCCCATACGATTGAGGGATGAATCCACTTTTCATATCCCAGCTAGTTTTGACATCTTGAGATGTCCCGTAGCGAAGACTTCCTCTTTCTACGCAAATTGTGCGTCGATTACGGTCTTAATCTACGCACAATATGGACGGCAACTGATCGATCGCTTTCCGACGAACATCATCATTAAGGTGAGCGTAGTGCCGCATCGTCATCCGCGTGTCGGCATGCCCCAGAAGGTCCGCCACAACTCGAAGATCGACACCAGACTGAACCAAAAGACTGGCATAGCTATGGCGAAGGTCATGGAAACTGATCGGGGGGTCTATGCCTGCCCGATCACAAGCCTCCCGGATTCTGCGGATTTGGTGACACCGCCCCCAAGGCTTCTCATCCGATCGCAGGAGAAGGGGTGAAGAGAGGGCTTTCCCTGAGGCCAAATCAGCAAGAAGACCCACACCATCGCTATTGAGCGGAACGAATCTAGGCTTACCGGACTTACTCTCTTTAACCCAAACCCCCTTGAGATCCGGTTTGAAGTCTCCGACTTTGAGCCGAATCAATTCGCCATAGCGCATCCCGGTCAAAAGGGCTGCAGCCACCACAAATTTGAAGTCTTGGTCACAAGCCTCCAGGAGCTTTCGGCATTCTTCAGCGGTCAGAAACCGCTCCACAGGCTGGTCCACATGGCCAAAAGGCTTGACCCTCCGCCAGGCAATGTCGTCCTCGACCCAGCCCTCCTGAAAGGCCTTGTTCAAAATCGCTTTCAATACCGTCAAGAGCCGATTGGCCGTCGCGCGGCGGGAACGCCTCGCCTCCGAGGTCGGTTGCCAACCCTTCTGATACTGAAGCTCGGAGACCTTTTTTCCCTTGCGGGCCCGGGGTGGCGTGGTCGCCAGTGTCTCGTGCCAGCTCCGTATTTCCTGGGTACTGAGTTCCGCTAGAGGGCGATGACCCAAGGAGGGAAGAATGTGCGCATTGATTGCTCGCGTCGTGTCCCCCAACGCCTCGCGATGAATCGCGTACCAGCGAAGGTAGGCGGTGACCGCATCAGAGACCGTGTAGATGTTCGATGCTTTGCTTGTGCCCTTTTCCACCGACGCCTCCCCTGCCAACTCCAGAAGCAGAGTGTGATGGAGGCCTTAAGGGATTAGAGTCTTTGAAGTTGCCGGAAACAGAAAACTTGGGCGATTTTTGGAGGAGTGCCACTCCAAAGGATGGGAATGGGGTGCGGGCCGTCGCGACCCGCACCGGAGGATCCCATCAGTGGCTGGATTTGACCTTGGCAATAATCGCCTCGGCAATGTCATGGGTGCCGTACTTGGAGTCCTTCTTAAGATCCGGTGTCACGACTTCGCCTTCGCGGATGACATCCCGCACGGCCTTCTCGATCTTCTTGGCGGCTTCAAGTTCGCCAAGGTACTCCAGCATCATGACCCCGGCCAGAATCATCGCAGACGGATTGGCGATGCCCTTGTCGGCGATATCGGGTGCGCTTCCGTGAACCGCCTCGAAAATCGCGGCATCGGTTCCAATGTTGGCACCTGCCGTCAGACCCAGACCACCGATGAGGCCCGCGGCGAGATCGGACAGAATGTCGCCAAAGAGGTTCGTGGTCACGATGACATCAAAGGTCTCGGGCTTCATGACCAGATGCATGCAACATGCATCGACAATCTTGTCGTCAAATTCGATATCGGGATATTCCTTGGCTATGTCCCGGCCAATTTCGAGGAAAAGGCCTGACGTGCACTTCAGGATATTGGCCTTGTGCACCAGTGTGACCTTGCGGCGCTTGGCCTTCCGAGCGTGCTCAAAGGCATAACGGATGATGCGTTCACAGCCTTCACGGGTCACGATGGCCATACTTTCCGCAGCGATTTTTCGATCATCGACCTTGATGAAATGTTCGATGCCGGCGTAAAGCCCTTCGGTGTTTTCCCGAACCGTCAAAAGATCGACGTTCTTGAAGATCGTATCGGTGCCTTCGAACGAAACCGCCGGCCGGACATTCGCATAGAGATTGAATGCCTGACGCAAGGTGACGTTCACACTGCGGTAACCGCCGCCCACCGGGGTCGTCAAGGGACCCTTGAGGCAAACCCGATGCTTTCGGATGGAATCCAGAGTGGCGTCGGGCAGGGGATTGTCACACGCATCGACGGCGGCCATGCCGGCCAGCTGCCGCTCCCAATTGACCTTGACGCCTGCGGCCTCGATCACCCGGATCGTCGCATCCACGATGGAGGGGCCAATGCCGTCGCCGGGAATCAAGGTAATGTTGTAGGTCATAAATCTCTCCTAGGCGTGAATTCTCAGCTTGGATTATCCCTGAGGGCTGTTATCCCGTTAAGGGCTTTCACGTGACATAGTCTGTTTTCATGGGACCCTGAATGGGCGCCCCTTTGAATTCTGATAAAATTACTGGGTTATTAGTGCTTAGGCGGAGAAATCAGATGACAGACATTAACGTGCGGATCGAGTCCCAGCTTCAGGAAAACCCGGTCATCCTCTACATGAAGGGAACCCCGACTTTTCCCCAGTGCGGCTTTTCAGCCCGCGCGGCACAAATTCTCCAGCACGTCGGCGTCCCTTTTGCTCACGTGAATATTTTCGAAGATCCGGAAATCCGTGAAGGCCTTAAAATCTATTCAAACTGGCCGACCTTCCCGCAGCTCTACATTCAGGGCGAACTGATCGGGGGCTCGGACATCATGATGTCCATGTTTGAAAAGGGTGAGCTGCAGCCCCTGCTTGAGGCGACCGTCAAGAGAGACGCTGAAATCTAAGCGCCCTGTTTCTCCAGGGCTTCCAAGGTACTCCAGCGATTGACGATGCCGCAAAAGAGTCGCGCGGTCTGCTCAGCGTCATAAATGGCCGAGTGGGCTTCGTTGTTATCCCAGCTCATGCCCGCCGCCTGAACGCCCTTGGCCAGAACGGTCTGACCATAGGCCAACCCGCTGAGTGTGGCCGTATCAAAGGTACTGAAGGGGTGAAAGGGATTCTTCTTAACGCCGGAGCGCTCCACAGCGGCATTCAAAAATCCGATGTCAAAGGCCGGATTGTGTCCCACCAGAATGGCGCGGGTGCAACCTGCCTCCCTTACCGCCGCCCGGATGGGCTGAAAGATCTTGTGGAGGGCGTCCTTCTCATCGAGGGCGATGCGAAAGGGGTGGTAGGGGTCAATCTTGTTAAAGCTGAGGGCAGCTGCCTCCAGTTTGGACCCCGGAAAGGGATTGACGTGAGCCGCCACGGTTTCACCGAGGACCAAAAGACCCTTCGGATCCATCGTCACCATCACCGCCGCAATTTCAAGAACGGCGTTGATTTTGGGATCAAACCCTGCGGTTTCGATGTCGACAATGACGGGAAGATAGCCGCGAAAGCGTCGGGCCATGATCGGAACTTCTTGATTCTCCATACCCTTCGCTTTAATTTTCACTCGACGCAAACGGACAAGCCCATTATAGTGCGCGCTTAGGATCCAACGCATGCGGGCGCTTGCCCGTGCGCGATCACAATCCGTTCAGCGGCCTTTCCGCCGGCGCCCTAACGAGGTCGTAGAGAACAATGATAAACCGAGACTCAACCATTCGCCCGATCCAGATGGCTTGCCTGTGCCTGTCAGGTCTCCTGCTGTGGGGCTGTTCTTCCAACCCGAACAAGGG
>JBDKLO010000121.1:0-8113 GCA_039795615.1 Pseudomonadota bacterium
TTTAAGGGCAGTCCCTGGACTGCCTTTTTTGTTTTCTGAGGGAAACAGCCATGAACAGTTCGGTGATGCCCACCTATGCACGAATGCCGGTCAGCTTCGTCTATGGCCAAGGCGCGTGGCTCTTCAGCACCGACGAGCGCCGTTTTCTGGACGCCATCTCAGGTATCGCCGTCTGCAATCTCGGTCATGCCCACCCCAAAGTAGCCCGTGCGATCGCCGATCAGGCGTTAAAACTCGTCCACACCTCCAATCTCTATGGGATTGAGCTTCAGGAAAAGCTAGCGGAAACCCTCATCCGATTAAGTGGCCTCGAAAACGCGTTTTTCTGTAATTCCGGGGCCGAGGCGAATGAAGCCGCGCTCAAGCTGGCCCGAAAATACGGCCACCTCAAGGGCATTGAACGCCCCATCGTGGTCGTCATGGAGCAAAGCTTCCATGGCCGTACCCTGTTCACCCTGAGCGCCACGGGCAACCCAAAGGTTCAGGAAGGTTTTGAGCCTTTGGTCGATACCTTTATCCGGGTCCCTTACGGCGATATTGAAGCCCTCAAACAACTGAATGATCCCTCCATCGTTGCCGTACTTCTCGAGCCAGTTCAAGGCGAGGGCGGTGTCCGAGCCCCCGAGCCGGGCTACCTGAGCGCCGTTCGAGAGCTCACTCAGAACCGTCAGTGGCTGATGATGCTTGATGAGGTTCAATGTGGCATGGGACGCACCGGTCGATGGTTTGGATTTCAGCACGAAAACATTCAGCCGGATGTCATGACCCTGGCCAAGGCCCTTGGAAACGGAGTCCCCATTGGCGCCTGCCTCGCGGGTGGGCCGGCTGCAGGCATCCTGACGGCTGGCAAACACGGCTCGACCTTTGGCGGAAATCCACTGGCCTGCCGCGCCGCCCTCACCGTCATTGAAGTTCTGGAACAGGAAAATCTGGTTCAGCGGGCAGCCGATCTGGGAAAAGAGATGCTGACGCGTTTTCGAGAAGGCCTTGCCGGCAATCCCCGCGTCGTCGACATCCGTGGTCGCGGACTCATGATCGGCATTGAACTGGATTCACCTTGCGGGGATCTGACCTCGCATGCTCTGGCTCAAGGCCTCCTCATCAACGTGACCGCAGACCGGACTGTCCGGCTGCTCCCCCCCCTGATCCTGTCCGACGATGAAATGCACGTCCTCTGCGATGCCGTCATCCGGTTGATCACTGAATTCACGGCAGACTTTGCCCCCGGGAGACTTTCATGACCCTCCGCCACCTGGTGAACCTCACTGACCTTTCGCCCGACGAGTACCGTGGGCTTTTGAAGCGCGCCGTCGAACTCAAAGCCCTGCGACATACATACGCGCCCCTCAGTCATCGCGTACTGGCCATGCTGTTCGAAAAGTCCTCGACCCGAACCCGCATTTCGTTTGAAGCGGGAATGATCCAGTTGGGGGGCAGCGCCATCTTCCTGTCTCCCCGTGACACCCAGCTCGGTCGCGGAGAGCCGATTGAAGATTCCGCACGCGTGATCGGGCGCATGACGGATTGCGTCATGCTGAGAACCAACGCCCATCGCACCGTGGAAATTTTTGCCGAACAAGCGGGCGTTCCTGTGATCAATGGCCTCACAGACCAGAGCCACCCCTGTCAGTTGCTTGCCGATATGCAGACCTATCTCGAGCACCGGGGTGACATCCGAGGTCGGACGGTCGCGTGGATTGGGGATGGCAACAACATGTGCCACTCCTACATCGAATCCGCCGCGCTACTAGGCTTCGAGCTTCGGGTCGCCTGCCCTCCGGGCTATGAGCCCTCGGAGGATTATTTGGCCAAGGCGCCGGAGAATGTCACCGTCATGGATGACCCGGGGGCCGCAGCCAAAGGCGCCGACCTTGTTGTCACCGACGTCTGGGCGAGCATGGGGCAGGAGGAGGAGCAGGCACGACGCGAAAAGGCGTTTGAAAGCTATCAGGTGGACCAAAAGCTGATGTCGCTAGCGGCGAAGGATGCGCTGTTTATGCACTGCCTGCCGGCGCATCGGGGCGAAGAGGTGAGCGCAGAGGTCCTTGAGGGCTCCCAGAGCGTGGTCTGGGATGAGGCAGAGAATCGTCTGCACGCCCAGAAAGCCCTGCTCGAGTTTCTGCTCGTCAAGGACAGCCCGGTTCGCGCCCTCAGCTGACCTGCAAGGTGGCTAACCCGGCAGAAGATGCCGGATCAGATCGCGTTCACCCAAAAGCTCGGACTCGCTGGCACGAATGCCCGCCTCGGCATCAGGGTGAAGATTTAGACCTTCGACGATCTGCCAACGCCCTTCATTCACACGCACCGGAAAGGAGTACACCAATCCGGGCGAAATGCCATACTGACCGGCACTGAGAACGGCCATACTGGTCCAGCCGTTTTCCGGGGTCCCGTGGATCCAATCGCGCATTTGAGCAAGGGCTGCATTCGCACCGGAAGCTGCGCTGGATTTCCCCCGCACCCGAATGATTTCCGCACCCCGTTGGCGAACCGTCGGGATCAAGGTCTCTTCGTACCACCGGAGAGGCAACTGATCGAGCGCCGGCAAACCCTGAGCGTGGGCATGATGAAGATCAGGGAACTGGGTCGTGGAGTGATTACCCCAGATCATGACACCTGAAATTTCATCCGTACGGCATCCCAATTGTTGTGCGATGAGGCTCATGGCCCGGTTGTGATCGAGGCGCGTCATCCCGGAAAAGTTCTGTGGCGACAGATCAGGCGCATTGCGCAAGGCAATCAGCGTATTGGTGTTGACCGGATTACCGACCACCAAGACGCGAACATCGCGACTGGCGACACGATTCAGCGCTCGCCCTTGTGCGGAAAAGATTTCAGCATTCGAGGCCAGAAGATCGCCGCGTTCCATTCCCGCCGAACGGGGCCTTGCACCCACGAGGAAAACAATATCGGCATCTTGGAAGGCCTGCTCAGGATCATCATGGCAGGACAGAGAACTCAAAAGCGGTGAGGCGCAGTCCTGAAGCTCCATCGCAACCCCCTCCAGCTGGGGCAACACCGCCGATGTTTCCAGGAGCTGAAGAGCCACCGGCTGGTCAGGTCCCAGAAGGTCCCCGCCAATCAGACGAAAGAGCAGGGAGTAGCTGATTTGTCCCGCCGCACCCGAGATCGCGATCCGAACCGGCCTTCCTTTGGATTTTGTCATCCGTTCATGCCCTGACGTGCTGACCTCGATGGAATGCCTTCAGGCCGCGGGGAATCCCTTGGCCGTAATCGCTGCCTTGATGGCCGCTTCAGAAATCTTGCTTTCATCAAATTCGACAGCCATCGTGCCCTCTGCGCTAGATGCCTTGCTGGAGAGAACCCCATCGAGGGCATCAGCAACCCCTTGTACGGTTTTTTCACAGCCACCGCACTTCATACCGCTCACTTTAAAATTTGCCGTACTCATTTTTTTCCTCCCATAGGGATCGGTGACAGCCGATCGCTTAATCTTCAAGATCCGTCGTTCGCTTTCTGAAGGGAAAGGGACGATCATTCGTGTTGTAGGTCAGGTAAAGCCAAATCTTATAAATGTATTCGGAGACCACCTGACCCGTTTTTTGCGCTCCGCGATTGGGCGACATTCCGATCAGATGACATCCCAGCTGGATCAGCAGAACCCCCCAAAGGACAAACCTCACAACCGCGAGGATTGCGAGATAGACCAGAATGTAAAAAAGTCGGACAAAGAAATGACCCGGATCGATGTCGCGGGGTTCGAAATCAGACATAATCATCACTCATCACTATACCGAAACCAATACGCCAGCGTCGCCTTGCATCCATGGATAAAGACGAGGAGCGAACTCTGAGGCGATGAAGGATACCCGAAACTTTGGGGCCCTGCGAAGCCATGAAAGTCTCTTCGGAACCTTCCCCGACTTTCTTCCAGAAAAATCAGCAGATCCCCTTTTCCTTTCCCTCATGGAAAACACCCCCTGGAAGACTGAGGTGGTCTCCATGTTCGGCCGCGCAATCGAGACCCGAAGAGAAGTCGCCTTTTTCGGGACTGAACCCTTCAACTATGGCTACACGGGGACCCGGCATCAAGCCATGCCACTTCCCCCAGATCTTCACGAGGTGTTGGCGGCGGTTCGGGCTTTGACTGATGCGAACTTCAATACCGTTCTGGCAACGCGCTACCCCGACGGGAAAGCCGGCCTTGGATGGCATCGAGACGATGAGGTTGAACTGGGTCCCCGAAAAGACATACAGATTGCCTCACTTAGCCTCGGGGCCAGGCGTCATTTTGAGATTCGCGATACGCTGACGAAGGCGTGCCAGCGGTTTACCCTTGAGAGTGGAACCTTGTTCATGATGCGTCCTGGATTTCAGGATCGATATCAGCACCGGGTTCCAAAAGATTCGCACATCACCACCCCCAGAATCAATTTGAGCTTTCGAACCCTCTACCCTCGGCCTGTCCCATGAGCAATGTGATTCCTTTCAAAAAGCCCAAGGCCTCCGAAAAGCATCAGGGAAAAACCCTTTGTCGAACTGGCTTTCACAAATGGAAGCCCGATGGGGGCACAAAATTCGACGTCAAGCAGGGAAAGCTGGTGACTGTATTTCGCTGCGCGCGATGTGGGACGGTTGAAACCCGGCTCACCTGAGCGTCTCGACTAAAGACGGGCCAATAGATCTCGGATTGTCCGCGAATCAAGATCATCCAAAGACCAAGGCTCATCCAGGCACAAGTGACGGAAGCTTTCCGCAAGCACATAAGTCCATGCAAGGCATGATCCACCATCAGCGAGCTCTATGGTGACCCTCTTTCGCTCATAGAAATCATCTTCAAATGCGTCCAGCCGCTGCCATCCGTCCTTTTCGATCGAATGGTAGAGAATCCCCGAAGTTTTCAGCCCATCGGCAGCCAGAATGGCGGGAAAGCCAAAACCCTTGAGTTTGGTTCGGCGAAAGCCCCGGAGAACGGCGGGGAATCCCGCTCTAGGTAGCCGGGTAACCGCCTCAAATACCTCCGGCAATTGCAGTGAACCATAGGCAAACAGCGATGCGCTCGAATCAGTCATGACGCTCCCTGAGGGATTGCAACAAGGCGCGAAGCGCCGCACCCCGATGGCTCATTCGATTCTTGTCTGCCTCAGCCAGTTCAGCCACCGTACAGCGCGATTGTGGCACCCAAAAATGAGGGTCATACCCAAAACCACTCTCGCCTTGAGGCTCACGAACAATCTCCCCCTCCCAAACCCCCTGCCCTATCAAAGGGCTCGGATCTTCAGGATGGCGAAGATAGACCATCACACAGCGAAAGCGGCACGTCAGAGGACCGGATCCTGCCTCCTTAAGTGAATCAATCAGCTTCTGATTATTGGCTGCATCGGTAGCCCCAGGCCCAGCAAAGCGTGCGGAGCGAACCCCTGGTAGACCTTCAAGGAAATCCACCTCAAGACCCGAATCATCCGCCAGCGCCGGCAGCCCCGAACAGGCAGAGGCATGACGGGCTTTAATGAGGGCATTCTCGACGAAGGTCACACCGGTTTCCTCGACGTCACTCACCCCGAGCTCTCTTTGACCTACAACGACAATATCAAGCTCTGCTAATATGCCGCCAATCTCGCGGATTTTTCCGAGATTATTGCTGGCGATTAAAACTTTTTTCATGGCCGGCCACCTAAGAAGAAGCTTCGAGGTTTATATCAACAAGAAGCACAGAACGATAACAATTCATCCAATGAGGTACGAACGACATGAGCAAGATCCTGACTGAGGTCCTGAAGGCAAATGAAGGCTATGTATCCAGCTTTGACAAGGGGCACTTAGCGCTTCCCCCTGCACGTGGATTTGCGATCCTGACCTGCATGGACGCCCGACTTGACCCTGCAAAGTATGCGGGCCTTTCTGAAGGCGATGCTCACGTCACTCGGAATGCCGGCGGCAGAGCCAGTGACGATGCCATTCGCTCACTGGTCATTTCCCACAAGCTGCTGGGAACTCAGGAGTTCTTTGTCATTCACCACACGGATTGTGGCATGCAGCTGTTCGACAACGAGATCATGGGCGACCTTCTTTCAAAGAGCCTGGATACCGCAACTGTCGATGAAAAAGGCTGGCACGATGTCGGCAAGGGCCCCGGTTCGACTGATGGTAAATACATCAACTGGCTGACGTTCAAGAACAATGAACTGAGCGTTGTTGAGGACGTCAACCGGATTCGCAACCACAGCCTCGTCCCCAACTACATTCCGATTTACGGCTTCATTTATGACGTGAAGACCGGAAAGCTGGTTGAAGTTCCGGAGGCCATGAAGGCCGGCAGCCCAGTTTAAACCGCGACGAAAAGGCATCGGCTCAATGAGTCGATGCCTTATTTTTTACTCGCCTTCGGACAAGGCAGACCGTTGGATCGCCATCAACTCAGAAATGCCCTTTGCGGCCAGATCCAACATCGCGTTCAGTTCATCCCGACGATACGCATGACCCTCTGCGGTCCCCTGTACTTCGATATAGGCGCCGGCATCGTTCATGACCACATTCATGTCCGTTTCAGCGTCGCAGTCTTCTCGGTAGTCGAGATCTAAGACCGGCACACCGCCACAGATACCCACCGAAACCGAGGCGATCTGTCCATGAATCGGGTTTTTCTTCAGCTTGCGCTGCTTCATCAAGGCATCGACCGCCAGCCTTAAGGCGACATAGCTTCCGGTGATGGAGGCCGTTCGTGTTCCGCCATCGGCTTGAATCACATCACAATCCAGCGTCACGGTGCGTTCTCCCAGGGCCTCCAGATCCATGGCTGCCCGAAGCGAACGACCAATCAGACGCTGAATTTCCATGGTCCGACCACCTTGCTTACCGCGTGCAGCTTCACGAGCCGATCGCTCATGCGTTGCCCGCGGCAGCATGCCGTATTCTGCGGTGATCCAGCCAGACCCCTTGCCCTTAAGGAAACCGGGAACGCGCTCCTCGATACTCGCGGTACAAATCACGCGGGTATCACCAAATTCAACCAGTACCGAGCCTTCCGCATGCTTGGTGAAATGCGGCGTCACAATAATTGTCCTGAGTTCGTCAGGCGCACGGCCACTTGGTCTCATAGGTTTCCTCAGCAAATGGTTTGAGTATAAACGAATGCTCCGTCACCTCTGGATCAGGGATGGAGCGGTTTCCGGGTCATCTAAATTCTGTAAGAATGGCCTGATTGGCTGCCCAACATCTAAAACAGCAGCATCCCTTCATACATGGGTCGCGAATGTTTCAAAGCCTGCCGCTTCTTTTCCTCATGGCAACCTTCTCAGGATCGCTTCATGCAGCCTCCGGGACATCACACCTCCCAGATTCGCGCCACCTTGTAATTGCGTTAGCCGACGAAGAGGACGACGATGATGAGGATGAGGGCGAAGACGTTTCTCTTCGACCACCTCGGCGGCCCACCCACGCGGGCCCTCCTCAAACCGAGGGGGAGCGCAGGCCTTCATATCGGCCTTCGACCCACCCCCATAGGCATCATTCAACCCATGCCCAGAAAAGAACACATCATGGCCACCCCGTCGGGCACAAAAAAGACAAAGTGCATTCAAAAAGTCACGCACAAGCGATGACGAAGAAGCCAAAGACGCAAAAAAGGGCATCGCATCATCGGCGTTGAACTGACTCAACCCGACAGCCCCTGCGTTTGAGGGATAGCTTTTCCTTCGCCTCGTGTCCTATTTGCCAGTAGGACTGGCCTTGGGAATGGCTGGATTTCTGTTGGACGCCCCCTGAGCAGCGCCCAAAGAAAAACCCCCGCTCGATTGAGACGGGGGTTTTTGCAATTGGAGCCTGGCAGTTCCCTACTTTCGCACAGGTAATCTGCACTATCATCGGCGCTAGACGGTTTCACTTCCGAGGTCGGGATGGGATCGGGTGGTTCCCGTCTGCTATGGCCACCAGGCAAACTGGTTTGAGGGCTTGTTAAGGCCTTCGTTTGGAAAATCGTACACTGTGCGCGTAATTGTGTCTGCGTTCACACCGTTTGGGTGTTATATGGTCAAGCCTCACGGGCAATTAGTACTGGTTAGCTTCATCCATTACTGAACTTCCACACCCAGCCTATCAACCTAGTGGTCTTCTAGGGCCCTTTAGGGGACTCAAGTCCCAGAGAGATCTCATC
>JBDKLO010000122.1:0-6141 GCA_039795615.1 Pseudomonadota bacterium
GTCTTCTGGCCTTCCAGTTGCTGGCAATGACCAATCGATCGACATCGCCGGCATAGTCGAGTAGCAGTCGGGGGAGCGTGAAGGGATTGTCCGGCTCCATGTTGATGCCACGCTTGTACTGGAGGGGCCGCTCCAGAGCCTCGGCAAACAAAACGCGCCCGGTTCCGTCCACTAAGGCGACGGCAGGATCATGATAGGTGGAACCAAGGCCAAGGTAGACTGTCGGACCGAGGGTGGAATAGCCCTTAGCCATCGTGTTTAAGGGGGTGCTTCATGGGGCTGAGAGGGGTCTGGACGAGTGCAGGGTGTGAATTGAGGTGGATGTTAAATTTTTCCTTCGATCGTATCTGACCTTTGCGTCGAAACGAAGTTCGATTTCAGGTGAATCCGCATGATGGGCGCTCTTTCCGATGTTCGGCTCGCCAGGGCGATCGTCATTCCCTGGTGGTGGGGCTTTGGCATGGCGCTGATCCTTCCGTTGGCTCTTCTGGGGTTTCTTCTCAGCGGCCCCCATGATGCAGAGGCTGCGCTGGTCTGGCTTCTTCCCGTGCCCGCTCTCATCGCGCTTGATTGTTTATCGGGACCCGAGCGGCGGATGGTGCCTTCCCACCATGCCGAACCTTTCCTCTCGGTGATTTTGGCGCTCATCGCCATTCTGGCTCCACTCAATCTCTGGGCACTGGGGGCTTTTGTCGCAAAGGTGCCCGACGCCTTTTGGGCAAGTCACGGATGGGGTACGGCTTTTGATCTGCTGGCGCTTCGGATGCTGGGTGGAACGACCTTGTGTTGCTCAGTCATTGCGCCCGCCCATGAATTGATGCATCGGCGGCCTCGATGGGTGCGTCGGGTAGCCCGAGGGCTTTTGATTCTTGTCTTTTCGGACGTGTTCTACTTCTCCCATGGGGGAGGTCATCATCGTCATCTGGGGCAATCTCAGGATCCTTCGACTGCGCGTCTGGGAGAGACGTACCCGGAATTTTTCAGAAGATCCCTGATGACCCAGTGGCAGATGGCCTTCAGGTTCCATCCCAAGGCCTTTCGCCGCGGCCTCCTGCTCCAGTCCATCTTGTTGCTGGCTTATGCCTTTGTTTTCGGCGGCATGGCGGCGTTGGTGTGGCTCTATCTCAGTTGGGTCGCCATTCGATTGCTCGAGGCCGTGAACTATTTCCAGCACTATGGGCTGACGAGCGAGAGCGCTGCGGGTCATCACACGGCGTGGCGATGCGATGGTGCAGTCAGTTTCTTTCTTTTCCTTGGGCTGACCCGGCACGCGGACCATCATCGAAGACCGATGGCGCCTTTCGATGAACTGAGGCCTGTGGATAAGGGTCCTGAGCTGCCCATGGGTTACCTCGGAACGGCGGTCTGGGTCAAAAACCACAGTCGAAGCTATGGACGTTTTGCTCAGCGCAGGCTGCAACGGCTTGCTGCCAGTGAAAATGCGGTTCTTATTCGTCAGGGACATGACTGACATACGAAATTGTCATTGAAAAACAGGCATTTCCCCTTGGTTTGGCCCTGTTCAGTGGCTTCAAGGGGTTGAGACAATAACGGGGTGTCTTAATCACTCCGGCGGGCCGGTTAGGGGGTGTCTCCCATGTTCAAACGTTTGTCTTTGGCCGCTTGGCTACTCGTCCTTACATCCGGACTTGCGCATGCTGCGGGCTCCCAGTCGGACTGGTCACGATTTCTGGATCAGGCCACTTTTGGGCCAACGCCGGCGGAGACGGATGCTTGGGCCAGCCTGAATCCCGTTCCCTGGATTCAGGCTCAGGCCACTCTGGCGCCAACGCTCTATCCCAGTCTTCCGCCCTATCCTTCGAATGCACAAACGGGTTGCCCCGGAACCGGTGCCGTCTATACGGCCTGCATTACGCAGAATTACAGCATGTACCCGCTTCAGGTGCAGTTTTTCCAGAACGCGCTTTCGGCACCTGACCAACTCCGTCAGAAGGTCGCCTTCGCTCTCAGCCAGATTCTGGTGGTGTCAGGGAACAAAGTGCGTCAACCGAGCAGCATGGGCCCTTATCTGAATGTTCTGGTCCATGGGGCACTGGGGAATTTCAGGGACCTTCTTCAGAACGTCACGCTGAATCCCGCCATGGGGCACTATCTTGATATGGTGAACAGCGATCCTGCGAGTGCCAACGGGATCGTCAAGCCCAACGAAAACTATGCCCGAGAGGTTCTGCAACTCTTCTCTCTGGGGCTCTATCTATTGAACGTCGATGGCAGCCCGGTTCTGGATGGGTCAGGTCAGCCGATCCCCGCTTATACCCAGGACACCATTGAAGGCTTTGCCCGGGCCTTCACCGGCTGGACCTACGCCACGCAGCCCGGTGCGAGTCCTCAACGACACAATCCGCAAAACTTTCAGGGCACGATGGAGGTGTATCGGAACAATGGAAAGGATGCCAATCATGATCATGGGGCCAAGCAGCTTCTGAGCTACCCCGGGGCGGTATCGGCATCGCTGCCTGCCAATCAAGATGCGGCACTCGATCTGTCTCAGGCGCTCGACAACATTTTCTATCACCCCAACGTGGGTCCCTTTATCGGGAAGCAGCTGATTCAGCACCTGGTAACCAGTAATCCGAGTCCCGCCTATGTCGCTAGGGTAACGACAGTCTTCAACAACAATGGCCGGGGCGTTCGTGGGGATCTTTTGGCGACTGTGCAAGCCATTCTGACGGATCCCGAAGCACGGGGAGCGCCTATGGATCCGGTCAATTTTGGAAAGCTTCGCGAGCCTGCGCTTTTCCTTACTGCTTTCCTAAGGGCCATGAATGGGGCCACTGATGGCATCTTGAATTCAAAAATTCAGCCCATGGGGCAGGATCTTTTCAATTCGCCCACGGTTTTCAACTACTACCCCCATGACTACACGGTCCCGGGAACGTCGATTCAGGGGCCGGAATTCGGAATCGCCTCGACGGCCGCCGGAATTTTGAGAGCAAACCTCATCAATGCGCTGGTCTATTCAAAGATCAACAGCTCGGGGTCGGGGACGTCGATTTCGCTCTCTGGATTGGATCTCCTGGGCGCCAAGGCGGATGCGACAGCGCTTTTGCAGTATCTGAACACTTATCTTTTGCATGGCGCCCTCACCAGTGATGTGGCAACGCTGGTCAAGAAAGCTCTGGTCTGCACCAAATCATCGGCAGGTCACTGCAGCAATGGTCAAGCCAGGGCTCAGGCGGCCCTGTATCTGATCGCCACCTCATCGCTTTATCAGGTTCAAAGGTAACGCTCATGAATCGCCGACAGTTCATCCTCCGTTCCGGTCATGCGCTGGGCGCGACGGCGCTACTCGCCGGGCTGGGTCAGTTGCGCGTGGCCGAGGCCGCCGATTACAAGGCCTTGGTCTGCGTCTTTCTTTTTGGCGGCAATGACGGGAACAACACGCTGATTCCCCTGGATTCCCAGGGCTATGGGCAATATGCAGCGATTCGCCCGGCCAGCTCCAACGTGAATATTCCTCAGGCAAATTGGCTGCCGATCAATGCCGCCGGCAAAAGCTTTGGACTCCATCCGAGTCTCTCCGGCGTCCAAGGTCTCTATCACCAGGGGCATCTGGCTTGGGTAGCCAATGTGGGGACGCTGGTGCAACCCACGACCCGAGCGCAGTTCGTCTCGAGGGGTGTTCCGGTCCCCAGTAATCTTTTTTCGCACTCTGATCAGCAGTACCAGTGGCAAACGGCAACAACCTCCGCCTCCCCAAGCCCTTCGGGCTGGGGGGGGCGACTGGCGGATCAAGTGGCTCCGGTCTTCAATGCGGGAGGCTCGTTCCCGTCCCTGACGAACATGAGCGGGGTCACGATCTTTACCCGGGGGCTCTCTGCGGGTGTGATTTCCCCGGGCCCCTCATCGCTCCAAGGATTTGGATCGGGTGTGACTGATCAGGCGCGTTATACCGCCCTTCGGGAGATTGAGTCCCTCAGCTCGGGTTACAGCCTGATTAATGCACTCAATGGGATGACGGCAGGCGGCATTGATGCCACCAACCAGCTCAATCAGGCACTCGCCTCGCAGGCCCCACTGACCACGTCATTTCCCGGGAGTAGCCTTGGCAATCAATTGAAGGGGGTTGCCAACATCATTGCCGCCCGGGGGGCATTGGGAAATTCACGGCAAATCTTTTTCTGCGCGATCAACGGCTTTGACACCCATACCAACCAGCTTTCGACGCAAGCGAACTTGCTCTCGGATCTGGATGCGTCTTTGAAGGCCTTTCACGATGCCACAGTGGAGTTGGGTGTCGAAAATGCGGTCACCACGTTCACGCACTCTGATTTTGGCAGAACCTTCCAGCCAACGGCAGGCGGCGGGTCCGACCATGCCTGGGGCAGTCATCATCTGGTGATGGGGGGCAGTGTGCGGGGTGGAAGTCTCTATGGCCAGTATCCACAGCTCCTGCTTTCAGGCCCCGATGATGCCGACAATGAGGGGCGATGGGTGCCTTCAACCGGGGTGTGTGAATTCGTTTATCCCCTGATCCGCTGGTTTGGGGCGACCAACATCCAGCAAGTGCTTCCCCATCTGGGGAACTTCAATCTGGCGAGAACCGACCTCAACTATCTTTAACGGCCGGTCAGGTGGCTAGAGAGGTCTCGCCACCAAGCGGTAGATTTTTCCTGCCACAAAACCTCCCCAAAGGGGGGCGAGCCAGAAGACCCAAAGTTGGGTCAGGGCCCAGCCACCGGCCCACATCGCAGGTCCTGTGCTTCGCGCCGGATTGACGGAGAGATTGGTGATCGGAAGGCCCACGAGCAGGATGGCCACTAAGGTCAATCCGATCGCAAGGGCAGCAAACCCGGCGGGAGCCCGGCCATCGGTTGCGCCGAGAATGACGAGGACGAAGAAAAACGTCAGCACGGATTCGGCGAGGAGGGCGGGGATGAGACCGAAGCCTCCGGGCGAGTGGTCACCGTAACCATTGGCGACATGCACCAGGGCCTCCTCCATCCCAGGCATTCCCAGGGTCAGAATCCGGATGAAGCCCGCGCCCATCAGTGCCCCCAAGACTTGAGCAGTCACATACCAGAGAAGATTGCGGCGCGGAAAGCGTCCGGCGGCGGTCAGACCCAGACTGACGGCAGGGTTGAAATGGCCGCCCGAAATGTGACCCAAGGCATAGATACCGCCCATTAAAGACAATCCGAAGGCAAGGGCGACGCCGACACCCCCCAGGCTCGGCCCCGCAAGGGCTGCTGAGCCGCATCCCCCAATCACAAGCCAAGCGGTCCCAAGGGCCTCAGCGGCGCATTTGCGTTTCAGATTCATCGGAGTTAAGTCCCTTGGGTGAAAGCGGAGCATAATTCTAGCGTGGACCGCCTCTTTAAAGGCGATTCCCCCCCAAATCGTGCCTTTTGAGGCAATGGGTCGCGTTGGTTAACGCGCTATCAATGGAATCTGGCAGACAGGCTTGTCTATAATCCGCCAATGTCCCGATTGCTTTTGCGATCGTCCTAAACGCCAAGGGTGCAATCCGCCGCATGAATCAGAACCTCCAGTTGCAACACGATTCCGATCCAGAAGAAACCCGCGAATGGCTTGATGCCCTCGCTTCAGTCATCGGTAGTGAAGGCATTGAACGTGCTCACTTCCTGATCGAGAATCTGGTTGATCATGCCCGCAGAGCCGGGGCCAATCTCCCGTATACGGCCAATACTGCATACATCAACACGATTCCCTCCCATATGGAGGCTCGCCTTCCAGGGGATGCCACCATCGAGAATCGGATTCGCTCCTACATTCGCTGGAACGCGATGGCCATGGTCGTGCGGGCGAACCGCAGATCAACGGAATACGGCGGACACATTGCAAGTTTCGCCTCAGCGGCAACCCTCTACGATATCGGTTTCAATCATTTCTTCCGAGCCGCGAGCAAGGATTTTGGTGGGGATCTGGTCTATTTTCAGGGCCATGCGGCCCCTGGCATTTATGCGCGAGCCTTCCTTGAAGGTCGGTTGAGCGAAGAGCAGCTGGATTTCTTCCGTGCCGAAATTGAAGGGGAGGGTAAAGGCCTCAGCTCATACCCCCATCCCTGGCTGATGCCCGATTTCTGGCAGTTCCCGACGGTTTCCATGGGTCTGGGGCCGATCATGTCGATCTATCAGGCCCGGTTCATGAAATATCTTG
>JBDKLO010000123.1:0-3558 GCA_039795615.1 Pseudomonadota bacterium
ATGTGCACGACATCAAAGGAGGCACAGCCTCCCATGCCCATCAGCAGCATCTCCATCGGCCGAACGCCCAGATTTCTCCCACCAGACTCCGGAGGGCCATCCATGACAACGGTGTGGCCGCTGCCAGACTCCCCGATGAATAGGGTTTCTTCGACCCACTTAACGCGCGATTTCATCGGCCATCCCCTGCAAAATAGCCGCGTAATTTAGCACAACCGGAGAGAATGGATCACCTCTTCCGGAAAGTCGGCCTTTTTCAGGCCGCTTTCAGGAGTCCGCTATGGCGAAGCAAGGGCTCAATGGAAGGTTCACGGCCCCGGAATGCCACGAATAATTCCATGGCCCCGGCGCTTCCTCCCTTCTCCAGAATTTCTTCCAGAAAGGATTGGCCGGTTTTGGGGTCGAATACTCCTCGCTCCTCAAACAGCGAGTATGCATCGCTGGAAAGAACCTCTGCCCACTTGTAGCTGTAATAGCCCGCCGCATAGCCACCGGCAAAAATATGGGAGAAGCTGTGGGGGAATCGATTGAAGG
The DNA here is from genome assembly GCA_039795615.1 of Pseudomonadota bacterium. GTDB lineage: Bacteria > Pseudomonadota > Gammaproteobacteria > Methylococcales > Methylococcaceae > UBA6136. The sequence goes on from JBDKLO010000123.1 coordinate 535, forward strand.
ACGGCGGTTTCACCACAGCAACCCGCTCGCGCACTTCCGCCAGAATCTCATAGATGCGCCCGCCCTGAGACGGCTCATACGCCCGGTGCATTCTAAAATCAAAAAGGGCAAATTCGACCTGCCGCAGCATTTGCATACCCGACTGGAAGTTACGAGCATCCAGCATCTTCGAAAGGAGACTCTCAGGGAGTGGCTCGCCCGTCTCAAAATGCCCGGACATCAACCCTAAGGCTTCCGGATTCCAGCAAAAATTCTCCATAAACTGGCTTGGGAGCTCGACAGCATCCCACTCGACACCATGAATTCCGGAAACGCCCAGATGATCGACCCGGGTGAGCATATGCTGAAGTCCGTGACCAAACTCATGGAACAGGGTCTCGACCTCATCGTGACGCATAAGCGCTGGCTGGTCACCCACCGGCGGGGTGAAATTGCAGGTCAGGTAGGCAACCGGCAATTGAATTTGGCTCCCCAACCGACGACGGGTCGAACATTCATCCATCCAGGCCCCGCCCCGCTTCTTTGGTCGGGCAAAAAGATCCAGGAAGAATGCCCCACGAACCCCCTCTGCATCCCGGATTTCGAAGTAACGCGCATCCGGATGCCAGGTTTCAATCCCTTTGATCTCATGCACTGTCACGCCATACAACCTTTCAAGGATATTGAAGAGTCCTTGCAGCACCCGGGGCGCTGGAAAATAGGGGCGGAGCTCCTCCTGAGAAAGGGAGTAATGCGCCTGCCGAAGCTTTTCTGAAGCGTAGGTGAGATCCCACGCTTGAGGATCGGGAATTCCCAACTCTTCCCGAGCAAAGGCCTGCAGAGTCTCAAGATCTTGTCGGGCTGAGGGCAGCGACCGATCCGCAAGATCGGTCAGGAAAGCCTCCACCGCATCGACAGAGGGCGCCATCTTGGTCGCAAGGGATAACTCAGCAAAGTTACTGAATCCCAAAAGCCCGGCTTCCTCATGACGGAGCGCAAGAATCTGCTCCATGATCTCGGTGTTATCCCATTGGCCTTGTGTCGGCCCCTGATCAGAAGCTCGGGTGGCATATGCGGTGTAGAACGCCTCACGCAGACCACGGTCCTCGGCATGGGTCATTACCGCGATGTAGGAGGGGAATTCCAAGTTAAAAACCCAGCCAGCCAATCCCATCGCCTTGGCGGTTTCTTGAGCCATCGCACGAGCCGTTTCAGGGATCCCCTTGAGCAGAGCTTCATCTTCGATCGCCCGATGCCAACCTTGCGTGGCATCCAGCACATTATCCTGAAACTGACTCGTCAGGCGGGAGAGTTCCTGCGCAATGAACTTGAACCGTTCCTTTTTTTCCGGCGGCAAATCAACGCCGGAAAGCCGGAAGTCACGAAGGGCATTCTCTATGATGCGTTTTTGGGCAGGCTCCAGAGAGTGAAATTCCTTCGAGTCCGCGATTTCGCGATAAGCCGCAAAGAGCGCATCGTTCTGTCCAACTTCGGTTGCATATTCGCTCAATAACGGGAGACACCCGTTATACGCATCCCTGAGCGCATCGCTGTTCATGACCGCGTTGAGATGACTGACCGGAGACCAGGCCCGATTCAGGCGATCATCCACAGTTTCCAGAGGCTCCACCAGATTCGCCCAGGTGTAGGGACCGCCCTGTTCGAGGCGCTGACTTATCGCTTCGCGATTTTCTTCAATCAGTTGTTCGATCGCCGGCCTCACATGAGACGGTTCAATTCGAGAGAACGAGGGAAGCGGGAGGGATTCAAGCAGTGGGTTTGACATGGGCTCATCCAAAAAAAAGTTGATCGATCCATAGACCTGACCAACCCATCAATCGTTCAGATAGGGAGACAAAAACAGGAAGATCGGGGGACAACGGGAGGCCTTGTGGACTTCCCTAGAGAGGATCAAACCAAGCTCTTATGCATTTCGAGGACATTACCCCCCTCAATGCGCTTGTAGCTCACGGCATCCATGAGGGTTCGGATGAGGAAAAGCCCCCGACCTCGCTCGGGCAAATCGTCAAGATCCGGCTCGGGAATGAGATCAATATCAAACCCTTGGCCATGGTCATAGACTCTCACGCAGAGATCGTCCTCTTCGATGAAGATGCAGACACGAACCGTCTGGTCCGCATCAGAGGATGCGCTGTGGTCAATCGCATTGGCCATCGCCTCAGTCAGAACCACATTCAAATGGTAGGCCAAGGCTTCACGATCGCCCCGGTAGTTATCCAGCGCTCGAGCCACTTCCTCGGCAATGTTCCCAATCAGGCTGAGATAGCGCTTCTTGTTGGGAACCACAATGTCGACATGAATATCATCACTGGAAAACATAGTGGCTCTCCATTTCAGGCCTGCGCCAGTGCGTCGTCGACCGAGGAAAAGATTTCAAACACGCGATGTAATCGGGTCAGCTCAAACATCGACTGGACGCGCGACTGAAGCCCTGCGAGAACCAAACTTCCGGAGCGCAGGTTTGCACTCTTGAACCCGGACAGCAAAGCACCCAACCCGGAACTGTCAATGAAGCTCACCTGACTGAGGTCAATCACCAACTTTTGGCCACCCACCTCAAGAAGATTCAGCATGATCTCCCTGAGTTCGCCTGAATTCGATGCGTCGAGGCGCTCCTCGCCCACCATCAATATGGTCCGACCATCCCGAACCTCTGTGGTGCATTTCAATTTTTTACCCTCGAAAGCCACCCGACCCTATGAGCGGGTGGAGATTCCATCCGACGCGGTGCGCTCCAAGGAATCTGATCAGACACACTCATAGTCTACGACTGAGGGGAGGGATTCACACTCCCCCCTCCAATCGAGAAACCAGAATTTTATCGACCCGGTTACGATCCATATCGACCACCTCGAAATGAAGGCCGCCCCATTCAAAATGATCGGCAGACCGAGGAACCCGCCCCAGATGCTCCATCACAAACCCGCCGATAGTATGGTAGTTGCCATCGTCAGATTCGGGTAATTCAGCGACCGAGAGCAACTGCTTAAACTTTTCAACCGACAGCATCCCATCCAGAAGCCA
>JBDKLO010000124.1:0-6048 GCA_039795615.1 Pseudomonadota bacterium
CGAAGAAATCAACAGCGCGGGATTTTTCACCCCATTGTTCGGGCGCGACGGGGCCCATGGCCAGCCAAGCGATTCCCTTTTTCTGCTGCAGCCCTTCATGCGAAGGCAGGAAGCGCAGACCAGACTCAAAAAGACGGACGCGATCCTGCTGACGATTACTGTTCTTAATGGCCGCGTCCAGAAGTCCCGGCCAAAGGCTGGTGCGCATCACAGCAAACTCTGCCGACAATGGATTTTTCAGGGCCAGGGCCTCAAGCCCAGGATCGATGAGCTGCTGGAGTTCCGTGCCGATAAAACTATAGGTGATAGCTTCCTGATAGCCTCGATCCACCAGCGCATCCTTGACCCGATCCAGGTCAAGCCATTTCTCGGAGCGCGGCTGCAAGGCCGCAGGAACCAAGGGATTACGGCGTGGCAGATGGTCATAGCCATACACCCGTCCGACCTCTTCGATGAGATCCGCCTCAATCGCGATATCAAAACGCGCCGCCGGAGCCACTACTTCCCAGCCGCCCTCGACGGCCTTCGGCACCATCCCGAGTCCTCGCAAAATCTGCTCGACCCGAGTTTCTGGTAACTCAAGCCCAAGAATGCGATTTAACCGATCAGATTTCAAAATGACCGGGAGCCTTTTCGGGAGATCGCTTGCACTAATGGCTTCGACCACGGGACCGGCCTTACCACCCGCATATTCGAGAATCAGTGAAGCGGCTCGCGCCAGCGCTCGGGTCTGAAGTTCAAAACTGACCCCACGCTCAAAACGGTGTGATGAATCGGTACTCAGGCCATAGCGTCGGGCCTTGCCCATGATTCGGTCGGGAGTGAAGAACGCACATTCGAGAAAGATATCCCGAGTCTCGGCACTGACGGCCGAGGCTTTTCCACCCATGATCCCGGCCAGCGCTAGAGGACCCGACTCATCCGCAATAACCAGCGTCTCGGTGTCGAGGTTAATGCTCTGCCCATTGAGAAGCTCCAGCGTTTCCCCAGCCCTTGCAAGGCGCGGCTGAATTTGTCCCTTGAGACATGCGGCATCAAAAGCATGGAGCGGTTGCCCCATTTCAAGAAGCACATAATTGGTGACATCGACCAGAATATCCAGAGAGCGAATCCCTGACCGACGGAGACGTTCGCGCATCCAAAGAGGGGTCGCGGCATTCCGATCGACGCCTTCAATCATCTGACCCAGATAACGGGGGCAATCCAGGGGATCTGTAAGCTCAACTCCTCTGACCGTCGAGGTACTGACTGAAACCGCAGAAGTTTCGATCGGAGTCCATTCCAAAGCGTTCAGCAGGGATACCTCACGGGCAATCCCCTCCACACTGAGGCAGTCCGCACGATTGGGGGTCAGGTCAACCTCAATCAGCGTATCTTCAAGTCCGAGATAGACTCTGATGTCCTCACCCACAGGGGCATCAGACGGAAGCTCCATGAGTCCTGAGGCATCCTCGTCAATCCCGAGCTCCTTCGCCGAGCAAAGCATCCCGAAGGACTCGACACCCCGAAGCTTCGCAGGACGAATTTTGAAATCCCCCGGAAGTTCTGCCCCGACCAAAGCAAGAGGGACGCGAATACCAGGTCGGGCATTTGGTGCACCACAGACGATTTGCAAAACACCTGCAGCACCCGCACCGACGGTGCACACCCGCAGCCGATCGGCTTCGGGGTGAGGTTCCGCGGTCAGAATCTCGCCGATCACCACCTGATTGAATGTCCCGGCTGCCGGCGTGACGCTGTCCACCTCAAGCCCGGCCATGGTCAACTGGTGAACCAAGGCATCCGTGGTGAGATCAGGATTGACGTACTGTCGAAGCCAATTTTCGCTGAAACGCATGATAAATCCGCCCGAAGGAGCTAGAACGCAGGGAACTGGCGCAAGAACTTGAGATCATTCTCGAAGAAGAGCCTCAAATCATTGATGCCATAACGCAACATCGCCATCCGCTCGACGCCCAGACCGAAAGCAAACCCGGAGTAGGTTTCCGCATCAATGTTGGCGAAACCAAAGACCCGGGGATGAATCATTCCGCAGCCCATGACTTCAAGCCAGCCGGTTTGCTTGCAGACCCTGCAACCCTTGCCGTCGCAAATCACACAGGCGATATCCACTTCGGCGGAGGGCTCAGTAAAGGGGAAATAGGACGGGCGGAAGCGAACAGCCACATCCTTTTCAAAGAAGTGGGTCAGGAAGTCATAGAGGATGCCGCGAAGATCAGCAAAGCTGACATCTCGATCCACCAGAAAACCTTCGACCTGATGGAACATCGGGGTGTGCGTCAAATCTGAGTCGCAGCGATAGACACGGCCGGGGGCCAGAATTCTGAGTGGCGGCTCCCTTGATTCCATGACGCGAACCTGTACCGGTGACGTATGCGTCCTGAGCAGGGTATGGGCATCAAAATAGAACGTATCGTGCATCGCTCTTGCAGGGTGCGATGCCGGGATATTCAGCGCCTCAAAATTATGGAAGTCATCTTCGACCTCAGGACCCTCGACGGTCTCAAACCCAACCCGCTCGAAAAGCTCTCGGATTCGCCGCAAGGTCAGGGTCACCGGGTGCAAGCCACCCGTTTCCAGGCCTCGGCCGGGCTGAGTCACATCGATGGTTTCGCTCGCGAGTCGGGCCTGAAGGGCCAATAACTCCAGTTCATTTTTTCGGCTATCCAGAATCTGGATGAGCTGGTCCCTGACCTCATTGATTCGGGCACCCGCAACCTTGCGGGCCTCTGGATCCAGCTGACCCAGCGCCTTCATCTGTTCAGTGATCAGCCCTTTCTTCCCAAGGTATTGAACACGGACCTGATCCAGAGCTGCCAGCGTGCTTGCAGCCGCGACTTCCGGCGTGGCCTGGCCCAGAACATCTTCGAGGGTAGTCATGACCGACCTTTAGATTGGGATGACGAACGAAATACGAGCCCGCAAGAGAATACGGGGGCCGAAGCCCCCGTATTCATGCGGAATGAACAGGTTTAGCCCTGTGCAATCTTCGCCAATTCGGCAAATGCTTCCTTGTCGTAGACCGCGATATCGGCCAAGACCTTGCGATCAATCGCAACAGAGGCCTTGTTCAGGCCATCGATGAAACGGCTGTAGGACAGACCGAACTCGCGCGCTGCTGCATTGATACGCACAATCCAGAGTGAGCGGAACTGACGCTTCCTCTGACGGCGGTCACGATAAGCGTACTGGCCGGCCTTGATAACGGCCTGCTTGGCAACACGATAAATGCGGCTACGGGCGCCATAATAGCCCTTGGCCTGCTTAAGAACTTTCTTGTGACGGGCTTTCGCCGTAACGCCACGCTTTACTCTAGGCATGGGAACCTCTTAGAAACTGGTCGAATCAATCAAAACTGCTTACGCGTAGGGCAACATCCGCGCTGCGCTCTTCACATCTGACGCATGAATCGCATTGGGGCTGCGAAGCTGACGCTTACGCTTGGTGCTCTTCTTGGTCAGGATATGGCGACGGAACGAATGGTTGCACTTGAAGCCGCCCGATGCAGTCTTCTTGAAACGTTTCGCTGCGCCCCGGTTGGTTTTCAACTTTGGCATGGCGTTCTCCGGTTTAGTCTTTCAATAGGTTGCGAATTCTGTTCACTTCTTTTTCTTCGGGGCCAGCATCATAACCATCTGCCTGCCCTCCATTTTGGGGAACTGTTCGACCGTCGCATGCTCCTGAAGATCGGTTTCGATCTGCTTGAGGAGATCCATACCCAACTCCTTGTGGCTCAGTTCGCGGCCCCTGAATCGGACCGTGACCTTGGCCTTGTCTCCCTCTTCGAGGAAGCGGGTCAGGTTGCGCAACTTAATCTGATAATCCCCGATATCCGTACCAGGCCGGAACTTCACTTCCTTAACCTGAATCTGTTTTTGCTTCTTTTTGGCTGCGGCCAGTTTCTTGTTGAGTTCGAAGCGGTACTTGCCGTAGTCCATGATGCGACATACTGGCGGCTCGGCCCCCGGCGAAATCTCCACGAGATCCAACTCTGCGTCGTATGCCATCTGACGGGCTTCCCGACTAGAGACAACCCCAGCCTGATTCCCTTCTGCATCAATCAGCCGTACATTCGGATACTGAATTTCGTCATTCAGTCTCGGCTCTTTTCTATCGGCGCTGATAGCACTTCCTCCCAAAACAATTAATGTTGCGCAGCTCTGACCCTGGCGTCCTCCGCCAGCTTCCGATTCAGGTCCGGCAAACTAAATAATCCCAGATCCTCTCCCTTCTGAGTGCGCAGGGAGACGGTCCGGGACTCCAGTTCTTTCTCACCGAGAATGATCAGATAAGGCACACGCTGCATCGAGTGCTCGCGGATTTTAAAGCCGATCTTCTCATTTCTCAAGTCGGCGACCACACGAAGCCCTTGTTGCTCAAGCCCCTGCACCACTTCTTTGGCATATTCAGCCTGAGAATCGGTGATATTCAGGACGACCACTTGGACAGGCGCAAGCCACAACGGGAAGTAACCGGCATAGTGTTCCACCAGGATCCCGATGAATCGCTCCATCGAGCCTAGAATGGCCCGATGCAGCATGACTGGCGTGTGCTTGGAACCATCCTCACCGACATACACCGCGCCCAGACGTTCGGGCATCGAGAAGTCAACCTGAATCGTTCCGCACTGCCAGACGCGATCAAGGCAATCTGAGAGTGAAAACTCAATCTTTGGGCCATAGAATGCGCCCTCGCCCGGCTGTAACTGCCACTCCAATCCTTTCGAATTGAGGGCCTCTTCCAGAGCAGCCTCAGCCTTGTCCCAGACCGCATCCGAGCCCACCCGATTGGCCGGGCGCGTCGACAGCTTGACCAAGACCTTGTCGAAACCGAAATCCGCGTAAACCTTGTGGAGAAGATCGATAAAGACCGACACTTCGGACTGTATCTGATCTTCCGTGCAGAAGATGTGTGCATCATCCTGCGTAAACCCGCGCACCCGCATGAGACCATGGAGAACGCCTGAGAGCTCATTGCGATGGCATGCACCAAACTCCGCCAGCCGCAAGGGCAATTCGCGATAGCTCCGAAGACCCTGGTTGTAAACCTGAACATGGCAGGGGCAATTCATCGGCTTAATGGCATAGTCCCGCTGCTCAGACATCGTGGTGAACATGTCCGCCTGGAACTTATCCCAGTGACCTGACTTTTCCCAGAGCGTCCTTGAAACCACCAATGGCGTCCGGATCTCTTCGTAGCCATGACTCCGGAAAATACCCCGCATGTACTGCTCGACGATCTGCCAAAGCGTCCAACCCTTCGGGTGCCAGAACACCATGCCGGGAGCTTCCTCCTGCATGTGGTAAAGATCGAGTGCTTTACCGATCTTTCGATGATCCCGCCGCTCTGCCTCTTCAAGCCGCTGCAGATAATCCTTTAAATCCTTTTTCTCAGCCCAGGCCGTTCCATAGATACGCTGGAGCATTTCGTTCTTAGCGTCACCACGCCAGTATGCCCCCGCGATCTTGGTCAGCTTGAACGCTTTGAGCTTACCGGTATCCGGCACATGCGGACCGCGACAAAGATCCGTGAACTCGCCCTGGGTATACAGAGAGATATCCTGACCGACGGGGATATCCCGGATGATTTCCGCCTTGTAGGCCTCACCAATCGACTGGAAGTAATCTGCGGCCTCATCGCGAGGAAGCACCTGACGCTGAACCGGCAAGGCTGCTGCGGCCAGCTCCTCCATCTTTTTTTCGATCGCGCCCAGATCTTCTGGGGTGAAGGGCCGCTCATAGGAGAAATCGTAGTAGAACCCGTTCTCGACGACGGGCCCAATGGTGACCTGCGCCTCGGGATAAAGCAGCTTGACTGCTTGCGCCAGAAGATGCGCGGTCGAATGCCGGATCACCTCAACACCCTCCGGATCACGGGAGGTCACGATCGCAACATGGGAATCGGTTTCGATCAGGCGGGAAAGATCTACCAGATCACCATTGATCCGGCCTGCAAGCGCCGCCTTTGCGAGACCCGCACCAATGGATTCAGCCACTTCCCTGACCGATATTGCTCGGTCAAATTCGCGACATGAACCATCTGGAAGGG
>JBDKLO010000125.1:0-11827 GCA_039795615.1 Pseudomonadota bacterium
GGTCTCCTCTTGCTGCTTCCACTGGGTGACCTCGCGCCCCATGTCGAGAAGGGACTTTCGGGTACCGGTTGCCTTGAAATGGCCATCCATTTCAGTCAGAACCCGTCGACGAACATACCGCGTCGCCCCCTCCGCCTGTGCAAAGGCCCGGCGCTGCTCTGGGGTCAGGTAGGCCCGGATTTTGAAAGCTTTTTGTACGGGATGGAGCATGATGAATAGCATATGCTAACCATCAATCCCCATGCAAGCGCTATCAGATTAAAAACAGATTAAGCTCGTGAACACCGAACCCGACTTCCTGAACAGTAGAATGAGGAAACAGGCCGGATGGATACCGAAGATGCCCTCGGTCGTCCTGCGACGCAATGACTCAGAGCCTCGGGGGTCGGCGTGCATCCATGCACTTCTTCATCGCAGGAAACCTGAAGGAACCTCAAAGCGGCGATCCGGTCGAACCTGTGGCTTCTTTCACTGAGTGAATTCCATGCGACAGATCTCCCATTTCTTTCTGGGCCTTGGCGCCCTGATGCTCATCGGCTATTGCGTCATTGGCATGAGGACCGGTGCCGACTTCATCCACCCCCCCTTTGTGATGTTCTGGGCATCCCTCTTCCTGATCATAGGAGGCATTGCAGGGCGCTTTATTCTCCCCCGCCTCTAAGCCACACTCCTCGGGCGAACCGCCCGGATTGCCAGACTGAAAGCCTCCGCATAGAGTTTCAGGGTCTACCAGAACCCTGAAACGGAGTTTTCCGCGTGAGCGCCCTTTTTTCGCCCTATGCCATCGGCAACGTTCTTCTTTCCAATCGCATTGTCATTCCACCGATGTGTCAGTACTCCGCCCGTGATGGCATGGCCACGCACTGGCACCTCCTGCATCTGGGGAACCTTGCCCTTTCAGGTGCTGGTCTTCTGATCATCGAGGCGACGGCCGTTTCCCCCGAGGGCCGTATTACACCCTGGGATCTTGGACTTTGGTCCGATGCCACGGAGAACGCACTTCGGGAAACCCTTTCGGTCGTGCGGGAGTACGCTTCCGTTCCCCTCGCCATCCAGTTGGCGCATGCCGGCCGCAAGGCTTCGACCGATCGGCCCTGGAACGGCGGCGCCTGGGTGCCGTCTTCCGAAGGGGGATGGCTTCCGGTTGCTCCCTCCCCGATCCCCTTTACGGCGGGGGACCCTTCCCCCACCGCACTGGATTCGACCGAACTGGACAGGATTGTCGAGGCTTTCGTGGCATCTGGCGAAAGGGCGCATCGACTCGGGATCGACATCATCGAACTCCATGCGGCTCACGGATACCTGCTCCATGAATTCCTGTCGCCCCTGAGCAATCAGCGGGAGGACCAATACGGCGGCTCTCTTGAAAACCGGATGCGCCTGCCGCTGAGAATCTTCCGAGAGATGCGGGAGCGGATCCCTCCGAGCCTTCCGATCGGGGTTCGGATTTCTGCCAGCGACTGGATCGAACAGGGTTGGAACCTCGAGGAAAGCATTGTCTTTACCAGAGCCCTTCAGGCACTCGGTGCCGCTTATATCCATGTCTCCAGCGGAGGACTGAGCCCCTTACAAAAAATTCCTCTGGAACCGGGATATCAGGTGCCCTTTGCCGAGGCCATCCGAGAGGCCACCGGGATGCCGACCATCACGGTCGGCCTGATTCAGGATCCCGAATCAGCCGAGGCTCTGGTCGCAACCGGCAAGGCTGATCTGGTCGGGATTGCCCGTGGCATGGTGTTTGACCCTCGATGGCCCTGGCATGCGGCCGTAGCGCTCAATGCCAAGCTCGAGATTGCGGCCCCTTACTGGCGCTGCGTTCCGGGTTCCGAGGCGCATCGTTTCAGCGCGGCGCCCCATCCCTGAACAAGGCCACCAGCGATCCGGTATCATGGAGACGCGGCAAGCACGTGCCGTCGCCCGGAACCCCAGCCGGTCGCGTCCTTTGAGAAGGACCTCACGCTTTCAATAAAAATTAAGTGAGGTAAATCATGAGCGAATCAACCCCGTCTTCAGAGGAGAAGACCTGTGCCTTTGCCGGCGCAAAAAAGGTCATCGACTGGTTCAACGTGGTGGATGACTTTAAGATCAAGGAACATCCCAATTTTCTCCCCCGCTGGGCCTTTCTGGTGATCGTTCTCAGCGTCATGGCACTGACCTGAAGGATCTGACCTGCTCAGGCACCCCCGGAACCCTCTGGGCTTCGGGGGACTGCCACGGATCTTTGACCCTATAAGACCTGGTTCAAGACCTCAAGGTACCGCTTGAGATCCGTCTCGCTGTAACAGCAGAAAATCACTTCTTCAATCGAGGTCGGTTCCGAAATCGATCCCAGCACCGTCTCCACGGCAATCAGCGTCGCGAGTTCCTTCGGAAATCGGAACACACCCGTACTGATGGCGGGAAACGCGATCGAACGGGCCTCAATCGATTCGGCCAATAGGATCGATCGTCCGTAGCAGGATCGAAGACGCTCCGGTTCCCCAGAACGACCATCCCGCCAACGCGGCCCCACCGTGTGAATGACCCGTCGCGCGGGGAGCTGATAGCCCTGGGTCAAGACCACCTCACCCACTGCACAGCCTCTTAATTTCCGGCATTCGTCGAGAAGCTCAGGACCTGCGGCCCGGTGAATGGCGCCATCGACACCCCCGCCACCGAGGAGGGTTTCGTTGGCCGCGTTGACGATGACATCGACCGCCAAGGCGGTAATGTCCGTTTGAATGGCTTTGAGGGTCAGCATGTCTGTAACCACTATTGGTGAGGCAGGATTCCACGCGCTAAGATGGACTCAACCTTAGATCAATCTGGAGTTTAGGCATGTCTGCCCCTTGGATCCATTCCCTCGCTGCACTGGTGCCCCTTTTGGGTAGCTTGATGTGGGTAGCACCTGTGCTGGCAAAGACCTCGGGGACCCATCAGAACACGGTCCGAAAAGAGGTCATTTATTCGGTGGGCGGTGACATCCGGGAGGCGCGTATCACCTTCATGGACTCCACTGGCCGGGTTGAGCATGAAATTGTCCACGTCCCCTGGAAACTCAAGATCATGATGCCCTGCAAGAGCAAGGTCTCGATCGCAGCCCGAAACCTTTCCCCGAGCGGAAACATCATTGCCCGGATTCGCATTGATGGCCAGGAAGTCAAGGAAGTCAAAGGCCAGGGCCATCTGGCCGGAGTCTTTGCCGAAAGTCAGACCTGCCCCTAGGACCATGGAACCTTCTTTTTGGATCGATCGCTGGACTGAGGGGCAGATCGGATTTCACCTCGATGAGATCAACCCGGCGCTGATCCGGCATTGGCCCAAGCATGGCCATGACGCCATGGGACCCGTTCTCGTCCCCCTCTGCGGGAAGTCACGCGATCTTCATTATCTCCGGGAACTCGGTCATTTGGTAACCGGAATAGAGCTCAGCCCTCTGGCGGTTGGGGCCTTCTGGGAGGAGTCTCACATCATTCCCTCGGTTGTTCAGGATGGCCCCCAACGCATCTTTGAGGGCGACCGGATCCGGCTCATCGAAGGGGATTTTTTTACCACCCGGCCCGATCAGTTCGAGACGCCTGCCTGGGTCTACGACCGGGCTGCCCTGATCGCGCTTCCTCCGCTCATGAGGGACCGCTATTGCCACCATCTCCTGAGTCTCGCCCCCGACGCCCCCATTCTCCTGATCACCCTCGATCATGACCCCGATGAAAAGGAGGGGCCGCCATTTCCGGTCACTCCATCCGAGGTGAAACAGCGATTTGGCGCCAGTCATACGATCGAAGTCCTCGAATCCCGGGATGTTCTCGAGGAGAATCCCCCATTTAAAAACCGGGGTGTCAGTGCCCTCACCGAACATGTCTTCCTTCTGACCCCGAATTGACGTTTGTCTGAAGGTAGAATGGGGCTCCATTTTCGAGAGGTCCCTTATTCATGAGCAAGATTACCGTCGAACACAATCCGAGCCAGGAACGTCTGGATGCCCTGGGCGTCTCCGATTGGGAAACCTGGGAAGCTGAAGTTTCCAAGTTTCCGATCGATTTCGACGAAACCGAAGTGGCCTACATCCTTGAAGGCGAAATCATTGTGACGCCGCGTGATGGCGGAGAGCCGGTAACCGTTGTTCCGGGTGACCTCGTCTCTTTCCATGCCGGCCTCAATAGTGACTGGGAAGTGACCAAGCCCTTGCGCAAGCACTGGAGCTATGACTTTCCGAACGGCGTCTGATCGTTTTTCATGCGCTCTTAAAAAGGCGACGGTCACCCCGTCGCCTTTTTTTAATCCAGTAAGCCCGAGGAATCAGCTGGATTCGCTGTCCTCATCCTCCAGTGACTCCAGCATGGTGGCCGGAAGGTTCTTGGTGGATTTGACTCCGAGCTTTCGTAGATTTTCAGCACGGTTGATCAGGCTTCCCCGACCGGTCAGCTTGGTAACCGCACCCTCATGGGCCTTTTGTGCCTGGGCCAGATTCCGGCCCACGCTTTCCAGATCCTGAACAAAGGCGCAGAGCTTGTCATAAAGTTCGCCCCCCTTCCGGGCAATCTCACGGGCATTTTGTGATTGCTGCTCCTGGCGCCAAAGGTGAGAAACCGTGCGGACGACAAAAAGGAGCGTACTCGAGCTCACCAGCAACACATTCTTTTCCCAGGCCTCCTGCCAAAGGGAATCATCCTCGGCGATAGCCAGATGGAAGGCAGGTTCAACCGGGATGAACATGATCACAAAATCAAGCGAGTTGAGCTGATAGAGTTCCTGATAGTTCTTCGACGAGAGTCCCTTGATGTGAAAGCGGACGGAGTCAATGTGTCGACGTAACTCGGCCTTGCGTTCTTCCTCGGTCGAGGCGTTGACCCAGGCTTCATAGGCGGTCAGGGAGACCTTGGCGTCAATGACGAGCTGGCGTTCTTCTGGAAGCATCAGCACCACGTCAGGCTGAGCTCTGGATCCATCTTCCCGGTGATGCGACACCTGGGTTACATAATGGACACCCTCGATCAGGCCTGCGGCATCCAGCACCCGCTCCAGCACCAGTTCCCCCCAGTTGCCCTGCACCTTGCTCTGGCCCTTGAGGGCCTTGGTCAGGTTACCGGCATCATCGGAAAGCTGACGATTGAGATCGAGCAACTGACGCACTTGTTCTGCGAGCGCAGAACGCTCCTTGCCCTCGGTGACATAGACCTCTTCGACCTTGCCCTGGAAGAGCTGAATCCGTTCCCGAAGGGGGTCGAGAAGGGCCTGCAGGCTGGTCTGATTTTGCTCGGTAAATTTCTTCGATTTTTCCTCGAGAATGTCGTTGGCCAGCACCTTGAATTCATGGGTCAGACGATCACGTGATTCGGCCAGATCCTTGAGACGTTGCTCCCCCTGCTCTCTTTCAGCTTTGAGAAGGGTTTCAAGCTCACCGATTCGGACCGAGAGCGTCTCATGGGCGCGCTGCAGCGTCGCAATTTCAAGGGTGTCCTCATCATGCTGGGACTGAAGGGATTCCCGAGTCCGAACTTCAGCCATCAGGCGTTCTTCAAGCACCGCTTTTTCAATCCGAAGACCATCTTGCTCCTGCCGCTCGCCCCGGCGCCGCAACCATCCCACCCCGAGACTCACCACAAGGCCGGCAAGAAGTCCGATCAAAAGCGGTACAAGGAGCTCGGGAAACTGGGGGGGCATCGGAGATTCCATCTGAGGGGCAAGTGGTCAAGGATACCTCCGAAGACGCTTGAGGAAAATCCAGCCGCCCGTTCCGGGGTCTGATGGGTAAAATGAGGATCTTCGCCTACGGAATTCCCTCATGCCCTCCAAAAGCTCCGCCACGATGCCACCTGCCCCGGGGATCCGGATGCAGAAGCTCTGTCAGGCTTTTGATGGGCGGACGGTCATCGATCAACTCGACCTTGAAGTAAAACCTGGCGAATTTCTGGTCCTCCTTGGCCCTTCAGGCTGCGGCAAATCCACCCTTCTCCGTCTCGTGGCGGGGCTGTCCGAGCCCGTTTCAGGGCAACTCAGCCTTAATCCACCCCATCCGGGGATCGGCTTTGTGTTTCAGGAAGCGAGCCTCCTTCCCTGGCGAACCGCACTCGGCAACGTCCTGCTGCCCTTTGAACTGGAGGGCGTCCCGGTCGCTAAGGCCCAACAAGAAGCACGGGAACTCCTTCATGATGTCGGCCTTGAAGGATTCGCTGAGTACTACCCCGATGCCCTATCCGGCGGGATGCGCATGCGGGTCTCGATCGCCCGGGCGCTGGCCGGAAACCCCCGACTTTTGTTGCTGGATGAACCATTTGCAGCTCTTGATGAAGTCACCCGGACTCGACTGGATCAGCACCTCGGTGAACTGACCCGAAAGCGCGGGACGACCACGCTGTTCGTCACTCACTCGATTCAGGAAGCCCTGGCGCTAGCCGATCGGATCGTAGTGATCTCACCGACCGAAGGCCGGATTGTCCATGATAGTCCGGTACCGTTCGACTGGCCCAGAACCTCCATCCACCGCCAGAGCGGCGAATGGCAGGCGTTGGCGCGACATCTCGGCGAATGCCTTGAACCCTCCGAGGCCATCGCATGAGCCGCCTGGTTCGCGACCTTTACCCGCCCTTGATCCTATTGCTCCTTCTGGGGCTTTCCGCCGAGGTGGGACTGGATCTTGCCGGCATCCCCGCCTACCTTTGCCCAAGACCCAGTGAGGTGATCAAGACAGCCTTACAGCATGGGGATGCCCTATCGGTCGCCCTGGGACGCACCGGCATGGCCGCCCTCACCGGGCTTTTGGGCAGCGCCCTTGGGGGTGGCCTTTTGGCTCTGGCGCTCTCGCTCAACGCCTGGGTCCGAAAGGCGGTCTATCCCCTCATGGTGTTCTTTCAAACGGTTCCCATCGTGGCGATTGCCCCCATGATGGTGATCTGGGTCGGATACGGTCGACCGGCGGTCATTCTCTCGGCTTTGATCGTCTCGCTGTCGCCGATCGTGGCCAACAGCCTTCAAGGGCTGTTGTCTGCCGATCCCGCCCTGGTGGATCTATTTCGAATGAAGCGGGCGTCCCCGATGAGCATCCTCTTGAAGCTCAGAATCCCCTCAGCCATCCCGCAGTTCCTCACCGGCCTTCGCATTGCGGCGGGACTCTCGGTCATCGGCGCCATCGTTGGGGAGTTCGTGGCCGATACCTTCGATGGAGGCGGCGGCGTGGGGACATTGATCGAAGCGGCCATCAAGGAACAGGAGACCCCTTTGGTCTTTGCTGCCCTGATGGGCTCGACCTTGCTGGGGTTGGCCTTCTTCCTCTCGGTTGGCGGCCTGAGTCATCTGGCCCTGCGCCACCTTCACATTGCCGAAACCCGGAGTTCTTCGTGACGAAACGCGTACTCTTTGTCTTTGGCCTTCTGGCCCTCATCCTGACTGCCGCTTGTGATGGCTCGAAGGAAAGTGGCAAGGGTCACCTTCGCATCCAGTTTGACTGGGTTCCGGAACCTGAGTTTGGGGGGTATTACGCGGCAGAACTCATGGGCCTTTTTACCGCCCGCAATCTGGCCGTTGATCTTCGCCCCGGTGCCGCCGGCACCCCGGTCATCCAGATGGTCGCCTCAGGTCAGGCCGAATTGGGTATCGCCGGGGCCGATGATCTTCTGATCGCCAAAAGCCACGGGATGGATGTCGTACCGGTCTTTGCCGCATTCCACGACTGCCCGCTCGGCCTCATGGTGCATGCTGAAAGAAAGATCAATGCCGTTGAGGATCTTTTCAAGAGCGGGACGCTGGCGATGACACCCGGCAGCGCTCCTACCCGCTTCCTGGAAAAACGCTATGGCTATCACGGCGTCAAGCTGGTTCCCTACGGTAACAACCTCGCGACCTTCATGTCCGACCCCCTCTTCGGCCAACAGTGCTTCATCACTTCAGAACCTGTGGCCGCCGAACGGGGCGGCGCCAAGGTGCGGGTGATTCTCTTCAAGGATCTGGGCTATAACCCGTATGCCGGAGTCCTTTTCACCCGCCGCGCGTTTCTTGAAAGCCATCAGGAGGAAGTGAAGGCGCTGGTCGCTGCCATCAAGGAGGGATGGCTGGCCTATCAGGCGGATCCCGAACCGGCCATTGCCCGGATGCAAAGCCTCAATTCGACCATGAGCCTTGAGACGTTCAGGACCGCCACCAAGATCCAGCAGGATTATCTGTGGCCCCAAAGTGAAGGCCCCGATCGCTTCGGAACCATGGAGGCGGCTCGCTGGGATGCCCTTTCTGAGACCTTGCACTCCCTTGGAATGACCCAAGACCCAACCGCAATAGGGAACCTGCCGTGAGGACATTCCTGGTGTGGTTCTGGGGTCTTCAGCAAAGGCTTTACCGGGCCTGGATTCTTCTTTTCGCGTTTGCTTTCATTGAACTCGACATCCGCAAGATCATCTCGGTGGAACTCCTGACCAAAGGCGCCGAATCTCAGGCCATGCAATCGGTGCTGGAGGTCCTGAAGGAGCACTTTTTTGCCCACTTCCTCTTGCTTCCCTTCTACGGGGTCATTGTCTTCTTCCCCATAGCCGCCTTTCTTGGTCGTGCGATCCACAAGAATCTCTATTGGCTGCTGCCGATCGTGGCCGTATCAGGATTCAGCTACTTCATCACGCTTGAAGCCAACATCGGCCTCTTCCTCTTCTGGTATCGCCCGGGCTATGAAGAAGTCGCCTTTTCCATGACCCTGATGCCCTTGGCCCTACTGATCTTCTTTACGATCGATGTCCGCCGCATCATTCGGGTGGTCCGGGCGACATCACCCCGGACCCAAGGTCCCAATAGGCGCGAGTCCCGTACTAACTGATGTGACGCGCCTTCTTCTCGTTTTCGAGCGCCAGGGTCGTCACCTCGTGATAGATCTCGATGGCGCGATTGTAGACATCAAGGTAGTCAGGGAGATGCTGGACCGTTCCTGAGAGCTGCTGGCAGGTCTGAAGCACCTCTTCAAGAAATTCGACCTCCCCCTCATTGAGCAGCGCTCCGGCCTTCACTTCCTCAAGCATTCTGATGATGACGGGATAGCGTTGTTCCGTAAATCGTTCCAGAAGGGCCATGGCAACGCCAAGCTCCTTTTCATCCACATGTTCCATTGATTGTTCCTTGATGGTGGTAAGTCGCCCGATCGGCTCGAGCCTGAAAATAGCGAAAAAAATCCCAATGAGAAGCGGGGGTTACCAAAGACCGCCTTTTAAAAGCGCCAATACCCAGATGCTGGCAAAGAATCCGAGCAGGATGGCCGGCATCCAGCGCAGGTGCAGCGAGAAGGTATAGCCCTCGCCTTCCTTGACGTTCCCCTTCATCAAGCCGAGGACGTGGAGCGCCGGAGCAGAGCCGATGGCGAGCAAGGAGCCACCGACGCCGAGGGTCAGGGTCAACAGGAGCCACTGGATCTTGGGAAAGTCCGGGTGCATGTTGAGGACGGCGAACATCAGGGTGCCATTGTCGATGGAGGATGACGTCAGCCCGATCAGGACGTTGGCCAAAGTCGGACTGATCGAATGGAACATCCATTGCGCCAGGGTATCGAGATAGCCGATATAGCTCAGAGCACCGACAATCATCATCGCACCATAGAAAAAGAGCAGCGTATCCCAATCCACCCCAGCGACACACTTGAAGATATCGATGTGGCGCTGATTGGCCGAACAGCCGGGAACTTCTGTGATCTGGAGGTAATAGGCAAAGAACTGGAGCATGGCCAGTCCGAACATCATCCCCATGATCGCCGGCATCTCAAGATAGACGTTGGTCAGGATGGTGAGACTGAAGGTCATGACAAAAATCACGATTACCGCGAAGGCACCCCGCTTCAGGAAAACCGGATGTTCGTCGTGCGGCAACGGCTTGCCACGGTCCACCGCAAAATGCATCAAACTGGCGGGGACCAGGAAGTTGACGATACAGGGAATCGTAAGCTCGAAGAATTCGACAAAATGCAGGGCGTCCTGCTGCCAGACAAAGAAGGTCGAAATGCCGCCGAGTGGACTCATCGTTCCGCCCGCATTGGCTGCAACCACCGCATTCAAACCCGCCAGCCCCACAAAACGCGGGTTATCCCGGGCGATATTGAGAATGATGTAGCCCATGAGCAACCCTACGGTCAGGCTGCTGATGATCAGGGAGAGCACAAAGGCCATGAGGCCGGTGATCCAGAAGAGCTGCCGATAGCTGAGTTCATGGTGCTCGAGCCATACCCTCAGAACATCAAAGATGTTTCTCTCGGTCATGGCATTGAGAAACGTCATCGACACCGTGATGAAGAGAAAAAGCTCGGCATACGCCGTCAGGTTGGTCTCGAAGATTGCAACCATCTCATGCCCGCTTCCGGTCCGAAGCGCGTGCTCAATGAAGATCGCAAACCAGATGAGTCCTGAACCCAGCACCATGGGCTTGGCCTTGCTCATGTGGTGGACATCTTCGGTCATCGCAATCGTGTAAGCCAGAAGGGTAATCACGATGGCGTAATAGCCCACCCAGTGATGCTCAAGATCAATCCGGCCGGGAAGGCCCTCGGCAAAACCCGCCTCGGGAATCAAAAGCATCAGCAACAAAGACAGGCAACTGGGGATCATGAGTATCCGTATGAAAACTGATGGAAGCCCGGGTATTCTCTCAGATACCCAACCCAAATGAATCGCCTTTTAGATTTGAGTCGATACTCTATAATCCCCTCATGACATCATCCCCTCACCGCCGGATCTCCTTCGCCACCAAGATCCGGTATTTCGGTATCAGACTTGCTCTCGCGCTGATGTCCTCCTCTGGAGCGTCTGCAGAACCAACACCCGAGGAAACTGAAGCGCTCTGGCACTATGGCGCCTATCTTGATCTGAACTATGCCCCGGATCTCTCGACACCCCGTTCGGTTCCTTTCAGGGGAAAGTTGACCACCAACCGGCTGAACCAGTTTTCACCGGATCTCGGCATGGTCTATCTCTCCAAGGGCACGACCACCGAATCGCCCTTCGGCTTTGAGCTTTCCGGGCAAGCGGGCTATGACACCAACGGTCAGCTCCCACCCAATCAACCCCTGCCGGGTGCCAATGTCCTCCGGTACTTTTCACGTGCCAACGTGAGCTATCAGACCGATATCGGCAATGGACTCAAGTTCAATGGCGGACTAATGAACAGCTTTATCGGCTACGAATCCTTTTACGCCAAGGACAATATCAACTACAGCCGAGCCTGGGGCAGCGACTACTCGCCTTACTTCCTGATCGGTATCGGTGCCAGTTACCCGGTGAATTCGCAAATCGATACCGGCTTCTACATCGTGTCCGACTATAACTATCTGCAGGAAGTGAACACCCAGCCGAAATACGCGACTCAGTTCACCTATCGCATCAATGAACATCTCAAGTGGATGGAAAATGCCTTTGTGGGACCGGAACAGAACAACACGGCATTTCAATACTGGCGCGGATTTCTCAATTCCATGGTGGAGTGGACAGAAGATGACTGGACCCTCGCCTACGTCCTGGATGCAGGATCCCAGCGGGCGGCCACCGCCAATCACGTCCAGCAACTCTATGTTTCGAACGCACTGTATGGTCGCTGGAACTTCGCAGGACCCTGGAGCCTGGGGCTTCGACCCGAGCTCTACTACGATCCCAATGGCCTTCAGACCGGAAGCATCCAGTTCATCAAGGCCATTACCTCGACGCTCGAATACAAACATCAAGAGGCGGGTTTCACCAACCGCCTCAGGCTGGAATACCGCTACGACAATTCGACCGGCACCCAGGGCGGCTTCTACGGGCCTGAAGGGGTTTCAGGCCCCCTGATACCAGGCCAGTCGGTCATTTACCTCGTCCTCATGATGAGTTACGACGGCCAGTTCAGACCCTCACCTTGA
>JBDKLO010000126.1:0-11541 GCA_039795615.1 Pseudomonadota bacterium
CGCTCTGAAAGTCTTGTGATCACAAGGTCAACGTAGGACCTTGCCTCATAGAGATCAGAGACAAATGCGCCATGCAGTTTGGGGAGTTGAAGTGTCAGGAGTTCACGATCAATGTCGAAAAGTCGTTGAAGATAGGCTTTACGTTCTGCAGGTCCTGCCTTGGGAAATCGACGTTCGATCCGGACCATTTCCCAGTAATACCGTTGAAGTCGCAACTGGGAGTACGCCCCATAAATATTGGGGCCTAGCTGCATGATGGGCCAAACCAGCGTAATTAAAGGGATCATCAGGTATATGGTTTTGATGAGAATCTCATACATTGCCGGCGGGATGAATTGGCGTCCCAGGGGCATCCCTTTGCTGTAAAAGTCGGCGGCGATCTGGCTGGGTTTGAAGGCTTCCTGACTTGAAAAGTTGGGAAACTCCCCTCGATCGCCAAGAAGAGTCCCACTGTTTCCGTATCGGCTCTTAAGGTCATGGGCCAAAGCGAGCAGGACGCCATCGGCAATATCTTTTCGCGCGATGGCACTGACAGTGTAGGCAATGACAGGGATATCCGTTTTCGGTATTCCATGAGCGACATTGATCCCTGATGCAGGATAGGAGAGAGCACGAAGCATCGGGAGTTTTCCGCTGACGGCATCGGTATCGACGAAGGATGCCAATTCAATCTTTCCCTCAAGAAGGAGGGAGGGGATTCCCTCAAATTCTTGCATCATGCCATTGGGGCTATCGAGGTCATCGGGAATGCGATGAATGATGACGTCCCAGTCCTTAGACGTGAGTAACGGATCAGGCCAGGTATTAATGATGGGGGTGTTTTCGGGCGTCACCCCTGCCAACGTAAAGATCTTTTCAAAGATCATGTCGTTGGAGTAGGGCGAGGCCTTGGCTCCGCCCGGGCTGAAGACGGGCTTGGCATTGCCTTCCGGCGTGGCCCAAATAACGATCCGTTTCCCTTTGAGATCGCTCAGTCGATGGATGCGTTGCTCCCCTTGGTGAACAAAAAAACCGATGGGAACGTAGCGAATGATTCCAAGGGAGACGAAGGGATCAGTGACTTCTGAAGGAAGCTCGGCGCCGGTATTGGGGGCTAAGACCCAGTCGACCTGAGGGTCTTCCAACAGCATCGTCAGGTGAGGTTTGGCCGAAGCCATATCCACCTCGGTCTTGAAGTTCAACGAGACCCCCATGGACTTCAGCGATGAAATGGCCCGTTGAAGTTCAATGGATGGGGTCCCATCAGGATTTAATTCGTTACTCATGATCCCCTGAGTCAGAGACATCCGGGGGTGAAAGAGAAAAGCCAGCAATCCGATCGCAAGAGAGAGACCGACCAGGGATCCGAGGATCCATCGATGCGCGGTTTTGGATGGGGGAGAGATGCTGAAATTCATCGCTGACTCAAGGCAGTGGGTAATGGACTGCATCGGTGGTGTTGGCACTTGATTGTAATCGACCGTGCTGATTCACCGATGACTATGTTCGATCAAGAAGAATTCGAACGCGTATGATTCAAGCTTCGAAAGTGAGGGAACCCATGAATCGACTGCTGCTGGTGTTATTGGCTTTACTGGTCGAAAACGCCTATTCAAAGCCCAAACACCATCCGGAGCCTGTTGAACCCGTTCATGTTCACAGTCATCTTGAGCGCTTTCATGAAGAGAAGGGCATCACGATCTACATTGATCTTCGATCGCGTGAGATTTTGCCGAATGGGGTGATTGCCTGGAAAGTCTGGAACTACCACGTTCCCAAAGATCTCGATGGCTATATTTTCAAATCTGAGCGCGTTCAGACCGAATACGACTGCAAGACCCATCAGTTTCGCCTGATCATGCGAGTCGCGCACGAAAACCCCATGGGCGAAGGCGAAATTGTTGCAGCGGCGATTGACCCGAGGGGCTGGGAAAATCTTGAACCTGATAGCCTCGCTCAACGAGAATGGAACTTCTTCTGCAAGTGATCCTGATCCATGGCGCTTTGAGTCGGGCCTCTGCCATCATGCGACGTTATTTCTTGAATGATCGAGGTCTCGGTCGGGTCATGCTGGCGCTTCACCTGCTGATCGGTATCGGCGTTGCTGGCGCCGTCGAGACCGCACCGCTGTCTCCGGAAGTCACCGTGGTTCATCCATCGGTTGAGTTGCCATCGCCGTCACTCCCAAGCCCATCACCGACCATGGAGTCGGTCTCAGCAAGCCCCTTGGCCAAAAGCCCGCGGATTGCCTTGGTCATTGGCAACAAAGATTATGCGCAGGCGCCCCTCAAAAATCCTATCCATGATGCTTCCGACATCCGCGATGCCCTCCTCAGTCTCGGCTTTGAAGTCATCTACAGGGAAAATGCTGATGTGACGGCAATGACCACGGCTGTTCGTGAGTTCAGAGAGAGAATTCAGGAAGGGGGTGTTGCCATGGTCTATTACTCGGGTCACGGTGCCCAGGCTGATGGCATCAACTATCTCATACCGGTGGGTGCCGATATCCAGAGCAGTGGGGAACTTAAGGCACGCGCCTATGATGCCGACATCATTGTGGCTGAGATGGCCGAGGCCAAAAGTGACGTCAATATTCTGATCCTGGATGCCTGTCGGAATAACCCGTTCCTCTCGCATCGGGGAAATTCCGGGGGGCTCGCCACCATGACGGCCTCGAAGGGAACCATCATTGCCTTTGCGACAGCCCCAGGGGCCATCGCAGATGACAATGCCCGGGGCGGCAACGGGCTCTATACCCACTTTTTGAAAAAGCACATGACGCGGAAGGGTCTCAAGATCGAGGATGTCTTCAAGAAGGTGCGGGAAGACGTTCTGAAGACCAATCCACGCCAGATCCCCTGGGAAAGCTCTTCATTGGTGGGCGATTTCTGTCTCGCCGGCTGTGAGGAAGGAAAGCCTTCTATGGCGGCAGAACAGTCTGCTGTGAATGCTGCGCCAGTTCCAGCCGCCGCTTCGTCAAATGCTCAATTGACCTCTACGAGCGATGCGGTACAGGAAAAAAGCAGTGGATTGGGCCTGACCTCCCTTGATCTCCAGCGCGGTCGTTGCCTGCTGGGCGGTGATGGCAGTTATCGGTGTATTGAGCGGGGGCGCTGGCAGATGCTGGGACGGCCCAATTTGAAGTTCGCTCCCGAGCACCAAGGCGAGGCGACCGAAATTATGTATTGTGCGAGCCTTCTGACCGAGGAGGCCCAGGACAATAAGTGCTTGACGCGGGAGGAGGCGGTCAATGGCCTCAAGCGCTGCACTCCGGTGGCCACCCCGGGTCATTATCGCTGCCATTCGGTCGAGTACTGGCTCAAATCCATCCTGATTTCGAATCTTTCAGGAAGCGAATCCACGCAGAGCTATACCAATGAACCCATCGAGAAACCCGAAGCATTCGAGTGTCGCCCGCAGTCTGAGGGAGGGATGTACTGTGCTCGAAGGTAGGGAGGGCCTTTCAGGACATGGGGTTCCCTATTTTTCAGCTTCGGTTTTCTTGAGTTTTTTCCACTCTCTGAAGAAATACTGAAGGCCCCGACCATAGCGGCTGTCCCCGGCGTCTTCTCGGACATCCTTGATGTAGTATCCGATCGGGCCATACATCTCGTAAGCACGTTTTCCAAAGAACCGGACGGCAATCTCCCGATCGCAGAGTCTGGCTTCAATACAAAGATAGATTTCTTCGTAGATGTCGACGACGGAGTCGATGTCGATCTTCTCATCCCGAATCAGACCCGTCACATAGCGGGTCGCGGCTTCATCCCCCTTTTCGATTGCTCGGGTCAGTTCCGCCTCACGTGTCTTGAGGCTTTCCTCGATCTTTTTGATCGGCACAACATAGCGAGGAAGATCAAAGCGCTCGCGATACTTGAGTGCTTCCTTGGCGCGTTCGGATTCGGCACTCTGAAGATAGGTGTTGAGCGCGATAAAGCCACCGGTCAGAGAAGCAATGATCGATATCCAGCCGACCAGGATTCTTGAATACTTGTCGAACTGGTCGATATCGAAAGCCATCCAGAATTACTCGCTGCAGTGGGGAGGAGGATCCTTCTTCATGCAGAAGTCGGGTGCGCGGTGAACGACCAGTCCCTTGCTCGAAGATTCCTCGGTCTTGGGTGCTTCGGCTTCCGGTTTGGTCGGGGCGGTGACAGTTGCTGCCGCCGGAGGGGTTTGAGGCGTTGCTTCGTGATGTTGAGCGTGAGGGTCTGTCACAACGGGTTTATCCGCCTCGTTCGCAAGGCTCAAAAGAGGACAAAGAGTGAGAGCAAGCAGTGCCCGTTGAATGTGTGTGAGATATTTCGAACGCATGGGATAGTCCTCCGGCAAAGCAATAAAAAATGAGAGAGGCAGTCCAGGATTGAAGCTCAGTATTTGGGGCTTTCCTTGGAGGGGCCCCCTCTCCGTTACCGACGGGGGGCCGGGGCTTTAGGGAGCGAAGCAACGAAAACAGGGTTCAACCCGCTGGTTAGGGATGACCATGGGATCGTGACTTCAGGCGCGCCCGCCACATAGGGGGCCACCTCATAGGGATTGAATGTCAGCGTCAACCCTTTCTTGTCGAAAACCCAGTGCTCAGGCTGAACGACCAGTGCCTTGAGGGTTTCGACTTTGTCTACGCTGTAGTTATCGCTGAGTTGTTTTTTGAGGGCCTTTTCGGCCAGGCGCGTCAGGACCTCTTCCCATTCCTTTCCTTGAAAGATGTCATCGGTTCGAAGGGGGCGTTTCGAGAGCAGGTTGAAGTGGCGTTGGGACGCTGTGCTGAGAGGATGCGCAGCCCCATGTCCCATCAGGAAAACGGACTGCTGGGCGGAGAGAATCAAGGGGGAGGCTGCGTCTCTGAAAGTCAGCTGAATTTCGGTGTCGCTCGTGGTTTCGTCCTCGCCATTGGTGCTCGAGGTCTCAATGGGCGCTGCGCCCAGCCAGTGATTCAGGGCTTCCGCCAAGGTCTTTTGTTCAGCGGGTGCGGCATCGACGTCGATGGCCATCCGGGTTTCGGTGTGATGGGCATTCTTGATGAAGTCGAGTCCAGCAGTGGACTTCAAGACCCGGTAATGGCTGACGGGAAAGGCAAGGAGATTTTCTACCGAGCGTTTTTGTAGTTTGAGAGTGGCCATGCGCGCTGCGTATTCGGTCTTGGCGCACTGGAGCGTCTCATCAGATTTGGGATCGATTTTCCCGGCATCATTCGCGCAGAGGCCAGGCCAATAGATGAGCCAGTCGCGCTGGCCGTCCTTGAATTGTTGGGCGGCGTTCGGCGAGAGTTCGGCGAGGTTCTTTCGATAGATTTCGCCCATCTGGCTGTCCACTTTAGACAGTGCCGGAGCGCCACAGATCAGGAGTTCGGCCGGTTTCTTTGCCTTCGCGCAGTCAAAGCTTGCAGCCAAAGACAGAGGGGATTCAAGCAGAAAGCTCAGGACAAAGGCGACGAGAGAGAGTGCAATGCGCATGGCTGGCAGGGAGCTCAATAAAAAGAGCTTCAGTATAAGACCGGGAGACCATTGCGTCATGGGATCGGCCATGCCGATAATGCCGCTGGGGTCTCTTTGCGAGGATTCGCCGCAGAGCCGCCCTTCTTTTTGTAAGGAATGTGCAGGAGACCTGAACCATGACGATTTCCCTCGATTGTGATGTGTTGATTGCTGGCGCAGGGCCGACGGGTATGAGCGCCGCCATTGCCCTCCATGACTTTGGCTTCAAAGTCATCATCATCGATCGTCATGAAACCGGGCTCGATTTTTCGCGCGCGATTCTGGTCAATTCCAGCGCACTCCGGGCCCTCAAACCCTTTGGCATCCATGAGAAGATCCAAAAGGTCGGCGTTCCCTTCACCTCGATGGCCATTCGCGGACCCGGAGGGGACATCCTCTCAGGTTCGGTGGGGAATCCCTCTCCCGATGGGATCAGGCCCATTTCCTTGCCGCAGCTCGAGACTGAAAAATGCCTGAATGAGGGGCTCTTTGAGAGAGGGATTCAGATCCAGCGACCGCTGACTCTGGTCTCCTTTCAGCAGGATGAATCAAAGGTTGAATCGGTGGTCGAGGGACTTCAGGGAACCCGAACCATTTCCTCACGCTATCTCCTCGGTGCGGATGGCGCTCACAGCAAGGTCAGGCAGCTTCTTAACATCGATCACCACCAGACACCTGAGCCCTTGGGAATGTACAGTCAGGATGTGATCCTGCCGTGGGAGGGGGAGCCGGACCTGGTGATCTGGATTCTGGATTCCGGAGCCGTGATGGCCATGCGCATCGGCAAGGACCGAGTGCGATTTGCGGCAACAACACGAGCCACCTTCGAGGAACTGGGCCTCACCCAGCGCATTCAAAAATCGACCTGGGAAAGTGATTTTGACGTTCATTTTGCTCAGGTGGAGACGTATGGCCAGAATCGCGTCTGGATTGCAGGGGACGCCGCTCATATTCATTCGCCTATCGGTGGGCGCGGCATGAATATGGGTATCGCCGATGGCATCCGGTTCGCGGAGGCCGTTCGGGATGAGGACTTCAAGGCCTATGCGGCGGACCGCCATCAGGTCTCAGGTCCCTGGGTCAGGAAAAATCAAAGGTTCACCACCCTGATTTCGGATCACTCCATCAAGGGCAGGGCGTTTCGATCGCTCATCCGGGCAGGCTACCGGACGGCTTCCAAGGTTTTGGGAGGTCAGGCTGCCCAGAAGATCTTTTCAGCCATGGCCCAAGGCTAGAATTCTTTTTCATTTCCTTTTGGTAAGGCGACCTTCCATCATGCAAAAGTCCCGTTTCTTCGTTCTGTTCGGTCTCTTGGTTTCACTTTCGGGGTGTGATCTTTACCTTCCCGGTTGTGGCAGTGGGACCACCATGGGCCTTCTGGCCAATCAAGCCCTCAAGCCGTTCGACATCGAGAAGCTGGCGGAAATCGGCATGGTCCATGAAATCTCGAGCACGTTGAAGGAAAGGCAGCGAGTCTGTCAGGTGACGATCCAGCCCAAGGCGGATTTCAGTCAGCGCTACAGTGCGGCCAAGCAAAAGATCGCTGGGGGAGAAGAAGGAAATGTTCTTGGAATGATTGGCCGAGCATTGGTCTCAGCTGCACTGCCTGATCGGCTGGAAACCACGACGATTCAGTTTCAGATTGTGAGAGACGAGCGGTCGCAAGGGTTTGGCGTGGAGATTGGTGGCGATGCCATGGATCAGCTCACGTCCTTGGCCAAAGGCTACAAGTTGGCTGACATTGCCATCGGGCGGATAAGCCCAGAGGACGATGCATCGCAGGAGGGTGGGGCCCATTCAAAAGGGGGAAATATCTGATCTTGTGGTTTTTTCGAATCGGGATAAGGGTTTCTGCTTATAGTTTGATTCCTCACTGACGGGCGAATATCGCTATGTTTTTCAAGATGCTGGAATAGATCCTAAAAGGAAACTAGTCCGGTCCGCGACCTGAAAATCATAGAGGTTGATACCGTGAATGAGGAAGAGTTAAGGCTTAAGCAGGCAGGGGATGGACAACTCCCATGGAAAAAATGGGGCCCCTATCTCAGCGAACGCCAGTGGGGAACCGTCCGGGAGGATCTCAGCCGCTCGGGGGATGCATGGAATGATTTCACCCATGACCAAGCCCGATCCCGAGCTTATCGCTGGGGTGAGGATGGCATCGCGGGCCTCTCCGATGACCAGCAGCGACTTTGCTTTGCGATCGCGCTTTGGAACGGACATGATCCGATCCTGAAGGAGCGGCTCTTCGGCCTCACCAATAATGAAGGAAACCATGGCGAAGACGTCAAGGAGTATTACTACTACCTCGACAACACGCCCACGCATTCCTACATGAAATATCTTTACAAGTATCCGCAGGACGAATATCCGTACGACGATCTTGTCAGTAAGAATCATGCCTTGGGTAAAGGAGACTTCGAATACGAACTCGTCAATACCGGGGTGTTTGACCAGCAACGCTATTTTGATGTGTTCGTGGAATACGCCAAAGGCGCGCCTGAAAGCCTCTTCATCCAGATTGAGATCCATAACCGCGGGCCTGAAAGAGCCCGTCTCGATGTGCTTCCGACACTCTGGTTCAGAAATCTGCCGGAATGGAGGCAGCCCGATCAAAGGCCCAGCCTTGAGGTGCTCGAAGAGTCTTCAAAGGGGATACTGATTGGAGCCCGAGATCAGCGCATGGGGGATTACATGCTCTGGGGTGAGAAATCACCAGAGCCCCTGTTTACTGAAAACGAGACGAACACCCAGAGGATTCTGGGGATTCCGAATGCGTCTCCCTATGTGAAGGATGGCATCCACGATTACATCAGTCATGGCCTTGAGAACGCGATCAATCCCGCCCGAGTCGGGACCAAGGTGGCACTGCGCTATGCGGTTGAGCTGGGCCCTGGTGAATCTCAAAGTGTCCGATTGATTCTGTCTCCCATGGGCGATTCGCCCTCATCGGCCACGATCCCGATGGATCAATTCGACGCAATCTTCTCAAAAAGGAAGGCTGAAGCCGATACCTTCTATTCCCAGTTAACGCCCCAGGGACTGAGCCCTGATGAGGCGATGGTGATGCGGCAGGCTCTCTCGGGGCTTTTATGGAGCAAACAGTACTACTTCTATGACGTCGATCAGTGGCTGGAAGATCGGGAAATGTTGGTCGCCGCCAATCGATTGGGCTCAGCCCCACGTAACCGTGATTGGCATCACATGTACAACGGGGATGTCCTTTCGATGCCTGATAAGTGGGAATACCCCTGGTATGCCTCATGGGATCTGGCGTTTCATGTCATTGCCCTGACGCTGGTCGACCCGGAATTTGGCAAGGAACAGTTGAATCTGGTGCTAGAGGAGCGCTACATGCATCCCAATGGCCAGATCCCGGCCTATGAGTGGAATTTTAGTGACGTCAATCCTCCGGTCCAGGCCTGGTCGACCATTTTCACCTATCGGCTGGAAAAGGCGAGTCAAGGGAAGGGGGATGTGATCTGGCTCAAGACCGTCTTCAACAAGCTGCTTCTGAACTTTACCTGGTGGGTCAATCGCAAGGATCTTCAGGGGCGGAATGTGTTTGAAGGCGGGTTTCTCGGGCTCGACAACATCGGCGTCTTTGATCGAAACCAGCATCTGCCGGGCGGTGGCGTGCTCGAGCAGGCGGACGGAACCGCCTGGATGGCGCTCTTTTGCCAGAACATGCTCGAAATCTCGGCGGAGCTCTCGCTCCATGATGTGTCCTATACCGATATGGCGCTTAAGTTCACCGAGCACTACCTGTGGATCGCGGACGCGATGACCAACGAGTCGAGTGGAACCAGCCTTTGGGATGAGGAGGATGGATTTTTCTACGATGTCCTTCGGATGCCGGATGGACGATCTGAGCGGCTCCGGGTTCGATCGATTGTCGGTTTGTTGCCCCTGTGTGCGGCCACGATTTTTGAAGGCGAGGCCATCGCCAAGTACCCCGAAATCTGGTTGAAGTTCAAGCGCTTCATGGACGCCCGACCTGAGCTCCTTGAAGCCATTCATGACCCGAGGATTCAAGGGGAGGGTGGACGCCGTCTGGCATCGATCCTGGATGAAAAGAAGCTCCGAAGAGTGCTGGCCCGCATGCTCGATGAGGCGGAGTTTTTAAGTCCCTTCGGGATTCGATCCCTCTCCCGTTATCACGCCGAACACCCCTATGTGGTCAACCTTTCGGGGCAGGAATACCGAGTGGGGTATCTTCCCGCCGAATCGGATACAGGGATGTTTGGCGGCAACTCGAATTGGCGGGGACCGGTCTGGATGCCGGTCAATGCACTGATCATTCGGGCGCTCTTGCAGTACTTTGGTTATTACGGTGAACACTTCAAAGTGGAGTGTCCTACAGGATCCGGGCAGATGATGAACCTCTTTGAGGTAGCCGAAGAAATCTCACGTCGCCTGGCACGGATCTTCCTGCGTGATGAACAAGGCCACCGCCCTGTCTTTGGCGGTGTTGATCTCTTTCAAAACGATCCCCACTGGAAGGATTACCTTTTCTTTTACGAATATTTTCATGGGGACAATGGTGCGGGTATTGGCGCCAGTCACCAAACGGGATGGACGGGTGTCATTGCCCGGACCCTTCATCTATTTGGAACGATCACCCCCGAGGCCATCCTTGCGGGCGGTAAAAAAGCCTATGCCGAGAAGGCCAGTCAGCCCTCTTCAACATCATGAGCTGAGGATCCCTTCAAGCAGACCTCATCATGAAAATCGGAAGGCTGAGGCTTTTGGCTATGGCTATGGCTTTGGCCTTTGCCGGGCTTGTCTCGGGATGCAGTGGGTTGGGGCCGGGTTTTCTTGGACAGGACCGGATCGACTACAACGTCGCCATTTCCGAATCCTGGAAAGAGGAGATGATGCTGAACCTCATCAAGCTTCGCTACGGCGATGCGCCGGTCTTCCTGGACGTGGCCTCCATCATCAGCCAGTATCAGGTGCAAGGCTCGGTCAATCTCAATGGCTCCTGGTTCAACGCGCCTTCATCGGTCTACCCCGCACAAATGATCGGGGGGATCGGAAGCTATGCAGATCGCCCCACGGTCACCTATAGCCCGATGGTGGGGGAGCGATTCGCGCGGAGTCTTATGAGTCCGGTGCCTCCGGGTGCAGTCATCTCCCTGATCCAGGCGGGATATCCAGCAGATCTCGTCTTGCGGCTGACGGTCCACTCCATCAATGGTCTTGAAAATCGCTATGGGGGGCAGGCGCGTCTCAAGCGGGGTCATCCTGACTTTTATCGGTTGATTGAACTGATGCGGACGGCTCAGTTGTCGGGCGCCTTCGGTCTTCGAACTCAGAAGATCAATGACAAGCTCTCGACCCTATTCATCATCCGCGATACTTCAAAGCCGGAAGTCTCAGGCCTGTCTCGGGAGATCAGGGGGCTCCTAAAGCTCAATGCAAAGATCGAAGAACTCAGCGTCGTCTATGGTTCCGTGGGGTCCAACGATCATGAGGTCGCTCTTTTGACCCGTTCCGTCCTCGATGTCCTGGTCGAGCTCGCTTCCTACATCGAAGTGCCCTCTCGGGATGTCGCTGAAAACAGGGTCAATCCCACGATGCCGGCTGATCAGCATCGGGGACAGGCCATGCCGCCATTGATTCGGATCTATTGTGGGCCTCAAAAGCCGGAGGATGCCTTCATCAGTGTCCCCTACCATAAGAACTGGTTCTGGATCGACGACAAGGACATCGCCTCCAAGCGCATGCTGTCCTTTTTGATGTTTCTTTTTACCCTAGTGGAATCGCCGGATAAGACGCAGGCGCCGCTCCTGACGATTCCCACCGGTTAAAGGGCGACCCCTTATTTGCACTTCTTGCCGAAGTTCTCAAGGATGATCTGTCGATCGGTTTCGTCCGTCAGCCCATCAGGACGGGTGTGATCCGAAGGACCGCCCAGGTCATACCAGCTGCCTTTCCCGCCCCCGTTGGGTGTGGCCGTGCCGGGCGTTTTGGAGGCGAAAATCGCCCAGTCATCGAGATCCTTCTGATTGACCACCTTGTCCATGTTGCCATCGCCGGGACATTCCGTGAATGTTGCTTCCAGTCGTTTGAGGCGCGCCTTCAG
>JBDKLO010000127.1:0-20267 GCA_039795615.1 Pseudomonadota bacterium
TGATGGCCCTTTTTCGATCATTTCAGGTGAAGTCAGGTTCTTTTTGACATGACCCCCGCAGCGTATTCGGTCAAGCTGATCGCCGGAGGAATTGCCTCGTTACCTCGAGAGACCTGGAATCAGCTTGCGGGTACGGATGTCCCGCATCTTTCCCATGAATTCTTGGCAGCACTTGAGACTCAACGGTGTCTGGGTGATCGTGTGGGTTGGTATGCAACTCCCTGGTTGGTTGAAGATGCTGTCGGAGAGGTGGTCGCTGCGCTCCCTCTCTATGTCAAAGAGAACTCCTTTGGCGAGTTTGTTTTCGACTGGTCCTGGGCAGAGGCCTACCAGAGGCATGACATTCCGTATTACCCCAAATGGGTGGTCGCAGCCCCGTTTACGCCGGCGACAGCTCAAAAATTTCTCTTTTCCCCTGATGGTCCTGAAGCCGGTCTCAGCGAGGCGTTATTGCAGCGCGTCCTCAGGTCGGCCGACGAACAGGGCATTTCCTCGGTTCATTTTCTTTTTACCGATGAGGCGGTGCTGCGCGATTCGGAGTTGATCCATCGGGTGGGCTGTCAGTTTCACTGGAAGAACCAGGGATATCGGGACTTTCGTGATTTCTTGGAGGCGCTGACATCCAAGCGGAGAAAGGAGATTCTGCGTGAGCGGCGCAAGGTGCTTGAGACCGGGATGGTGATCCAACGCCGAAAGGGGAATGAGCTTTCCGCTGAGGACTGGTTGCGATTCCACAACCTCTACCGAAGCACATTTGAGAAACATGCCAATTTTCCCGCGCTGACGTTGGGCTTCTTTCAATCCATTGGGAAGACGATGGGGGAACGGCTCCTGTTGGTTGAGGCCTTGAGCGAAGGTGAGATTGTGGCCGCCGCTTTTTTTATGGTGGGGGACAATACCCTTTATGGGCGCTACTGGGGTACCTCTGAAGACGTACCCGCCCTCCACTTTGAGATCTGCTATTACCAGGGCATCGAGTTTGCGATTGAGCAGGGCTTATCTGTTTTTGAGCCGGGGGCTCAGGGGGAGCACAAGATCAGTCGCGGTTTCCTTCCAGCAAGGACGCACTCGTATCACTGGATTGGGCATGACGGTTTCAGGGATGCCATTGCCCGTCATGTCGCTCTCGAAAATCGGCAGATGGAGGCCTATATCCAGAGTTGTAACGCAAGGTCGCCCTACCGGACGGATGCATGTTGAAAGTCCTCGATCCCGACTGGCCCGGGGAACCCTTTCCGGACGTCAGTCAGGCCCTGGACGAGCCCAATGGTCTGCTTGCCGTGGGAGGCTGCCTTTCAGTTGAGCGGCTGGTCAATGCCTATCGGCATGGCATTTTCCCCTGGTTCAGTGAGGATGAACCCATTTTATGGTGGTCACCGGCTCCTCGATGGGTGATGGCCCCTCGCGACATCAAAATATCCAGGAGCCTCGGTAAAAGGATTCGCCAAGGGCTGTTCCAGGTGACGCATGACCTCGCCTTTGATCAGGTGATGCAAGCGTGTGCGGAGCCCCGCTCTGATCAATCCGGGACCTGGATCACTGAGGAGATGCGTTCAAGTTACTCTCTTTTGCATCGTGCCGGTTATGCGCATTCATTCGAGTGCTGGAATGATGGCAGGCTGGTAGGAGGCCTTTATGGTGTTGCTGTGGGATGCTGTTTTTTTGGTGAGTCGATGTTTCGGCGCGAGACGGATGCCTCGAAGGTCGCCTTTGTGTCGGCATGTCAGCAACTCGAGCGATGGGGTTATCGGTTGATAGATTGTCAGGTCCATACCCCGCACCTTGAGAGTCTGGGGGCAAAGGCTATGGCCCGAGAAGCGTTCCTCCTCCAAGTCGATTGTCTTGGAAATGTTGAGCCTGCAGCTAATGCGTGGGGTCAGATCCAGTGACCTCCATCCCCCTTTTCCTGGGTGACACGCATCCTTGTCCCTACCTTCCAGGTCGGGAGGCTCGGATGGCGATTCTTCCGCCAGACTTTCCCCTTTCAAGCCGATTCTATGGTGCCTTGGTCAGGGGGGGGTTCAGACGAAGTGGGGAATTGGTGTACCGCACCTATTGTGAGGGTTGCCGGAGTTGCATTCCGATTCGAATTCCGGTGGACCGGTTCGTTTCAAGCCGTTCTCAGCGAAGGACCTGGAATCAGAATCAGGGGCTGATGATCGAGGAGGTTCCCGCCTCGTTCAATGAAGAGCATTATCGGCTTTATCTTCGCTACCAATCGCACCGTCATCCCGGGGGTGACATGGAGCAAAGCTCTGCCGAAGAATTCATTCGATTCCTTGGCAATCCTCGTTTTGAAGGTACAGTCTTTTTCGAATTTCGACGTGCAGGTCTTCTGGTAGCGGTCTCGGTCGTTGATGTCCTCGATGACGGGTTCTCTGCCGTGTATACCTTTTACGATCCGGAGCAGCAGGCGCGAGGGCTTGGAACCTTTGCAATCCTCTGGCAGATTGAGGAGGTGCGCCGTCGAGGTGGAGTCGCGCTTTATTTGGGTTTCTGGATTCAGGAGTCCAAGAAAATGGCCTACAAATCTCAGTTTCGGCCCTACGAAATCCTGGGTGAGAATGGCTGGCAGGATGGCTGAGGCTGGAAACCGGTCGTTTGCCCAGTCTGTGCTAGAATGGGGAGTCTGGCGTTGGGCCGCCCAATCTCGTCTGTTTATGAGAGCGTATGTCGAAAGAAGATCACATTGAAATGGAAGGAAAGGTCATCGAAACCCTTCCGAATACGACCTTCCGGGTCGAACTGGATAATGGCCATGTCGTTATGGCTCACATCTCGGGCAAGATGCGCAAGCATTACATCCGCATCCTGACCGGCGACCGGGTCAAGGTTGAAATGACCCCTTACGACCTCTCCAAAGGTCGAATCACTTTCCGTCAGCGCTAAGCAGAGCCCGACTACGCGGGCTCCGATATCTCGCGTACTGTCTCGACTTCGAAGGTCAATTCGTCGTCGACCACCCCAATTCTGGCTACCCCACCCGTACTGAGTTTTCCGAACAGGATTTCTTCGGCCAGTGGCTTCTTGATCTTCTCCTGTATCACCCGGCTCATGGGGCGCGCGCCCATTTGGGGATCAAAGCCTCTTTCTGCAATCCAAAGTCGGGCTTCCGGTTCAAGAACAATGGAGACCCGTTTTTCAGCGAGTTGTGTTTCCAGCTCGAACATAAACTTGTCGACTACCTGGGCAACAATATCAATCGCCAGCGGTTTGAATGGAATGATCGCATCCAGACGGTTGCGGAACTCTGGCGAGAACTGCCGATCGATGACCTGAAGGCTGTCGCCCGAGTGATCCTGGCGCGTGAAGCCTATGGAGGCTCTGCCAGCCTCGCTGGCGCCGGCGTTGGTTGTCATGATCAAGATGATGTTGCGGAAGTCGGCTTTGCGGCCGTTATTGTCCGTCAGGGTTCCATGATCCATGACCTGAAGCAGCAGATTAAAGACATCTGGATGAGCTTTTTCGATCTCATCCAGCAGGACAACAGCATGGGGGTGCTTACTAACGGCCTCCGTCAAAAGACCTCCTTGGTCAAATCCGACATAGCCGGGTGGGGCACCGATCAGTCGTGATACGGTGTGTCGCTCCATGTATTCCGACATATCGAAGCGAAGCAGTTCGATGCCGAGCACCTTGGCGAGCTGTCGGCTGACTTCGGTTTTCCCAACGCCTGTAGGGCCAGCAAAAAGGAAGCAGCCGATCGGTTTCTGGGCTTCCCTTAATCCCGCGCGCGACAGTTTGATCGCAGCAGACAAGCTGGTGATGGCCTCATCTTGTCCAAAAACGAGCATTCTGAGGTTCTTTTCAAGATCTCTCAGTTTGTCCTTGTCATTGGTCGAAATGGTCTTTGGCGGAATGCGGGCAATCTTGGAGATGATTTCCTCGATCTCGAGAACGCCAATCAGTTTCTTGCGTTTTGATGGCGGAAGGATGCGTTGACAAGCGCCGGCTTCATCGATGACATCAATGGCCTTGTCGGGAAGTTGGCGATCGTTAATGTAACGCTCGGATAGCTCAGCAGCACAACGCAGGGCGGCCAGCGAATATTTGACCTGGTGATGCTCTTCGAACTTCGACTTCAGCCCTTTCAGGATCTGGAAGGTTTCATCCACGCTGGGTTCAGGGACATCGATTTTCTGGAATCGCCGGGCCAGCGCCCGATCCTTCTCAAAGATGCCTCGGTATTCCTGATAGGTCGTCGAGCCAATGCACCGTAGTTGACCGGAGGCAAGAACGGGCTTGATCAGGTTCGATGCATCCATCACGCCACCTGAGGCTGATCCTGCCCCGATGATCGTATGGATTTCGTCGATAAACAGAATGGCTTCGGGCTCTTTTTTTAGCTGTAAAAGCAACGCTTTCAGTCGTTTTTCGAAATCGCCACGATATTTAGTCCCGGCAACCAGTGCGCCGAGATCCAGAGAGTAAATCACGCTTTTCTTGAGGATTTCAGGGACGTCCCCTTCGACGATCTTCTTGGCGAGACCCTCGGCGATGGCCGTCTTTCCAACGCCGGCTTCACCGACGAGCAAGGGATTGTTTTTTCTTCTGCGGCAGAGAATCTGAATGGTCCGGTCAACCTCGTCACGGCGACCGATCAGAGGGTCAATATGACCGGCACGAGCCAGCTCATTGAGGTTCTCAGCAAATTTTTCGAGGGGGTTGCTTCCGGCCTGCTCTCCCTCTTCATTTTCCGTGAGGGGACTTTTGGCCGCCAAGCCGGGGTCTTCACCATTCTTGGTGATGCCATGGGAAATGAAGTTCACGACGTCGAGGCGAGTGACGTCTTGCTGCCCCAGCACGAAGGCTGCGTGAGAGTCCTGTTCGCTGAATATGGCAACCAGGATGTTTGCTCCAGTGACTTCCTGCTTCCCAGAGGACTGCACATGAAACGCTGCCCGCTGAAGGACCCTTTGAAACCCCAGAGTGGGTTGAGTCTCCCGTTTGATCCCAGCGGCGATCAGCGGGGTGGTTTCCTCAATGAATTTTTCAAGTTCGCGGCGCATGTCGTCGATGTTGGCGCCACAAGCTTTGAGCACATCAATCGCTGCGGTATTGTCCAGCATGGCAAGAAGAAGGTGTTCAACGGAAATGAACTCATGCCGCTTGTCATAGGCTGCGCGGAATGCCTGATTGAGCGAAACCTCAAGTTCTTTGCTGAGCATGACTGACTTCCTCTTGCTGGGGCTGGGAACTCTTTACATATCCCTTAACCTTCGTCGAACTCCCGAAGGGGGCACGATTCCGGGCGGCTTGCCTAGAAGACTAGGCCTCATCCATATCGCAGAGCAAGGGGTGTTGGTGCTCTCGCGAAAAATCATTGACTTGGCGAACTTTGGTTTCAGCGATATCCCGTGAATAGACCCCGCAAACACCAATCCCGCGCGTGTGAACGTGCAGCATCACCTGAGTCGCCTTTTCTTCATCCATCGCGAAAAATCGCTTGAGAATGTCTATGACAAACTCCATCGGGGTGAAGTCATCGTTCAGCAGAAAAACCTTGAACAGAGGCGGTCGCTTGAGTTGCGGTTTCGCTTCTTTGACGGCAAGGTCATCGCCGGGCTTGTTGGTGTTCTTTTCCGTCATCGTCAAATCGATTTAAAAAGGCAGGTTCTGTAGTCAATATACCATCGGTAAATCGCTGTGTACCCAGCCACTCAGGCCGGCTCTGGACCCCTCTTTGTGAGTCATTAATTCGAAAGAGGTTCCAGTGAAGTGTGGC
Organism: Pseudomonadota bacterium; assembly: GCA_039795615.1. Classification (GTDB taxonomy): domain Bacteria; phylum Pseudomonadota; class Gammaproteobacteria; order Methylococcales; family Methylococcaceae; genus UBA6136. Next base: position 5,726 of record JBDKLO010000127.1, read on the forward strand.
ATAATTTGCACACTTTCAAGTCCTTGGCCATCATCTGGCCTGCCGAGCCCCCGCCCCATGATCATGCCTTCTTCTGCGATTCCGGATCGCCCCCGGGTTACTGTTGCCGCAATTGTCGAACGTGACGGCCGATTTCTCTTCGTGGAAGAGCGGGATAATCGGGGGCAACTGGTCATCAACCAACCCGCTGGGCATCTTGAGGTGGGTGAGTCGCTGATTGAAGCGGTCATCCGGGAGGCAGTTGAAGAGACGGCTTGGCACGTCGAGCCGACATCACTGGTTGGAGTTTATGTCTGGGGGAAGGAGGATCGGAGCGTGACCTATCTTCGAGTTGCGGTCGCAGCGGATGCGATCCTTGAGGCTCAAGGCCAGGCGCTGGACGAAGGGATTGAACACGTGCTTTGGCTGACGAGAGATGAACTGTTGGCGCGTCAGGCGCAACACAGAAGTCCCCTAGTGCTTCAGTGCGTGGATGACTATCTTGCAGGCGCCCGCCATTCCCTTGATATCTTAAAAGCCCTTCTTTCCTGATCCATGGCGGCTAAAGTCATCGTCGGCATGTCCGGGGGCGTCGACTCTTCCGTTTCAGCTCTACGTCTTCTTGAGGCTGGTTATGAGGTTAGCGGCCTCTTCATGAAGAATTGGGACGAGGATGACGGCACTGAATATTGTACGGCGCGAGAGGATCTGGCCGACGCTCAGGAGGTGAGTGACCGTCTGGGCATCCCCCTTCACACCGTCAATTTTGCTTCCGAATACTGGGACCGGGTTTTTGAGGTCTTTTTAACGGAATATGCGGCAGGCAGGACACCCAACCCCGATATCCTCTGTAATCAGGAGATCAAGTTCAGGGCGTTTCTGGACTACGCTGAAGCGTTAGGCGCTGATTTGATCGCCACTGGCCATTACGCGCGCAATGAGTGCCGCGAGGGCATTCAGCGGCTGATCAAGGGTGAGGATCCGGGCAAGGACCAGACCTATTTCATCTACACCTTGGGTCAATCTCAGCTCGCCAAGATCCTTTTTCCGGTGGGGGACATCCTCAAGGAAGAAGTCAGGCGACTCGCGGATCGAGCGGGATTTGGTAACGCACGTAAGCGCGACAGTACCGGAATTTGTTTCATCGGCGAACGCAAGTTCAAAGATTTTTTGATGCGCTACCTGCCTGCCCAGCCAGGACACATTGAAACGGCCGAGGGCCAAAAAATAGGCGAACATGAAGGCCTCATGTACTACACCCTGGGGCAGCGGAGGGGTTTTGGTGTGGGTGGCGTTCGAGGTGCCAGTGAAGAGGCCTGGTATGTTCTGGCCAAGGACCTTGGGCGGAATGTCCTGATCGTGGGGCAGGGACATGAACATCCTCTCATGCTCTCCGATTCCTTGATCGCAAGCCAGCTGTCGTGGACCCGTGATGGCTTGGATGGCGTTGCTTTTTCCTCAAAAGCCAAGGTCCGATATCGTCAGGAGGATCAGTCCTGTCACGTTGAGCCTCTGGAGGATGGGCGAATTAGGGTGCGATTTGATCAGGCACAACGGGCGGTCACCCCGGGGCAATCGGTGGTCTTCTATGAAGATGGCGAGTGCCTGGGGGGAGGGATCATCGAGACGGCCTTATGGCAGGGTCAGTCCACCGGCTTAATTGGCGATCCGCCCGAGAAGGCCCTGAAGGGTTAAAATTTTCTGGATTTATAGCGAACTGATTACCGAGGTAGCCAAGCGATGTCACTTATGGATCTTTCTCCCATCGACGGGCGGTATGCCAGCAAGGTCGATCCGCTTCGTCCCATCCTCAGTGAATACGGACTGATTCGCTATCGCGTACTCGTTGAAGTACGCTGGCTGATCGCTCTTTCCAATGCGCCGGAGATCACTGAAGTTCCGGTCTTCAGTCAAAGTGCGGTAGACCGACTGGAAGGGATTGTGAGTGGCTTTTCAGCCTCCGATGCTGAACGCGTGAAGGAAATTGAGCGCACGACCAACCATGACGTAAAGGCCGTTGAGTATTTTCTCAAGGAAAAGATTTCTGGGAACAAAGAGTTGGAGGCGGTTAGCGAATTTATTCACTTCGCATGTACCTCCGAAGACATCAATAACCTGTCCTATGGTCTGATGGTTCTTGAAGCGCGCGATCGTGTCATGCTTCCCATGATGCGGAAACTCACGGCCGCGATCGCCGAGAGAGCTCATGAATACGCGGGTCAGCCGATGCTATCGCGAACCCATGGTCAGCCTGCGACGCCGTCAACCATGGGGAAGGAATTCGCTAACGTGGCTGTTCGCCTGGATCGCCAGGTCAAGCAGATGGCGGGCGTTGAGCTCTTGGGCAAAATCAATGGGGCGGTGGGCAATTACAACGCCCATGTTGTGGCCTACCCACAAGTTAATTGGCCTGCCTTTGGTCAACGGTTTGTGGAGTCGTTGGGTCTGACCTTCAACCCCTTCACGACGCAGATCGAACCCCACGATTATCTGGCTGAGATTTTCCATGCGGCCTCACGATTTAACACGATCCTGATGGATTTTGATCGGGACGTCTGGGGCTATATCTCGCTGGGATTCTTCAAGCAGAAGACGGTGGCAGGCGAGGTTGGATCCTCCACGATGCCACACAAGGTCAATCCCATTGACTTTGAGAACTCCGAAGGGAATTTGGGGCTTGCCAACGCCTTGTTTACCCATCTTGCGGAAAAACTCCCGGTTTCAAGATGGCAGCGCGACCTGACCGATTCAACGGTCCTGAGGAATATCGGCGTTGGAATGGCGCATACCTTGATCGCTCTGGAATCCTCGCTGAAGGGCATCTCCAAGTTGGCGATTAATGCCGAGGCTCTGGAAGCCGATCTTGCGGCCAATCCGGAGGTCCTTGCTGAGCCGATTCAGACGGTAATGAGACGGTACGCCGTTGAGAAACCCTATGAAAAGCTCAAGGATCTGACCCGAGGGCAACGAATCGATATGGCACGATTGGCTGACTTTATCGGGTCACTGGACATCCCGGATGAAGCGAAGGCATCACTTCTGAAACTCGCGCCCCGAGACTACACCGGCTATGCCGAAGAGTTGGTCCGTTCACTGCGCCTGGAGGGCTAGTTCATGAAGCATGGATTCTCAGCGGTTCGCTTGGTCATGATTTTTTTACTCGGCCTGAGCGCTCTGACGGTTCAAGCCAAGGAAACACCGGAGCAGAAACTCAAGGCGTTTCTGGCGCGCGCCAGCACCCTTGAATCCCATTTTGTTCAGGTACAAGTGGATGAAAAGGGCAACGCAGGAAAACGCAGCGAAGGGACCTTTTCGCTTCAGCGACCCGGAAAATTCCGCTGGAATTATGAGAAGCCACATCATCAGGAGATCGTCTCCAGTGCTGGCAAGGTCTGGTTTTTTGACCGAGACCTGGAACAGGTCACGGTCAAAAAGCTCAACAAGGCTATTGGCTCCACACCGGCTCTTCTTCTGACGGGAGACATTCCCTTGGAGACCAACTTCAAGATTGAAGCCCAGGCGGATGAGGAAGGGATTGCCCTCATCAAGCTCATTCCAAAGTCCGAGGAGGGTGGATTTCAGTACATCCAGATCGGCCTTGAAAACAACGTTCTGGTGGGAATGGAACTCAGCGACAATTTTGGTCAATTGACTCGGATCTACTTCGATCAGCTCAAGACCGGTGTCAAGCTGAACCCTGAAATTTTCAACTTCAAGGCACCTCCGGGTGCTGATGTCTTTGAAGATCCCTGAGTTTTAGGGAGGAGGTTCGACCTCATGCGCGAGCCTCAATCTCAATATCAGCCTTTGGCCGAACGGATGCGGCCACGCACTTTGGAAGAGTATGTCGGGCAGACTCACCTTCTGAGTCCCGGCAAGCCCTTGTATGAGGCGATCACGCAAGGTCGGCTTCATTCCATGATTTTCTGGGGCCCACCTGGGACCGGCAAGACGACCCTGGCTCGGCTTTTGGCGCGTTACGCCGATGCCGAGTTCTCGACCCTTTCTGCTGTCCTCGCCGGGGTGAAAGATATTCGGGAGCAGGTTCAGCAAGCCAAACGCATAAGAGAAGAAGAAGGCAGGGGCACCCTTCTTTTCGTGGACGAAGTTCACCGCTTCAATAAAAGCCAGCAAGATGCCTTTCTTCCCCACGTCGAAGACGGGACTTTTTGCTTTATCGGTGCGACGACCGAAAACCCTTCCTTTGAGCTCAATAACGCGTTGCTTTCCCGCGCCCGGGTCTATGTCCTTCGGGGGCTGACGGAAGAGGATCTCGAAGGGCTCGTGCATCAGGTTCTCAATGATCCGGTTAGGGGGTATGGGACGCAGGACCTGACCCTTTCCTCTGAAAGCGTTCAGCTTCTTGTGCAAGCCGCTGATGGCGATGCTCGTCGTCTACTCAATTTGATCGAAATCACGCTCGATCTCGCACCAAATGAAGGCGGTCTGATTTCTCCTGAACTTGTCGCTGAGGTTCTCTCTGCGGGAAGTAATCGTCGGTTCGACAAAAACGGAGAGGACTTTTACAACCAGATTTCGGCTCTCCATAAATCAGTTCGTGGCAGTGCGCCGGATGCGGCCCTCTATTGGTTTTCGAGAATGCTCGATGGTGGCATTGATCCCCTCTACCTGGCTCGGCGGATTGTCCGGATTGCCAGTGAAGACATTGGTAATGCGGATCCAAGAGCACTGCAATTAGCGCTCAATGCCTGGGATGCTCAGGAGCGCTTGGGAAGCCCTGAGGGCGAGCTGGCCATGGCGCAGGCCATTCTCTATCTCGCTGCAGCGCCTAAAAGCAATGCGGTATATGTGGCCTATAAGGCGGCCAGGGCGGATGCTGCAAGTTTTGGGAGTTTGGATGTGCCTGTGCATCTAAAAAATGCACCGACATCCCTTATGAAAAACCTGGATTATGGAAAGCACTATCGCTATGCCCATGACGAACCCGATGCGTATGCTGCGGGGGAGCGATACTTTCCTGATGCGATGCCCGAGCGAACCTACTATCAGCCGGTTCAGCGGGGCCTTGAAATCAAGATCGCAGAGAAATTGGCTCGGCTCAAAGCCTTGGATCGCAAGTCCTAAGCCGTATGGATAAGTATGATCGAATCCTGATTGAGTCTCTGGCCGATGGTCGTTTTCACTCGGGTACCGAGATTGCCCAGGTGATGGGCATCTCGAGAGCCGGGGTATGGAAGCACGTCAGGCGTCTTGAAAATTTTGGCCTCGAAGTGATCTCGGTTCCCGGTAAAGGCTATCGACTGACACGACCCATTGAACTCCTGGATGCTGAAAAAATTCTACAAGGAGTGGATCCGGCGGTAACACGTTTGCTGGGGCCTCTGCATATTGAAAGCATTCTCGAATCCACCAATTCGACATTGATGCAAATGGCCTTGGGCACAGCGCCCAATGGAACAGTCGTTTTGGCTGAATTCCAAAAGCAGGGGCGCGGGCGGATTGGACGCAGTTGGCTCTCACCGCTCGGGGGAGGCATTTGTCTTTCTCTGCTGTGGCGATTTCAGGACCCGCGTCAGGTTGCGGGTTTAAGCCTTGCCGTGGGGGTTGGACTCAGTCGGGCTCTAGAATCGATCGGTGCCCGCGATGTTGCTCTCAAATGGCCCAATGATCTTTTGTGGCAAGGGGCCAAGCTTGGGGGCATCCTGATCGAAATCGCTGGTGAGGCTCATGGATCCTGTGCTGTGGTGATTGGTGTTGGCTTGAATATCGATCTTCCGACAGAGATCGAAGCCCGCATTGATCAGTCGGCGACGGATCTTCGACGTGTCCTTGGAGGAAAGACAGGGATCAGGAATGACATGGTGGCTGGTTTCATCTCCCAGCTTCTCAGGATTCTTGCAAGCTATGCGGAAGAGGGGCTTCAAACTTATCTTCCAGAATGGCGAGCGATCCACGGCGATAGCGGAAAGCCTGCAACGATTCGTGTTGGCGATGAAGAGGTGGTAGGGAAGGTACTCGATGTCTCTCCGGAAGGCTTTCTGATCTTTGAAGAGGAGGGAGGCAAACAACGAACGTTTGCATCGGGGGAAGTTCGTTTGCGGGTCATCCACTAATGGCGGGGTATTACCTTCTGATTGATGCGGGAAATACCCGAATCAAATGGGCAAGGGTCGAAGAGAATCTCCTGATGCCCGGAGTGCCAGTTTCCATTCGACCGGCGGTTCTCCCCGGAATAAAGGCAGCTTGGGACAGTCTTGAGAAGCCTTTGGGTATTGCGCTTTCGAATGTGGCCGGAGAACGCGTTGAGGCCGATATCACATCGTTCATTAAGCGACGTTGGTCCATGGCTCCCTTCATCGCAAAGGCCCAGCATCAAGGTTTCGGGGTGACGTCCGGCTACCAAGATCCGGACCGGTTTGGTGTTGATCGCTGGCTTGCCCTTATTGCGGCAAGAGAGCGAAGTAAACAACCGACGGTCATCGTTGATGCGGGTAGCGCTTGTACCATTGATCTCCTCGATTCAGAGGGGCGCCATCTTGGAGGGTATATCCTTCCGGGATTGACTGCGATGGGCGAGGCTTTGGTCAAGGGGACACATCAAATCCGGGAGTCCAAAGCCTTGGGTGAATCGTCCCTCGATCCTGGTCTGAATACGCTGGAGGGAATGGCCTCGGGTGCTTTGATAGCCCTTGTGGGAGCGATTGAGCGGGTATTTAACGATGTTCAAAGCAGGGGTTTTGGCGAGCCGTCGCTCCTCATAACCGGTGGAGATGCTTTGAAGCTTGCGGCTTTTCTTCGGTATCGCTCCCGAATACTCCCTGATCTTGTTCTGGAAGGCCTTTGGCGGGTTTGTCGGGGATCACGATAGTGCATGTTGTTTATTTGATATCGCTTTTTTTCCACGGGTTAGAATGTCCCCATTTCAAGGGGCCATAGTGTCTCGATCCGAGTTTCCCATTGAAATATCTCTTTTACATGCTGGTGCTGGTGAATCTCGTTTTCCTGGGGTGGAAGTACGGGCTTGATCACTGGGGCTTCAAGACCGGCCCTGAAAGCAAAGTCCAAACCTCAATGGATCCCTTGGATTCATTGGGCTCAGAAGACGCGGGGTTTGATCTTCTTCCGACAGAGCCAGACCCCGTGCCAGCTCAGGATGGCTTAGCGAATGGCTTCGATGATGCCCAAAGTCCCCCGCGTTCGGGGTGCATGTCGCTAGGTCCTTTTGCAACCCGAGAGGAGGCTGAATCGCATTTGACGGTCTTGGGAACGCTTGCGAAAGATCTTCGTGTGACTAATCGGGCAGGGGACGTTGCTGAAGGCTATTGGGTGCTCTTTACCAAAGCGACCACGCGTGAGGGAGCACTGGCCAATCGGCAATTACTGCTGAATCGGGGGTTTTACGAAACCTGGCTTTTCGATCGCGGCCCCCTGGCGGGATCCATCGCGCTGGGTCTATATCCCACGGAGGAAGAGGCAAACGCCGCCTTGGTGGGCTTTAGAGAACGGGGTATTAATGCCAAGGTCAGGCCCCGATTGGTCAGGGGCCAATCCTTCTGGATTAAGGTTCCCTGGCAGGGCAGCGTGATGGAATTTGATGAGGCCATTCAGACCCTCAAGGGACATGACGGGACCCTTAATCTTCCTTCGCCTTCAGCTTGTTCCTAGACGTTCTTTTTAAGGGCAGTGCCGGCAAAGCGGGACGCCATGAGAAGATAAAACTGCGTTCCAAAGATCAGGTTAGCCATCAGCAGATGAACGGGCTGAACGACTGCAGGAAAGCCCAGCCGATCCAGGCTGACCCCACTCAGAATCGCGATACCAATCAGTCCTGCTAATCCATAGGCAGGAATCCGCATGGGGTTACCTGCAATTGTCGCTTTTCGAAGTTTCCAAACCAGCCAGAGGTTGGTGAAAAGAATGATCGATGAAAAAGAGCGATGGATATAGAAGATGATCGGAAAATGATCGCGCCATACCGAGCGCTCGCTGATCACATGGGCATTCGTGATGCCATCTACTGCTTCCCGGATTTGGGTTCCCATGGTGATTTGAATGAGGGTGAAAGCGATCGCAAATTTGAGCGTTCGACGCCAATGGGGGCTTAGTGAGCCAAAGCTTTGCCGGCTGAGCCATGGGCGAGCCGCCAGACAAACCGACAGAATTAGCAGCGAGACGATCACGAATGCCACAATCATGTGGGCTGAAATCAGTGCCGGCTTTAATTCACTGGCAACCACGCGAGATCCCAGCCATCCCTGGAAGCCCACCAGCAGAAAGGTCGAGAACGAAAGATAGAAGACTGAGGGCGCAAACTTTCTGAAGGGGATCGATCGAATCAGGGTTGTCAGAATCAAAATCCCGATAGAAACGCCGAGCAGACGATTGAGGTACTCGGTCCAGGTCTTCAATACATTGAATGTGGTATCGCCGTAACCGATATAGCGCTGATGGTAGTCCGAAGGCAGCTGACTTTCAGAGGTTGGGGGCACCAGTCGACCAAAACAGGTGGGCCAGTCAGGACAACCCATTCCGGAACCCGAGGCACGCACAATCCCCCCCACAAGGATCAAAAGGTAAACAGCCGTTACCGTGATGAGGCCAATGCGGATGAATTTTTCAACGATCTCTTTTCGTTCCATGCTGTGAATCGTCTGAGGCTGGTACTTTGAGAACCCAGGGAGTCCGGGGCCCCTCTGGAAACGGGCTAACGGTCAGCAAGGTTTATAAGCGTCCCTGGATACAGGAACGGCGAGGGCAGGGCCTTTCAGACCGAAGACGCGCTAAAATAGCACAATCACCCCGTCTCAGGAGGCCTGCTTGCCTCGCCACTGGATCAGGGTTCCGCCATCGTACGAATGACTTCGGAGAACTTTTTTGAGCGACAAGCGCGAGGATAGCGAGTCTTTGGATTACCGAAAGGCTGGCGTTGATATCGAGGCGGGTAATGCCCTGGTTGAACGAATTAAACCGATTGCGGCAAGAACACGAATTCCTGGCGTTCTAGCAGGTCTGGGTGGATTCGGATCCCTTTTTGAATTGCCCGTTGGGCGCTACCGTGAACCTGTTCTGGTCGCCGGAACGGACGGTGTTGGAACCAAGTTAAAGTTGGCCATCGACACAGGACTTCATGGCGGGGTCGGTATTGATCTTGTCGCGATGTGCGTTAACGACATTGTGGTCCAGGGCGCTGAGCCCCTCTTTTTTCTCGACTACTACGCAACCGGGCGCCTTGACGTCGATGTTGCGGCATCCGTGATCGAGGGAATTGGAACAGGTTGTGAGCGGGCGGGTTGTGCCCTCGTGGGCGGCGAAACCGCTGAAATGCCCGGCATGTATGAGGCAGGAGATTACGATCTTGCTGGATTTTGTGTCGGCATCGTCGAAAAATCTGCCATGCTCGATGGCACCCGGGTTCGTCCGGGTGACAAACTGATTGGTCTCGCTTCCTCTGGACCCCATTCAAATGGGTATTCCCTGATTCGGAAAATCATCGAGAAGGCCGGTGACGGCGCGCTGGAGTCCTCCTGTGGGGATAAGAAGCTGGCGGATGCTCTCATGGAACCCACGCGGATCTATGTGAAATCCCTGATCAGCCTTTTGCACGGTTCTGAAGTACATGCTTTTGCGCATATCACGGGTGGCGGAATTACTGAGAATCTCCCAAGGGTGCTGCCCAAGGGAACGGCGGCAGTGATCGATCTCGATCGTTTTGAAAGACCTCCAGTTTTCAATTGGCTGAAGGAGCAAGGTCGCGTGGCCGATCATGAAATGCTCAAGACATTTAACTGCGGCATTGGCATGATCGTATGCGTTCCTGCAGCCGAAGAAGCTCAGGCCCTTATGCAATTGTCGGGTGCAGGTGAAGTCTGCTTCAGCATTGGGGAGGTCGTTGCCACCGATGGACCGGCCATGGTCAGTTACACCGGGTCTTGGTAGGGGGAATCATGAATATTAATTTGAGTGTTGTGGTTCCTGTCCATAACGAAAATGAAAATCTGCGTCCATTGATCGAGGAAATCGTTGCGGCGGTTTCAGGTTTGGGTGGTTACGAAATCATCTATGTCGATGACGGAAGCTCCGACGACACGCTGGCGCGTCTTCAGGCGCTCAGCTCTGAGTTTTCTGTGTTGCGGGTGCTAAGGCACGTGAAATGCTGTGGTCAGAGTACGGCGGTTCGAACCGGAGTGATCGCTGCCCGGGGGGCTGTCATCGCAACTCTGGATGGTGATGGCCAGAATGATCCGGCCAATATCCCAGCGATGTTCAAGGCGTGGCAGGAACTCACACAGAAGGGCGGCAAGGCCTTGATTGCAGGGTATCGAAAGAACAGAAAGGATACCGGCTGGCGTAAATTCTCTTCCCGGATCGCCAACCGTGTTCGAGCAGGCCTTCTGGGCGATGCCACGCCGGACACTGGCTGTGGGCTAAAGCTTTTTGATCGAACTCTGTTCTTAGAGATGCCCTACTTCGATCACATGCATCGATTTTTACCCGCTCTCGCTCAGAGGGCAGGGGCGCGCATAGTCTCCGTCGAGGTCAACCATCGGCCGCGAACCCTTGGGGTATCCAAGTATGGAACTTGGCATCGACTCTGGGTCGGAATTTGGGATCTGATGGGGGTGATGTGGCTTCAGCGCCGCGCCCATGTTCCGGTGGTGGAAGAGGTGGGTAAGTCCTGATGTTGCCGATTCTTCAGCCCGTCGCGCTGAGCTACTGAGGAGATTGTAAAGATGTCCCTAATCAAGCTGTTCGCGGGTCTCGCCCTGATTTTCAGCCTTGATGCAGTCGCCGTCGAAACGGCGCCATTGCCCCAGCAGCTTCTTGGTGAGCAGGCGATGGATCTTTCGGCCCCAAACGTGAAGGTGCGTGTGATCAAACTGACCTTGCCCAAGGGATGGAAGGTTGCGACGCGTATCCATCCAATCCCGGGGCCCCGTTATGTCCTTAAAGGACGGGTGAGGATTGCGACAGACATCAAGGCTGAAGAGTTTGGACCCGGTCAATTATTTTGGGAGACAGGATCCCAATACCTTTCTGAGAATGTCAGTGACAGTGAAGTCGATCTCCTGGTGATGGAGATGCTACCGGAACCTACACCCCCTAAAACGGGTCGTACGACGAGCGGAAAAGCACCAAAAGGAAAGATAAAGTGAAAAAAACATCTCGGACCGGAGGTCAATCACTCGGACTTGGGTTTGCTCTTCTATTGCAAGCGGCACTGGCATCAGGGGCGATTGCGAATGAAAAGCCGGCGACGCCTGAAGTATCGCAGGACTGGAAGCCAACGACTCTAAGCGAGAAGACGCTGGGAAAGATCAATCAGTCGGTGGAGTCCTATCATCGTTGCCTCAATGATGAGACCACCAAGCACGTCAATGATCCCGAGGATTCACGCAAGCTGACGGACCTGATCTTGAGCGTTTGTGATCCCAAGCTGGGCCCTATCAAGCCTGCTTTTCAGGCAGAAAAAGTGCCCGATGTCATCTCCGAGCGCTACCTTCAGAGAAAGCGGTCGCAAGCAGCGCAGCAGGTGGTGCGTATAGTGATGGGCGCCCATGCGCTTCGCTATCGCGAGTCACATCCCGAATAAGCTTTTAGGGTCATGACCCGTCCAGGGGCGGGTCACGACCATCGCCCCGGTAAACGTCCGTAAGCGCATCTACCGCTGGGCTCATTTCCTTGACGTTATTCTTTTCAATCCGTCCCGCGAGGGGCGTCCTTCATCGAGGTTTCTGATGTCCATCGACCCCCAAGTGGTTCCTGTTACGCTTGATTTGTTCCATCTGGTACTGGGTGCGCTGGTCGTAATCCTGTTTCTCCTGACGCTGGTTCTTGCGCTACTGCCTTTTCTTTCCGCGAAACAGAAAAAGTCGCCGGCTGACGTCTCTGTAGATGTGCCCGCGCCCCCGGCCTTGATGGAGTCCCAGCCGGCGGCAGCGCTCCAGTTGCTTGGGCTGTTGCAACAGGAGGCCCGATTCATCGATTTCATCGAGGAGGATCTTCAGCACCATGCAGATGCCGATATTGGTGCCGCTGCTCGGGTCGTTCATGAGGGATGCCGTCGGGTGATCCAGCAACACTTAAAGCTGGATCCTGTCATGGCCGAGAGTGAAGGAACCCGGGTGACCCTCGAAAAGGGTTTCAATGCGGGTGAGATTCGCATCACCGGGAATATCGTGGGATCCCCTCCTTTTCAGGGAAGCCTGATTCACAAGGGATGGAAAGTGCGTGACATTCGTCTCCCACTGATGGCTGAGGGCCATGACCCTTCCGTCTTGGCGCCCGCGGAGGTTGAACTTTGAGTCAGGCTGAATTTGCTGTCGGAATTGATCTAGGAACGACCAATAGTGTCCTCTCCTTTGTCCGTCTTGATGCGGCGGCAGGTGAGGGCGTGGCGGTTGAAGTTTTGCCCATTCCTCAGCTTGTCACCCCCGGAGCTATCGAAAGCCGGCCCCAGTTGCCTTCTTTCCTCTATCAGGCACACACAGATGAAATCCGATCCGAGGACGTTGCTTTACCTTGGCCCGGAGCGGATCGCAGTCTCGTGGGAGAAATTGCCCGTCACTTGGGCAGCAAGACCCCGATTCGACTGGTTGGGAGCGCTAAAAGCTGGCTCTCGCATGCGCAGGTTGACCGCAAAGCCCCTATTCTCCCCGTTCAGTCACCGCCTGAGGTTACCCGCATTTCGCCGCTGGACGCATCCACCGCTTACCTACGACATTTGAAGAGTGCCTGGGACGCCCAATTCCCGGAAGCGCCTCTGGCTGACCAAGATCTCGTCATCACGGTTCCCGCATCCTTTGATCCTGGAGCCAGAGAGCTGACGGTGGAGGCGGCCCGAAGGGTGGGGCTGGGTCATGCCGTTTTGCTTGAGGAGCCACAGTCGGCGGTCTATAGCTGGATTCAGGCCTCAGGTGGCGAGTGGAGAAATCAGGTGCGTCCGGGTGAAACGATTCTGGTGGTCGATGTGGGCGGCGGAACCACCGATTTTTCCTTGATCGCCGTTTCAGAGGCGGAGGGTAGCCTGACACTGGAGCGTGTGGCCATCGGGGATCACATCCTTCTGGGTGGAGATAACATGGATTTGGCTTTGGCCTATGGCATACGCGCCAAGCTGGACCGGGAGGGAAAGCGGCTTGAGCCTTGGCAGTTGCAGTGCCTGACCCATGGTGCTCGTGATGCCAAGGAAAAATTGCTCGGTGATGCCTCACTGACTGATGTGGCGATAGCCGTTCCGAGCCGGGGTTCATCCCTGATCGGTGGAACGCTGAGAACCAATTTGACTCGAGATGAGGTTCTGGAAACGGTCGTAGATGGCTTCTTTCCGATGCTCTCTATCGAATCGCGACCCCAGCAAGCAGCCAGGGCCGGCTTGACGACACTTTCACTGCCTTACGCGCAAGACGCTCGAATTACTGCCCATCTGGCTGCATTTTTGAGTCGGCACATCGATGCCGCCCATCAAGCGTCAGGTCTCGTTCATGAAGGCTCCAGCCGTTTCTTGCACCCTTCGGCCGTGCTTCTTAATGGTGGGGTATTTCGATCAAGCGAGTTAGTGGATCGCCTTCTTGAAGTCATCAATCGCTGGCTTGAGGAGGACGGAGCATCGCCGGCGCGACTGCTTGAAGGCATTGATCTTGATCTCGCGGTGTCCCGCGGTGCAGCTTACTACGGTAACGTTCGCAAGGGTCCGGGCGTCCGCATTCGTGGTGGTACCGGGGCGGCTTACTATGTGGGTGTTGAAAGTTCGGTCCCTGCGGTTCCAGGCATTGCGCCTCCGCTTGAGGCCCTTTGTATTGCACCTTTCGGAATGGAGGAGGGCAGCGAGGCTGCGCTTCCACCTTACGAGTTTGGTCTGATCGTTGGAGAGCCGGTGCATTTTCGGTTTTTCTCCTCAAAGGTTCGGCGTCTCGATGAAGTCGGAACGCGACTAGACTGGTGGGCTGAGGATGAGCTTCAGGAGTTGGCGGCGATCGAAATCACGCTTCCGGCCGAACAATACCTTCAGGGGGAAGTGGTGCCGGTTGTTCTCGGGGCGAGAGTCACGGAAACGGGAACGCTCCAACTGGAAGCGGTTGCAAGGGATGGCGGCCAGCGTTGGAAGGTCGAGTTCGAAGTGCGTGAGCGAGAGGCTTCATCGACCGACATCATGGCGTCATAAGGCGAATGAGCACAGGCGCTTCCAAAACACATCCTCAGTGGCTGGTCGGAATTGATCTAGGCACAAGCCACACGGTTGTCGCTGCGGCCTCACTTAAGCCTCAGGGAGAACCTGAAATCCAAGGATTCCAGATACCTCAGCTTGTCGGCTTTGGAGAAGTGGGCGAAAGACCTTTGTTGCCTTCGGTGCAATATCAGGCGTCTTTGGATGAGGTCCCGCCGGGGGGCTGTGTCCTCCCCTGGGAAACCCAAGCGGAGAGGGACGTTCGATTCGATCTCCCGGTCGGAGGAGCCCTTGCGCGACAGTTGGGTGCGAAGTCTCCGGGGCGTCTGGTGTCCAGTGCGAAGAGCTGGCTTTCCCATCCCTCCGCGGACCGTACGGCTTCGATTCTCCCCTGGGGCGGTGTCGAAGGCGTCGACAAGATTTCTCCCGTCGAAGCTT
>JBDKLO010000128.1:0-10125 GCA_039795615.1 Pseudomonadota bacterium
GCAGACCACGACCGCGCGGGATTTTCCAAGGAAGCCCTGCGGCTGATCGGTGTGTTTGCGCTACTGACCTTTGCTTCAGTGATGTCCCGTTTTTGCGAAGAGTCCATGGGGCTCCTGTGGCGGAAATGGATGACCTGGCGCCTTTTTGAACTGTACGCCGACCATCAGGTCTTTCTGCGGCTGGATCAAACCGGCAGCGTGGAGAATCCGGACCAAAGGATCGCGGAGGATGTCCGCAACTTCACCACCACGACCATCTCGTTCATCCTGATGCTGTCGAATGCCCTTCTAACCGTCATCGCATTTTCCGGGGTCCTCATCTCCATCAGCCCGCTCCTCTTTGGCGTTGCCATTGGGTACGCCCTCATCGGAACCTGGCTCACCATCCGCCTGGGAAAACCCCTCATCAAGCTCAACTACAACCAGCTCGACAAGGAAGCGGCCTTTCGGGCCGCATTGATTCATCTTCGCGAGAACGGGGACTTGATCACACTCGCAAGACGCAAGGATCTCTGGGTCGGCAGAACCTGGGACCGGCTTGCTGATCTTGCCGCCAACTTCACCGAGATCATTCAGGTCAACCGGAATGTCGGCTTCTTCACCACGGGCTATAACTGGATGATTCAGCTCATTCCTGCCCTCATCGTGGCTCCCCTGTTCATCGACGGGGATGTGGAGTTCGGGGTCATCAGCCAATCCGCTGTCGCCTTTACCCAGCTGATGGGCGCATTTTCCCTGATCATCACCCAGTTTCAGTCCATCTCATCCTTTGTCGCAGTCATCAAACGCCTTTCCGGCATGACACAGAGTGTCCTGGCCGAAAGGGACCGAATAACCCAGATCAAGAAGGAGACCATCCAAGATTGGGATCACCTTGAAGGCATTCGGATCGAGCACCTCACCCTGGCGGCCGCCAATAACCACCATAATGTGATCGAAGATCTCAATGTCACCTTCCCCAAGGGACAGAGAACACTGGTCTTCTCAAGCGAAGCTGCGGCCCCTTCAGCACTCCTTCGCGCCATTGCCGGCGTCTGGCCACTCATCAACGAAGGCCATGTTCGCCGCCCTCCCTTGAACCTGTGCCTGTTCGTCACGGAGCGCCCCTATCTTCCCTCCTGCTCCCTTCGGGAACTGTTTGTCAGACCCTACCCCGAGGCGATTGGTGAGGTGGAGGCCCCCATTCTGGCTGCATTTGATACGCCCGAATCACAGATTCATGCTGTACTCAACGAAGTCGGCCTGGCGGATCTCATGGAGCGGATTGAGGACAGTGATACGATCCACGATTGGCAAAGCGAATTATCCTTGGCAGAGCAGCAATTGATCGTTGTTGCCCGCGCCCTTCTGGCCGAACCGATCTTCGTCCTGATGGAGCGGCTCGGAAGCGCATTGGATCCTGAAACGCTGAAACGGGTCATCGCGTGTCTTGAAGCCCGCAACATCACGGTCATCCGTTTTGAGCAAACTCAGGATGCCCTGGATTTAACCGCTGCTCGACTTGAATTGGGTGCACAGGGCCACTGGACCTGGTCCCCCGCTCCCCATTCTGGGGCGGCCGTCTGAAACGAGTGAACTAACTTTCAGCGCGTTTCGTTGTCAAACGCGTTAGCCCCGGGAATCGGGCCGATCCACATCACTGAATAGGAGACTGACTTGCCATGGCCATGTTGAATTATGCCGCCCTCGTCATTATCGGCGCACTGGGCATGTCCATACTGGATCAGGACCACGCGCATGTCTCAATCGAAGAATGGGCCATCTATGGCGTCATGTTGTTTGCGGCCTGGAAGCTGGTCGAGGAGATGGTGCAGTACTTCAAGGACCATGAAGGGGGACTGTGACTGTCGTTTCGCTCCCTGATGGCGACTGAATTTGAATCACACGTTTCTGCCTCCGCGCCGCGGGCCTTTCATTCGTCCCGAGCGCGCCGTCCCGCAGTTGATGCGGGACGTCCTCTTGGCGTTGATCCCTGGCATCGTGGTCCTGACGTTTCTCTATGGGAGCGCCATCCTGATCCAGGTGACAATTGGCATCTTTGGGGCTGTCGCCGCTGAAAGCCTGGCGCTCTTCCTTCGAAGGCGGCCCATCCCTGAAACCCTGAAGGACCTCAGTGCGGTGCTGACGGGGACTCTTCTGGCGCTCTCCTTACCCCCATTGGCACCTTGGTGGATTGTCCTGATCGGGGCTTCCCTTGGAATTCTGCTGGGTAAGCAGGTCTACGGCGGCTTGGGACAAAACCCCTTCAACCCCGCCATGCTGGGATTTGCACTCCTGATATTGGCCTTTCCTCGGCTGATGACTCTATGGCCAGGGATGCGCTTCGAACTGCCCCCGGGAGCCTTGAGTTTCGGCAATACACTGACCGCTCTTTTTGGCGAAGGCTCGGCCGTTTCAGATAGCATCACCCGCGCGACCCCCTTGAACCGGATGCACGAAGCCTGGAAGGCGGTAGACGGGGGTGTACTCGAGGATTCCGGCCCCGTGTGGGGATGGATTCTTTTAAACGGGGCCTACCTTGCAGGCGGGCTCTGGCTCGCGATCCGAAAAACTCTCGATCCCAGGATTCCTCTCGGGTTTCTCGGCGCCATGGCTCTGGGCGTTCTCCTGATCGATGCCGTTTCTGATGCAAAGAGCGTGTCCGCCTGGCCCACGCTTTTTCTCGGATCCACGATGCTGGGCGCTTTTTTCATTGCTACGGATCCCGTCTCGGCAGCCGCGACCCCTCGGGGCCGATGGCTTTACGCCGCAGGGATCGGATTGATCGTCATTCTGATCCGGCGGTTTGGGGGCTACCCTGATGGACTCGCATTTGCTGTCCTGATGATGAATTTTGCCGGCCCTACCCTCGATCGATTTTCACGGCCAAAGCCCTTAGGCCGGGGACGCTAAAGTTCGAAGCTAGAGCGTCACCTGAGTCCCAAGCTCAATCACGCGCTCCACCGGAATCTGGAAATAGCGCGCAGCAGAGCCTGCATTTCGGGCCATCGTAATGAACAGCCGGGCTCGCCAACGCGACATCCCGGACTCTCCCCCGGCGATCAGGGTTTCACGACTCATGAAAAAGTAAGTTGAGGCCGGATCGACGTGAATCTCTCGGCTACACGAGCGAAGGGCCTTGGGCACATTGGGGGACTCGGCAAAGCCGTAATGCAGCGTGATTCGAAACAAGGAATCCCCCAGTTTCTGAATTTTCCTGCGCTTTTCAGGGTTAACTCGCGGTGTCGGCTCGGTGACCACACTCATGATCACGACCGTTTCGTGCAAGGCCTTGTTGTGACGAAGGTTAAAGAGCAGCGACAAGGGAATCCCTTTCTGACTCAGGGTCATATAGACCGCGGTCCCTTCCACTCGAACGGGCGGATTTCGCTCCAGAAAGGTTAGAAATTCCTCAACCGGCATGGATCGCTCCTGAAGCCTCTCCTGAAGGCGCTTTCGCCCCAGTTTCCAGGTGCTCATGATGATAAACACCACGGCCCCGATTACCACCGGGAACCAACCCCCATCCGGAATCTTGGGCACATTGGCGCCAAAAAAGGCGAGATCCACGAACAGGAAACCCAGCCCAGCGAGAAGCACGATTACGGGATTCCACTTCCACAGTGACAGCACCACAACCAACGTCAAAATGGTGTCGATCGCCATGGTCCCCGTGACCGCGATCCCGTAAGCCGATGCGAGTTCTGAAGAGGACTGCAAGCCGACAATCAGAATGATCACACCGAGCATGAGCATGAGATTGATGGCGGGTACAAAGACCTGCCCCATTTCATCCTCGGAGGTGTATTTCACGGAAAGCCTCGGGCAGTAGCCCAACTGGATGGCCTGAACGGTCAGGGAAAACGCACCGGAAATGACCGCCTGCGATGCAATCACCGTCGCCAGCGTCGCGAGAATGATCATGAACGAAAGCCAGGCCGGCCCGACATTGAGATAAAAGGGATTTGTGACCGCTGAGGGATCCCGGAGGAGCAGCGCCGCCTGGCCAAAATAATTGAGCAACAACGAAGGCATCGCAATCAGGAACCAGGCCTTTCGGATCGGCTTTCGACCAAAGTGCCCCATATCGGCATAAAGCGCCTCGCCACCGGTCACCGCGAGCACGACTGCGCCCAAAGTCAGGGTTCCGCGCCAGCCGTTTTCACTGAAAAAACGAAAGGCTCGAAGGGGATTGGCCGCTTCAACGACTTCGGGTGATTCAAGGATGCTGTTGATGCCAAAAATGGCAAGGCAGAGGAACCAGACCAACATGACCGGCCCAAAGAGTCCACCCACCTTGCTGGTCCCATGTTTCTGGGACTGAAACAGGAGAATCAGGACGCTCAGAGCGATGGGCAAAATGAAGTTATGCAATTCTGGCTTCAGAACCTCGAGCCCTTCCACCGCACTCAAAACGGAAATTGCAGGGGTAATGACGCCATCCCCGTAGAAAAGGGCTGCACCGACCAGACCGAGCATCATCAGAACCCGCTGGAGCGAGGGGCTGATCTGGACGCGTTGCGCCACCAGCGACATCAGGGCCATGATGCCCCCCTCACCCTTGTTGTCGGCACGCATGATGAAGGTGACGTATTTCAGGGAGATCACGATAAGGACCGCCCAGAAGATCAATGAGACCACACCGAGAACGTTATCGGGCGTTGGCGACAACGCATGCTCGCCGCCGAAACACTCCTTGAGGGTGTAAAGGGGACTGGTCCCGATGTCCCCGAAAACGACGCCAAGCGCCGCGATCATCAATCCCTTATGAGCCTTATGTGTTGGGTTCACGGCAGCATCGTTTCCTGTGGACTAGTTCCAGGTCAATCTTCTCACTTTCGAACAGCCTTGGCCCATGCATCCGCCATGGCACCCTGAGGCTTGGGCGGAGTCTCGCGGTCCTTGGGCCTCGAATTTTGAGACTTGGGGGCATGGGTTTCCTTGCGGGCGGAATCTCCCGAAGGCTTTCCTCCTTGCGCGGGGACGTCGGATCGCATACTGAGCGAAATCCGCTTTCTCGGAAGATCGACCTCAAGGACACGCACCTTGACGACTTGCCCAGCCTTCACCACCTGACGGGGATCGCTCACAAATTGATCGGCCAGATGGGACACATGCACCAGACCATCCTGATGCACCCCAATATCCACAAAGGCACCGAAGTTTGCAACATTGGTCACCACGCCTTCCAGCACCATGCCGGACTTGAGATCCTGAAGGGCGGAGACATCCTCCCGGAACGTGGCGGTCTTGAACTCGGGACGCGGATCGCGCCCCGGTTTCTCAAGCTCTTTTAGAATGTCTTGAACGGTCGGAAGGCCGAAACGTTCATCGGTGAGTGTTTCGGCATTGACGCTTCGAAGCAAGGCCGCATTGCCGATGAGTCCGCGGATATCCTGACCGGTCTTGGCGATCAGCCGGTTAACGACCGGGTAGGTTTCCGGATGGACTGCCGAAGCATCCAGAGGGTCACTACCGCTCATGACCCTGAGGAAGCCAGCCGCTTGCTCGAATGTCCGTTCACCAAACCGTGGAACTTTCCTCAGATCCTCCCGACTATCGAAGGGACCATTCTGATCCCTGAAATCGACAATGTTCTGACTCAGGGACTGGCTTAGACCCGAAATATAGCTCAACAGGGAGGCCGAGGCCGTGTTGACGTCGACACCCACGGCGTTCACACAATCCTCAACCACAGCGTCGAGGCTCCTCGCCAGATGCGTCTGATTCACATCGTGCTGGTACTGGCCAACGCCGATGGCCTTGGGTTCAATCTTGACCAGTTCGGCCAAAGGATCCTGAAGCCGACGCGCGATGGAAACCGCTCCCCGTAGAGAGACATCCAAGGCAGGAAATTCGCGGGCGGCCAATTCGGAAGCGGAATAGACCGATGCCCCTGCTTCCGAGACTACAACCTTGGTCAGTCGTACCTCAGGATGCCGGCGGATGAGCTCTTCGGCTAACTGATCCGTCTCCCGTGAAGCCGTCCCGTTGCCAATCGCGACCAGTTCAACCGCATGTTTTTGAACCAGTTCTCCCAAGCTTTTGAGCGCACCTTCCCAGTCATTGCGGGGGACATGAGGATAAATCGTAGCCGTTTCGAGAAGTTTGCCCGTACCGGCGATGACCGCCACCTTCACCCCCGTCCGAAGTCCGGGATCCAGTCCCAGCGTCGCTCTCTGTCCAGCGGGCGCCGCCAAGAGAAGGTCCTTGAGATTGTTGGCAAAGACCCGAATGGCCTCTTCCTCTGCCATTTCCCTCAGCCGTTGTTTGAGATCCAGATCAATTTTGGGGAAAAGCTTGATCTTCCAGGCATAGTGAACACATTCCTGCAGCCAGGCGTCAGCTGGACGTCCCTTCGCCTCAATGCCCTGATCCCGACCCATCAGCCCCTTGGCAGCCTCATGGGCATGTTCCGGATCTTTCCCCGGTAACAGCATCAGGTCAATGATGTCTTCATTTCGCGCCCTGAACAGCGCCAGAGCCCGGTGCGAGGGGATCTTTGCTAAGGGCTCATCGTATTCAAAATAATCCCTGAACTTGGCTCCGTCATTTTCCTTCCCCGGAATGACGCGTGCCGACAGGATCCCATCATTCCAGAGCCGCTCCCTCAGGCTGGCAACCGTTTGCGGGTGCTCGGCAAATTGCTCCATCAAGATCTGGCGGGCCCCATCCAGAGCATCTTGAATGGCATGGATCGCATGCTCCGGGTTGAGATACGCCTGAGCCTCCACCGAAGGGTCCAGCGTCGGATCAGCAAGCAAGCCCAAAGCCAACGGCTCAAGCCCTGCTTCACGGGCAATTTGTGCTTTGGTCCGGCGCTTCGGTTTATAGGGAAGGTAAAGATCTTCCAGCAACGTCTTGGTATCGGCGGCCAGAATCGCTGCTTCAAGCTCTGGCGTGAGCTTTTCCTGCTCACGGATACTGGCCAGAATCGTTTCGCGGCGGGCTTCCAGTTCGCGGAGATAAATCAAGCGGGTTTCTAAAAGCCTCAACTGGGTATCATCGAGGCTTCCTGTGACCTCTTTGCGATATCGGGCAATGAAGGGCACGGTCGCGCCATCGTCCAGAAGCTTAACAGCCGCCTGAACCTGAGACGGTTTAACGCCGAGTTCCTCGGCAATACGATCAATGATATCCATCAGGCAAATCAGTGGGTTGGGATACGGGCTAAGAAAAAGGCCACTCGCGCGGCCTTATTCATAGATTGAGAATGGAATGCGGTCCTCAGGGACGTTCGTCCCCGGAGCCTTCCTTTTCAGGAACCAGAAGATCGGCACGGCTGATACCCAACCGATAGGCCAGTGCTGATGCAACATAGATCGACGAATAGGTGCCGACAAAGATACCGACCACCAGGGCCAGACCGAAATTGCGCAGCACTTCACCGCCCCAGACCGCCATGGCGACGGCGGAAAGGAAGGTCAGGAATGAGGTCATCAGGGTCCGGCTCAGGGTTTCATTGATCGAGAGATTAATGACTTCGAGCGTATCGGCGCGACGGATTTTTCTGAAGTTTTCACGGATTCGGTCGAAAACAACGATGGTGTCGTTCAGCGAGTAACCCATGATGGTCAGCACAGCCGCGAGAACGGTCAGGTCGAAATCGAGCTGCAGGATCGAAAAGAATCCCAAAATCATGGTGATATCGTGCAAGGTTGCGAGAATCGCACCCAGTGCAAACCGATATTCAAACCGCCATGCCACGTAGACCAGAATGAAAAAAGCGGAGGCAATCAGGGCGATCAGACTCCCTTCGACCAGGTCATCACCGACCTGAGGCCCAACGAAGTCAACGCGACGAATTTCCGGACGGTCCTGAGGATTCTTGTTCAAGGCATCCATGACCTTGGTTCTGAGCGCGTTGCCGTCCTCGCCCTGCTTGAGCGGCGCCAGACGAATCAGAACGTCGCGAATGGTTCCGAAATTCTGCACCGTGGGGTTTTCAAAGCCGGCGGCTTCCAGT
The DNA here is from genome assembly GCA_039795615.1 of Pseudomonadota bacterium. Lineage (GTDB taxonomy): Bacteria > Pseudomonadota > Gammaproteobacteria > Methylococcales > Methylococcaceae > UBA6136. The sequence goes on from JBDKLO010000128.1 coordinate 7,946, forward strand.
TCCCCTCGAATCAGACCAAGATCGACCGGATTCTTGTAGCCGGCTTCGATGACGGTACCCCCGGTGAAGTCGACGGCAAAATTGAGTCCCTTGAAACCAAGGGATCCCATGGCGACGACACTGAGAACCAGCGATGCGACGACGGCAAAACCGCGCCACTTCATGAAATCAATGGTCGCGTGCTTTGGGTTGATGGTAGATGTAGACAAAACTAACTACTCCTGAAAATTCGGTAGGGCACTCAGATCTTGAGGGATTCCACTAGATCGACAGCTTGGCCTGACGGCGTTGCCCATAGATGAAATTCACCATCATTCGCGTGCAGCTCACCGCCGTGAAGAGGGAGGTGATGATGCCGATCGTCAAGGTGACTGCAAATCCCTTCACCGGACCTGAACCAATGCCGAACAGCATGATGGCCGCAATCAGGTTGGTGATGTGAGAGTCCCAGATCGTTGCGAAGGCCCGATCAAAACCGGCATAGATGGCTGCCTGCGGTGAGGCACCATTGCGAATTTCTTCCTTGATGCGTTCATAGATCAGGACGTTGGCGTCAACAGCCATACCGACCGTCAGCGTGATACCCGCAATACCCGGAAGGGTCAGGGTCGCCTGCATGGCCGAGAGAATCGCCAGAATCAGGGCCACGTTGAACAGCAGCGTCACGTTGGCGACGATACCGAAGACCTTGTAGTAAAAGAGGACGACGAGTGCAACCAGAGCAAAACCGATCTCAAAGGAGCGGACACCCTGTGCAATGTTGTCCTTACCGAGGCTCGGACCGACGGTGCGTTCTTCGACGATGTCGACCGGAGCAGCGAGAGCACCGGAGCGAAGCAGCAATGACAGATTCCGGGCTTCATCACTGCTATCAAGACCACTGATCTGGAAGCGCTTGCTGAAGCGATCACGAATCGTCGCAATATTGATGACTTCTTCAACCGTCCGCTTGGTGCTGACACGCTGGCCACCCACTTCCTTGGTTTCGGTCTTGTTTTCGATGTAGACCACCGCCATGGGCTTATTGATGTTTTCACGGGTGGTGTCCGCCATCTTGCGGGCACCCGGGCCATTCAGCGTGATGAAGACTGCAGATGAACCAGACTGCTGCTCAATCCCTGATGAGGCATCGATGATCTGGTCGCCTGTCACGATGATCTTGCGCTGCAGAAGCACCGGGGTTCCCTTGCGATCCTTGTAGAGCTTCGAGCCAATCGGGGTCTTGGTTTCATCGGTCGGGGTCGGGTGATCGGTATCCACCATGCGGAACTCAAGCGTCGCGGTGGCACCCAGAATTTCCTTCGCCCGGGCGGTGTCCTGAACACCCGGCAGCTGGACCACAATTCGGTCCTCACCTTGCTGCTGGATCACCGGTTCTGCGACACCCAGTTCATTGACACGATTCCGGAGGGTGGTCACGTTCTGGGCAACCGCCAGACGACGCACTTCCCGAATTTCATTATCGGAGACCTTTGCGGTCAGGATGGTTCCTTCATCACTGAAGGTCAGACCACGCATCTCGCGGCGCAAAGCATTTTCAGCCTGCCCGAGTGCAATGGTGTCCTGAAACTTGACCTGGATGACATGATTGCTGCGATCGACCGCCCCATATCGAATCTTGTTGTCACGCAGCAGGGTTCGAATGTCTTCGGCATAGCGCTCTTCGGCCTGACGAACGGCGGCTTCCATATCCACCTGCATCAGGAAGTGAACACCACCGCGAAGGTCGAGACCCAAGTACATGGGGGCTGCACCAATCGCCCGCAACCAGTTCGGCGTTGCCGGCGCAAGGTTCAGTGCGACCGTATAGCGATCCCCATAGGTTCCTTTGAGGCTATCGGCCGCGCGCAACTGAAGATCGGTGTCTTCGAAGCGCACCAAAAGGCGCTTGTCACTCAGCTCAACCGCCTTGGGCTTAAGACCCTGAGCCAACAATGACTTTTGCGCCTGATCCACCAGGCTTTGGTCAAGAACGGCCCCACGATTCGGTGACAACTGGACCGAAGGATCCTCTCCGAAGAAATTCGGCAGTGCATAGATGACTGCCAGGGTCAGGATAAGGATGATGAGGCTGTTTTTCCAGATCGGAAAATAATTACGCATGATTTCTGCCTAGTGAACAGGTCGGTCGGGCAACCGAGAGGCGATGGAGACCCTTAGGCCTTTTCTGACTTCTTTCT
>JBDKLO010000129.1:0-20403 GCA_039795615.1 Pseudomonadota bacterium
CTCCAGAAACACGTGGTCGCTGCCGACTGAATCGTGATGCCGCGCTCCTGCTCCTGTTCCATGAAGTCCGTGGTGGCGGCACCATCATGCACCTCGCCGATCTTGTGGATCTTGCCGGTGAGCTTGAGGATGCGCTCGGTGGTCGTGGTCTTGCCGGCGTCGACGTGAGCGAAGATGCCGATGTTGCGATAGAGCGATAAATCAGTCATGACGTGTCTTGAAGGGTTTGGAACGGGTTGGATCGTCGGGAGATTTCGAAAGTCGGGGCCTTGGATGAACAACAACCTCGAGGGCCATTGGAGGTCCTGGGCCGGACGAAGTCGCGATCAGCCTTCATCCGAGTTAATCAACAATTGTACCCTTTCAATGTTACAGGAGCAATTTGGAACGCTTGATGACAAGATCGAACGGTTCGGATCAAAGCTGAAACAGCGATTCGGCCAAGTGGCACAGGGCAAGGTCCTGTCCTTCGGGACCTATCAGCGAGAGGCCGACCGGAAGCCCATCGACTTCGAGGGCAGGAAAACTCACTTCAGGACGCGAAAAAAGGCTTGAAAGGGCCAGCTGCCGGAGGAGGGCGCTGCGGTGCACTTCAAGGGATTCATCGGAGGACTCACGCAGGGGGGCAGGACCTGGGGCACTCGGAAGGATGAGAAAGGCCTCGCCGATTTCTTCGATCAATAGAGTTTTCAGTGCCGCTCTCTGCGAAATGGCCGCCGCATAGGCCTCTGCCGAAATCGATGAGGCATAGGTAAAACGCTCACGGATCCCCGCACCGAGTTCAGGTTGATCGCGTTCGATCATATCGCCATGGGCCCGCCAGGCTTCATAGCCCTGAATGATCCGAACCGTTTGAACCCAAAGGCCGATGACCTCAGGATTCAGTGGGATGTCCCCTACATCCCCGAAGGCAGCCCGGACCTGGTCCAGGAATGCCTCGAAGGCTTCAGCAACCCCCGGCTCCAAATGCGCGATGAGCGTTCGAGGGACACACAGCCTGAATTTCCCCAAGCGCTCTCCGGGGAGAAAGACCTCCGCCAGTTGAACCAGCGTCTTAGCATCGCGTGTTAGCCATCCGCCGGTATCCAGGGAGGGCGCCAAGGGAAAGGCACCATCGACGGGGAGTCGCCCATGACTCGGGCGAAGCCCAAAAAGGCCGCAATAACTCGCCGGAACGCGAATGGAGCCCAGGGTGTCGGTCGCAAGACCGATATCTGCCAGGCCTCCTGCAACTGCGGCCGCAGAACCCGATGACGATCCACCGGGCAATCGGTCGGGTGCCCGGGGGTTGATTGGGGTACCGAAATGCGCATTCCTTCCGGTCAGGGCAAAGGCCATTTCCACCAGATGGGTCTTGCCGACGAACCGGGCCCCCTGATCCAGAAGATCCTGAACCATGGGAGCTGTCTTGAGCTTGAGGCCGGAACGAGCGAGGACATGCGGTTGGCCGAAGCTTGTCGGGTAGCCTTCCACATCAAAGAGATCCTTGACCGCAAACGTCTTCCCCGATAACGGGCCATGCCCCTGAGGGACGAAGGCTTCGGGGTAGGGCAGGAAGGCCCTAAAGGGGTCCCTGTTCGCTAGAAGGGCTAAATCGGTCATGGGAGACTAGCCCAGAGCCCGCAATTTTCGGAGTTGCCACGGCAGCACGATCAAAATAGTCATTGTCACCAAAGACCACTTGAAACCTATTTCCGGAATCACGAAGATTCCGACCGTCTTGAAGGTCTGGACCAGCGTGAGTAAAAAAACGGCGACTGAGAGGGTGATCCAGAAGTAGGTCATCCGCGCCCGCTCCACGGCTTTTTCGAGAGCCTCCTCCAGCACTTTCAATTTTTCCTTCTCGGATTCGGCACTCTTGATGCGGTAGCGATCGATTTCATCGGAAAGGGGGCGTTGTTTCTGCATTAAGATCCATCCTCCTGAATATATCGAATTGAAAGCCAGTCATCCTGACCATGCGAATTCTCATCGCCTACATTGTCCTGGTCCTGCTATGGTCGGTGACTCCGCTCGCCATCAAGTGGAGTGGCGAGGGGCCAGGCTATCTGTTCGGCGTGACCGGACGGATGGTCACCGGTCTTTTGGCGCTCATCCTCTATCTCGTGGTGTCCCGGACGACCTTGCCTCTGGATCGACGGGCCCTTGGGACTTATTTTGCCGGAGCCCTGCAGATCTTTGGCTCCATGTTTCTGACCTACTGGGCCTCGCAACACCTGCCCTCAGGCTGGATCTCCGTGGTCTTTGGTCTCACGCCACTTTTGACCGCCCCTCTCTCGGCAGTCTTCCTGGGGGAGAAAAGCCTTTCTCCCCGGCGTCTTTTATCCTACCTCTTTGGGATCGGCGGCCTTGGGTTGATGTTTCATTCGGCGCTGCATTTTTCAGAATCAGCCAGCCTTGGCATTGTCGCAATTCTGGGGGCCTCCCTTTTTCAAGCCCTGAGTGCTGTGGCGGTCAAGGGCATTCATCGGGACCTTGGGGCTTTGGTGCAGGTGACTGGGAGCCTCTTGATTGCAGTACCACTCTATTTGGGAGTCTATTTTCTCTCTGACGGGGGATGGCCTCAAAACATTCCCGACCGGTCGATCTATTCGATCCTTTTTTTGGGTCTGGTGGCCACGACCGGAGGATTCGCGCTTTATTTCTACATCCTGCGAAATCTTCAGGCGGGGAGAGTTTCCCTGATCACTCTTCTAACCCCGATGCTTTCCTTGTATGTCGGAGATCTGGTGAACCACGAGCCCATCACCGCCTCGGTCTATGGCGGCACCGTCCTGATCGTTTCTGCGTTGGTGCTCTATGAATGGGAGGGGTTGAAACAGCTCATTTTTAGGACGCAGATGCCATCCTCAAGGGCCAAGCCCGCCCGGAGACGAGGGGCGCCAGGGTCAAGAAAAAAAGGCCAGCATCGTCGGCGCAAGAATTTTTAGGGCTACACCGCCTAAACCGCCAGCGACGATCGCCCGGATCGGTGAGATGCGGCCAAAGGCCAACAGCAAAAGTGCCACCATGGCCAAGAGGATCATCAGGCGATGGTCCATTCCCCCCCGTGTTTCGTGGCCAAAGACCGCCGCGCCAAGATAGACCCCAAGACTCATGATCACGCCGACAACGGCAGCCGAGATGGCAGCCAGAATGGCCTCAAAGTCCCGGTGACGGCGAAGGCGTTCGGAAAGGGGGGCCCCGGCGAGAACCATCACAAACGATGGCAGAAAGGTATACCAGGTGACGACGATGGCCCCGATGAAGCCAGCAAGAGGGGCTGGAAGACCGGAGAGCGCCGGGGCTTTGGAGGCGGCAAGATATCCCATGAAACTGAACATCATGATCAATGGTCCGGGGGTGGTTTCCCCCAGCGCAAGACTGTCCACCAGTTCTTGGCGGTTCAGCCAGCCATGGTGTTCCACCATGCCTTCACTCACATAGGGTACAAGCGCATAAGCGCCGCCGAAACCCATCAGGGCTGCCTTGGTGAAAAAGGCACCAAGGTCTGAGAGCAGATTGGGTGATCCCAAGAAAGTGGCCATCATGGCCAATGGGGTGGCCCAGAGCACCCAGCCACCGAGGAGGATTGCCGGGAGGGTCCAGCGGGATCTCGAACGAGAGGGGCTGGCCTCTGGGTCTGAGGGAATATTGGTGGTCGACGGCAACAGAAGATGACGGTTAAACCGGCCGACCACCAGTCCCGTCAGAATCGCGCCGGCCAGGACCCAGGGGTACTCAAGGCCCGCAACGCGCAGCGCCAGAAACGAGGCCAGCGCCAACGCGGCCAGAAGCGGAGATTTGAGAACTTTGCGGGATAACCTGAAGGCGGCAAACGCCACCAGTGCCACGACGATGGGGCGTATCCCATCAAAGCAGGCCTGAACCAGCTCGAGGTTGCCGAAGGTCAGGTAAACCCATCCCAGTCCCGACAGCATGAACAAGGAGGGCAGAATGAAGAGGGACCCCGCCACAATCCCCCCGGGAATGCCATGAAGAAACCAGCCGCAGTAGATGGCCAATTGCTGGGCTTCCGGTCCGGGCAAGGCCATGCAGAAATTGACGGCATGCAGGAAACGGGATTCATCGATCCAGCGTCGGCGATCCACCAGTTCCTGATGCAGGAGGGCAATCTGGCCGGCGGGGCCGCCAAAACTGATACAGCCAATGCGGGCCCAGAAGGCAAAGGCACGCCAGAAAGTCGGTGGGACGGGAGTCACTGTCTCGAAGTCATTCGCTGGCATTACGGGGGTGGCGGAGTGGCGTGGTGGATGGTCTGATGATGCTTGACCGGGACGTCCTTGGGTAATGCCGCGGAGGGGCTCGCGGGGATGGGGTAGCCGTTTCGATAACCCTCTACGGTTTTGAGGAACGCCTTGAATTCCTTATTGTTACGAACCAGTTCTGCACCGGTGCGTTCAAGGAGGTCCACATCGGTTGAGGACAGTTCCAGCGAGGTCGGGAGGCTGTTCAGGTGCTCTTTGAGCGATTTGCCGTGAACCGATGCGAATTCCACAGGAACCTTGTAGAGGTTGACGGGGTGCCCTTCATCTTCGATGTGCTTTTTAAGCTCATCAAGCTTCTTGTCCAGAAGGATGCGCGTTTCATTGTTGAACAGCTGGAACTGAATGTTGGAAAACGCTTCCAGGGTATCGCCAAGAGATGGTTTATCCGAAGATTCATCGACGCTGTGGACGGGCTCCACTTCTGCATCGACCGTAATCATGATGATGTTTTTGGGCCTGCGGTCGCCGATCAGGATGGTGAAGTTATTCTGAAACGCTTCGAGTCGCTCTGTCATGGCGCGGGCCCCGAGATTGTCAGCGACTCCGCCATCAATCAGGTGAATATAGGGATGGCTCTCATGATCCATGTAGCGGCGAATGCGAAGCTGGAGTTCTTTAAGTCGGGGGTCGGGATCCTTGACGCTCATCATGCTCTTATAGACAGGGTTCTGGTCGACAGAGCATTCCCCCGAGTAACTTTTAAGGACGACAGGCGCAAACATGATGGGTACCGCCGATGAGGCGGTCACAGCCCGCGCGATCTTGAAATCGAGAAGGTCAGTACAGATCAGATCGAAATAGAGCTGAATGAAGGAGAAGCGGGTTCCGGCGCCCAGATTGGTGGCGTTGATTTCGATAAAGGGCCTTTTGCTGAGATCGATATCACGGAAGGTCTTGCCCTCGAAAATGTTGCCATCGTAATACTCGATGGCCATTTCCGTCCGGTCAAAACCGCTAGATAGGCTTCGCCACCAATACGAGGGGTCAAACAATTTCTGGATCAGGATTCCCTGGATACTCTTTTTGAGGAAGACATCCTCGAAATCCTGAAAGATGCGGTCCCCAAAGACACCGTAATAGGCGGCTGTGAAGCTGCCTCCGGAGACCGAGCTGATGCTGTCGACCTCATCGAGAAGTCGGACGCGTTGGCCGCCCGACATGATGGTGGTATCCCTGAGCTCCTTGAGAACCCCATAGGCCAGGGCTGCCGCCCGGGTGCCGCCCCCGGAAAAGGTCAGAAGGACCAGATCTTCACCCAGCCTTCCACCCCGCGTCTTGTTAAATCCGTAGCTGTTCCCATCCGGATTGTGGCCAAGGGGGGTATTCATCGGGGTGAAGAAATAAGAGCAACCGGAGCAACCTATCAGCAACAGGCTGATCAGGAATGTGCGGAGCCATAAAGCCACTCTCAGGGTGCGATCAGTCGCAAGGCCGGGGGCTGATGGGTGCAATTTCAAGGGTTCTGCTCCGGGAAGTCCCAGGCTGAGCGAGCGGACATCGACAGGCGTTCCAAATGTTGGTCGTGTCCCCCATGAGGGACACGACGGAGTATTCCATGATAAGGACAGCGAGTAGATTTGTCCTCATGAGCCTTGCGTTGGCGGCAGATAATAAAAGCCGACGGCCAACATCATGTACATGATGATGAGCATGAAGCCCTCAAGCCAGGTGGTTCGCTGGTCCGCCAGCAAATAGCGGGCGACGATCACCGAAATGACGATAGCGATCAGCTCGAATTGATTGAAGACCAGATCCATCGGCTTGCCAAAAACACCCCCTGAAAGGACGAGGATGGGAGCAACCAGCAGGGCCAGCTGAGTGACGGAACTCAGGTTCACCGACAGGGCCAAGGTGAGCTGATCCTTGCGGGCAAAGGAAACCGAGTTGATGAACTGGGGGATGTTGCCCACCATCGACAGCAGGAACATACCGGCAAAAAACGGTGTCAGGTGCAGCATGTCGGCTGCTGGCTGTATGGAGTCGGTCAGAAGGTCACTGGTCAGGGCTAATGCGATGGTGACAGAAAGCAGAACCCCAATGGCCTTGTTGCGGCCCCAGCTCGGTTCATGCTCCTCCGTATGCAGCTTCTTTTCGGTCGAGGTCTCAACAGGTGCCATTTCCTGCTGCTCCATCGCTTTTTCTACTCCGGCCGTGTCGATGGGAGGATTCCTCTGATTCAACGTGTAATAGATGCTCGCGACGTAAAGAATCAGCATCAGAATGCAAATGTGCATGCTGATTTCGTAATCCGCCGTGGTGCTGATGTTGAAGATGGCCGGAATCAGAAGACCTAAGGAGGACACGGTCAAAAGCCCCATGTTCATCCCGACCATCGGGGCATCAAACGTTCTGGGCGATTTGCCGAAGTTTCCGGTGAAGATGGAAAGCCCCAGGCCAAAAAGCAGTGTGCCGATGATGGCCCCTGCGATCGAGGCTTTCAGCATTTCGATCAGCCCGTTGTGAAGGGCGGAAATGCCAATGATCAGTTCAGGCGCATTACTCATGGTGGCATTTAGTAACCCGCCGATCGTCGGTCCGAGGATCTTCGATAGCACGGTGGTGGCTTCTTCCATGAGTTTTGAAAGAGGCAGGATCGCAAGTGTCGATGCCAGAAAGACGGGGATCGGGCCGGCGTTAAAGTGATCCAGTCCAAATGCGATCGGCATGAAAAGAAGCAACCAGTTCATCGGCGACAAAGCTCCGTGTGAGTTTTATTCAGATACCATGAGGCATTGCCGCATCCGGCAGGAGAGCGCTGCCCTCCGCGTTGCAGTATCGCTCATTGAAAGAGGATCGACCATTCATGTTTCAGGATGATGCCAATCAGCGAAGAATGCGCTGGCGTTACCTGATGGTCTTTACCATCGGGCTGTGGGGAATCTTGATGTCGTTTGGCGCTTTCGCGCAATCGGCAGCGGAAAACCGTCATCAGGCGGTTCTTCGGGAGCTTGAACTGACCCCTTCGGAAGAAAAGGCCTTCTGGCCGATCTACGATGCCTATGCGAAGGACTTGCTTCAGGCCTTTGAGGCAACCGCTGAAGTGGCCTATCGTTTATTTCAGATGCGCGAGAAGGTCAGTGACGCCATGGCCGATGAATACACCGATGCGTTATTGAAGGGCGAGCTTCGCCAAGCGCAAATCCACCTCGACTATCAGCGCAAGTTTCGTGCGATTCTTGATGCGCGGCGAACCGCACGTCTTTTCCAGTTTGAGCGGCGCTTGATCTCCTACATGAGCACGGAAATCTCCCGGGAATTCCCGCTGATCCGATGAAACGTTTTTTTTATCTTCTGCTTGTCCTGGGGCTGAGTATCGACCTTGGATCCGCTGGGAGCAATGACAGCCTGAGCCCTTCCGAACTTAAGGAGATCCGAAGCAAGAATAAAATCATCGGCCGTTTGGCTGCGGATCTTGTGGGCGAACTGATGGTGACGCTTAAAGCTAAGCATGGGCCGATTGAACGAGCCACTTCCGAAGAAGGCCAAAAGGCCATCGAGGAGCGTAACCTTCGCATTGAGGGTCTGGTCAGTCAGCGCTATCAGGAGGTCAAGGAGGATTTCTTCAAGGGCCGCTTCGACCGCTCAAGAGCACGGCTTCCCGAAAATATCGAGCGTTGGCGCTCGAGTCCCGATATCAGCAATCCGGGCGCCGACCTTGCAAATTTTCCCAACAGCGCCTTCACGCTCCCTCAGGGGCGGGCCTACATTGAGACCTCGCCCGTCACGTGGTACGGAGGTGCTTACCTGACGGCACCCCAGTACAACGCGGAGTACTTGCTACGCTATGGGCTCACCGATAATGTCGAGCTTCGTCTATTTGGAAATGGAGCCAGTTGGCAAGGTGGGCGCCTCGGTGGGGCAGGTTTTTCACCGCTGGCCTTCGACACCAAGATTCACCTCATGGAGGAACGAGAGGACCTTTTCCTTCCTGCGGCAGGCTTTGAAGCCTACATCCAGACGGAATTACTGGCGAGTAGCGGATTTTCGCAAGGCACCAATGCCGGATTCAGCCTGAATTTCGATCAGTCACTGCCCTTTGATATCGATGCGGAATACAACTTTGGTTCCAATCAGGTCCGAAAGTTTAACGGTGACCCCTACTGGCAATTCAACTTTCAATGGGCGCTGCAAAAGGATGTGCTCAACAAGGATGTCGCTGTTTTCATCCATGGCTTTTACAACGCAACGAGCTTGCCGAGGCTCCCAACCGGTCTTGCCGTGTCGCTTGATGCCCCGCTTCTTCTGGATGCCAAGCCTCCCCAGATTGCGGCGGTCGGGGGTGGGGCACTCTGGACGATCAATCGTCGCGTGGTAGTCTGGGGCCAAGCCAGTGGTGGGGTGACCCAATACTCCCCCAGCGTCATCACCAACTTTGGGTTTGCTGTCGCTTTTTGATCACCTGAACCGACCGACTATGCCCTTTTTGAAAAGTCGGTGTTTTTGACGTGACGCGCCAGGATGGGGAAAAGAACCACAGACAGCATCCCTGCACAGAGAAGGGCTGCAGCACGCTCCTCCCGCATCAGCCCGGAGGCAATACCAATTTCGGTCACGATGACAATGATCGGAAGTCCGGTCGCAGAGTAGAGGGTAAACCTGAGCCGATCCTTGAGATCCATCGCCTCGCCGTAGAGGAACACCGGAAGACCGCGTATCACCAAAAGTAATATCAGCAGGCCCACGACCTGGAAGGCCGCAATCGGGCCGGTCAGGAGCAACGTGGGATCAAACTTGAGTCCAGCCACGATGAAGAAGAAGGGGATGAGAAAGCCATAGCCGATGCCGTGCAGCTTTTCTTCAAGGGCCTGATGATCGCCCTCCCGAGCCATGAGTCGAACAATCAATCCGGCGGCAAATGCCCCAATCACGACGTTGAGGCCGAAATTGGCGGCCAACAGAACAAAAAGCGCCTGTATCAGCATGCAAAGCCGCACCTGAAACTCTCCGCTTTTAGGCAGGATATCAGTCATCCGTTGTCCCAACGCCCGGGTCTTCGGGTGATAGGCACCGAAAGCGGCCAGAAAGGCCAGTGCGACAAAGGCCACGATAAAGAAGGTATGAAGGACGGTGGCGTGGGTTGGGATCAGCATCAGCGAGATCACCATGAGGGGGCCAAATTCTCCGAGAGTGGCCACCGGCATGAACCTTTTTCCAAAGTCCGTTTCGAGTTCCCCTTCATCCCGAAGGATGGGAATCAAGACCCCCAGTGCGGTTGTTGAGAGCGCAACCGCAGCCATCAAGGGGGGGGCTGAAATAATCCCGGTGCTATGAAACAGCGCCATCAGAAGAAGTCCTGCTCCAAAGGACAGCGCCCAACCGGTAGCGGCCTTGGTAAAAAGAGGCCCCTTAAGCGACTCCAGATCAATCTCATAGCCGACCATGAAGAGAAGGAAGGTGAGGCCGAGTTCCGAGAGTTCAATCACCAGTCCTGTGGGTTGGGCAAGATTGAGGAGGTGAGGGCCCATCAGGATTCCGAGCAGCAGTTCAACCACCACCACGGGGACCCGGAACCGCTGGGGAAGCCCGGCAACCAGGGGTGCGATGAGTGCCGCAGCGGCGATCAGGGTCAGTTGCAGGTAATTTTGTTCCATGTGCGTGGGCCCGGTGGAGTGATGATCTCATCATACACCGGACATGTGTCCCTTCATTCAGGGTCCTTTGGCACTGCCACAGGTCTGGCAACGCCCGAGGATTTCAAATGTTTGGGCCTCTGCCGTGAATTGGGCCAAAGCCAGTTCACTGGCCACCGCCTGACTCAGGTTCGGCGTACTTCTCTCTTCAACCGTATGGCATTCAAGGCAGATGAGAAAGAGGAGATCGTGGCGAATGTCGGGTTGTTTGCAACCGATAAAGGCGTTCAGTGTCTCCACACGGTGAACCAGTCCCTGTTCAATCAGAAAATCCAGCGCACGGTAGACCGTCGCAGGTTTGGCGCTGGCATCGAAATCCTTGAGGGCCTCCAGAAGATCATAGGCTTTGGTCGATTCGTGGTTGGCCCAGATGAGTTCAAGGACCTTTCGGCGGATGGGGGTGAATCTGACGCCACGTCGCTCACACAAGGCATCGGCCCGGCTCAGGGCAGTGTTCAGGCAGACGTTATGGTCGTGCACGGACATGGGGCTGGATTCCTCGGTAAGGGTCGGGCAACGGGACCGGAATGTCTGGTAGGGACGGTCTCTTAAGAGAGGCTGACGTTATTTGTGTGATAATATAACATAACAAAAGCGGAGGCCTCCCCAGGGTTGGTTCGACGCTTTGACCCTCTCTGTGTCGCTATAGAGCCTTACACGTCATTCCTCCCGATGAAATCGTCGTCAATAAGGACCCCCCCCTGGCACAACGCCCACAGGCGACACCAAGCGCATGGCGCATTTCTCTCAGCCCTGCTGCTGGGGTGGCACGTTCCTTCCTGGGCGGCTCCGGAAGAGGAGGTGATGTCGCTTGAAGAAGTCCAGGTGGAAGCGGCAGCCGAAAAGCCCAACGCGCTGAATGTGGGACAGCCAAAGCTTGTACTCAAGGGAGATACGCTGAGTCAGAAAATGACGGATACGCTCGGTGCCACTCTCGAGCAGGAGCAAGGGCTCAATAACGCATCGTTTGGGCCAGGGGTGGGGCAGCCGGTCGTTCGCGGCCAGATGGGCCCGCGAGTTCAGGTCTTGCAGGATGGGTTGAACATTCTCGATGCCTCCCAGTTCAGTGGCGATCATGCCAATGCGATCGAACCTCTCCTGGCTGAAGAGCTGGAAGTCCTGAAGGGGCCGGCAGCCCTCCTTTATGGTGGAACGGCGATTGGCGGAGCCGTGAACGTGATTGATCGGCGGGTACCTGCCTCGATCCCGAAGTCGGGATTTGAGGGCGCCTTCTCAACCCGCTACAACTCGGTGTCTGACGAGACCGCCAGCGCCCTCAAGCTCGATACGGGTGGTGATCACCTGGCCCTCCATCTGGACGGGTTCTACCGCCAGAATGGCAATCTCGACATTCCGGGGTTTGCGATTAATGATGCCGCCTATCAACAGATGAGTGGAGGAACTCTCCCTCAGGTAAATACCCGGGGATATCTTGCGAATACGGCGGGCAACGCGATTGGGGGTACCGCCGGGTTCTCCTGGGTGGATGACTGGGGCTACTCGGGCGCCTCTTACAATAATCGCAATGATTACTACGGGATTCCTCCCGATGGAACGGCCGGCGCACCCAGGGTCAATATTGCCCAGAACACCTCCCGTGCCACCTCCAAGACGGAATGGATCAAGCCCGGAAATCTCTTCGAGAAGGCCAGCCTTCGTTTTGCCTGGAATGATTACACCCACTATGAGTTATTGGATCAGGTGGTTCAGGCGACCTACACCAACAAAGGCTATGACAGTCGATTCGAGCTGGAGCAACTCCCCTGGGGATCGCTGACCGGAAAGCTGGGTTTTCAGACCCAGAACAATGATTTCAACGTAGTGGCAGCGCCTGGAACGCTCCCTGCCGGCGCGCCGTCCTTGGCCCCCTTGACGACAATACAGGACTACGCATTCTTCGCCGTTGAGCGTTTCGATCACGAGGTCTTTGCAACGGAGGCTGGCGTTCGTATCGAAACCAACCTTCTGACCCCTCAGAACGGCGCATATCCATCCCGAAGCTTTCTTCCGATCAGTGCTTCGCTGTCAGAGCTCTGGCACGTCGATAGCCATAACGATCTTCGGTTGACGCTCACTCATTCCCAGCGGGCACCTCAGGTACAGGAACTCTATTTCCAGGGATTCCACGATGCCACCAACAGCATCGAACTCGGGAGCAACCAGTTGGGGATGGAGACCAGCTACAACATGGATCTTGGCTACGTTCTTGATACCGAGTACGGCAAACTCGACGCGAGCCTTTTCCAGAACTGGTTCAACAACTACATTTATCTTTTCGATACGGGACGATTGGCGGATCCGGATCTTTATCCCTACAACCAGTGTCCTCCGGGTGCAAACAATTGTGTTCCGGTCTACCAGTACGCTCAGCAGAATGCGGTATTCCGGGGGTATGAAGTCAACTACCGTCTGCCCCTTTACAGTGACCCGGTTCAGGGAAAGCTTGCTCTTGATCTTTTCAGTGACTATACCCGGGGCCAGTTCACGGCGGGTGGCAATGTCCCCCGCATGCCGCCCCTGCGATATGGCTTCCAGCTCAATTACGATCTGGATCGCTGGGCCTTCAATTCCCGTCTGACCCGAGCGAATGCTCAGAACTATGCCGGTGCCAACCAAACGGACACGCCCGGCTATATTCTCTGGAACGTCAGCACGCAATATCACCTTGAAGTGAAGGGCTACGACGTTCTGCTGTTTGCCCGCGGCAACAACCTTCTCGATCAGACCATCCGAAGCTCAGTCTCCTATCTTCGGGTATTCGCCCCGCAAGCGGGGCGGGGCGGTGAGATTGGGATTCAGATCAGCTTCTGAAGACGGGCCGCCGGAGCGCGATTAACAGAGTTTGTGTTTTCTTCCGTCGGCTGGTGGCGCCCTTCGGAGGGGACGGTCGGTCTCGAGTCGCTGTATGGCGTGGGCCAGGTCCTCAGCAAAGATATCACCCATGTCGCGCGTGAAGTTCTCCTTGACGACCACCCGCATGACCGCAATGTCCTCGGCATCTGGGGGTAGCGTATAGGCCGGGACAGACCAGCCGCGTTCGCGAAGAATTTCACAGATTTGAAAGACCGTATAACGGCTGTCATCCCGAAGCTTGATCACCACGACCGGCAGGTCGATGACGTCAGTCAGAAGGTCGAACTGTCCTGTCGCCAGAATCTTTTCTTCAAGATGCCGAGCATTCCGCATGATGTTGTCCATGATGCGGCGGTATCCCTCCTGACCCAGTCTTAGAAAGTTGTAGTACTGAAGAAAGACCTGAGAGGCGGGTCTTGAGAAATTCAGGCTGAAGTTCTGCATTTCGCCACCGAGGTAGTTGATCTTGAAGATCAGTTCGGGATCGACGCAGGTTTCATCACGGAAAATCACGCAGCCCATGCCCGGATAGACCAGGCCGTATTTGTGGTTGCTGACATTGATCGAACGCACCTGCTCCAGTCGGAAGTCCCAGGCGATCTCTGGATGGGCAAAGGCCATGACAAAGCCACCGGACGCCCCATCGACATGGATCGGAATGTCCCAGCCCTTTTCCTTGCGGATTTTCAGGAGGAGGGCATTGATGCCGGTGAAATCGTCGTTTTGTCCGGTAAAGGTGGTGCCCACCACAACGCCGACGGCGATGGTGTTCTCATCAATCAGGGGTTCGACGTCGTCTGGGCCGATCACATAGGTGTCGGGTTTCAGCGGGACGATGCGGGCTTCAACGTCGAAATAAAGGGCAAACTTCTCCCAGCAGGAGTGGACATCGGCTCCGAAGATCACGTTGGGTCGGGATGCATCCTGCGACTGAGCCTGTCGCTTCTTGCGCCAGGACCACTTGTGGGCGAGAAGGGCCAGCATGATGGCTTCGGATGAACCGACGGTCGCCGTTCCAATCGCCGAGGTTTCGGAATCACCGTTATCAGGAGCCGGCGCATGCAGCAGGGCTCCCATCATGTTGATGACCCGTTGATGGATGGTCCGCGTGGTCGGATATTCGTGAAAATCGATGAAGTTGATGTTGCTGGTCTCTTTCAGGAGTTCATCGGCTTCAGGCTCCATCCAGACGGTCACGAAACTCGCCGTGTTCAGGGCAGGATTAGTATCGAAATTCAGCTCATCCAGAATAATCCGCTGAGCTGTTTTGGCTGGCATACCTGATTCTGGAATCTCGCTCGTCGGCACTGCATCAACCATTTCTCGACCGGCATAGATGACTTCGGCAAAGTCCTTTTTCTTGTTCACTTTCAGCATGAGGTCTCTGTGCAGTCAGGGGTCAAACGGGCTCGTCGGGGTAAGAAACGATCTGATCGTCCTTTGGGTCGACGTAATGCTTTGCGTTCAGTGCAGAATAAAGGTCCCAGCGCCGGTCTTCGAAATAATGTGTGGCCTTGGGTCGATCGTGAACCAGAGTTTCCGGATGAGTCGGCCCGTAGTAGGCGGGGACGCAATCGGCGATCAGCAGCATGTCCTCATTCCATCCGGACCCGGATTGGTCGCTTCGAGCGGGTGGCAAGGTCGTTTCGGGTAACAACGCATGACCATGCGGGTCGTAGAGGCAACTGTTGCCAAGATACCGGCCGACTTCCCGGCCCTGTTCGGTTTCGATGCCACGGCGATTGGCGTAGGCGCAGAACATTTCGTTCTGGTAGGCATTGGCCCGGATCAGGAACTTGGCATCGGGGTAGGGCGTCTTGGTCTTTTCACCGGTCCGAAGGATCATGTAGTCATCGGCTGCGGTCGGAATCACGACCAGTTGCGCGCCCTTGAGGGCCAGAATCCGGGATAGTTCGGGAAACTCTGCCTCATAACAATTGAGCACTCCGACATTGACGCCGTTGACCTTGAAGACGGTAAAGGCTTTACCTTCTTCAGGATGGACGTGTCCGAATGACCAGATGTGACGTTCATCGCCGCCCCATAGATGGGTTTTGCGATAGTTCTTGAGCGTTTCGCCCTGGGGCCCGAAAACCACGATACTGTCGTAATACCGTGTCAGCCCAGCGACCTTTGCGGATTCGGGATAGGGGCAGATGATGGCCAGCCCCTCATGGCGGGCCACCTCAGCAATCTGGTCCAGGATCCCCTCATGAAGAATGCGATCTGCAAGGGCATGCGCAGTTGCAGCATCCGTCGTGTTGTACCCGCTGAGGTAGAGCTCAGGGAAGCTCAAAAGATGTGCGCCGAGGCTTTTGGCCCGCCGCGCAACACTTTTGAGTGTCTCAAGATTGTTAAGGACGGATGCAAAATCCCCGGTGGGACCAGATCCTTGATACATCGCCAGGCGAATGTGAGGCAGCGTAGAAGGAATCGCATCGCTGATGAAGGATTGAACGATCATGAGATGTCTCGATAAGGGTGTGCTCAACTCGTTCTATCTTAATGCCAGAAATGCCGAAAAAAGGCGATTCGTACGTCACCAAATTGACCCAAAATGGAAACATTCCTGCACCCCTTTGTAGCAGGTCATGCACAGCACGTAACTTAACTGATTGATTTCTCGTAAAAGGCGTCCAAGATTCAATGACTTGCGATATCGCCTATATAAAACAATAGGTTACGCTACTGTCTGAAGTTCGGTCAATCCAGTGGACCCCCCGCTGATTGGGACTGCTCACGGGTCTATGCACAAAGTTATCCACAGAAATTGTGGATAACACTGATGGGGTTTAGGGGACATAAGTCAAGCTGAAAATGGCACTCGATTTCGTGATGGGGGAGGAGGGCGAACGCCGGGTAAATCAATGGCGCGCGCAATTGCTATAAGACAAATGCTCATGTAGCATATGACCTATTCTTGTCGTCCGTATCCATCGCAGGGGAATACCATGGAAATTCATGAACTCAGACTTCGGGCGCTTCGATGGGAAATTGCCAAATTCCCTTCCATTGCGGCCTTTGCCCGCCATTACAAACTTGATGTGACTTATGTTTCACAGCTCCTGAACGGGCATCGAAACCTTGGGGAAAAGGCCGCTCGCACTCTTGAAGGCAAGTTCGGCTGGCCGTCGATGAGCATGGATTTTCCTGAAAACGACTGGGATACGGGAACGGAAGCCAGTGTCGCCACACCCAAGGTTCGGACGGTGGAAAAAACGCGTGGCAGTGCGCGCCAGGCCCGACATTTCTTCAGCACGCTTCCCGGAGGTATCCGAGAAGTTCCCGTTATCAGCAGCGTTCAGGCGGGCCTTTGGCGAGAGGCGGTGGATTCCTATGCGCCTGGAGCTGGCCAGGACTATGTCGTGGTCCAGGCGGACCTCGGGAGTCATGCGTTCGCCTTGAAGGTCCGCGGAAATTCGATGGAGCCTGAATTCAAGGAAGGCGACACGATTATTGTCGATCCGGACATCAAGCCATCCCCTGGCGATTTTGTGGTTGCCCGCAATGCCGATCAAGAGGCGACATTCAAGAAGTATCGCCCCCGGGGCCAAAATGCCCAGGGTGTCGATGTGATTGAGTTGGTGCCGTTGAACGCGGACTATCCAATCCTTCGGTCCGATGTTTCACCGATTGAAATCATCGGGACCTTGGTCGAGCATCGGCGCTATCGGAAGCCCCGCGACAATTAATTAACAAAGGCTATTGACATCGCAATATAGCAGCAGCTATTCTTCTCCCATGCCGCATTCCTGCGGCCTGATAAACAGGAGAAGTCCGATGAGCAATCAGTCCCTCTTTCTGATCATGTCCGTCATTTTCGTCATTGCGTCCAACATGGATTATGAGGATGCGGAAAGGCTGCGGGAGGCCAATCGTCCAGCAGTTGCCCAGTCAGACACGGCATCGGCGCATCTCGCTGATCGTCATCCTGCCTGATCGGATGCTAAGCCGGTTGGCCGGCTCTCAGGGAGTCCAGGCAAAACCAACGTAGGTTTGAAGCCCCGGACTCCCTTGGCTCAACCCGGCTGCAGTATTGCCAAAAAGTTGGATGTGGTCATTCAGGGTCCAGATCAAACCGGCACCCAATACCACCGGGACATCGGTGATCGAATCCAAAGGCAACAGTACTTGATAGGGCACACTCACAATGTGAGCAATTTGCTGGCAGGTCGTCCGTCCAATCTGGGCGCCTGTTTCGGTACAGATGTATTGATACCGCGTTTCCAATCGCGTTTCCGTGTGATGATGGGAAACACGAGGCAACGTTGTTCGGTTGTAGTACCCATTGAAGAAGACGGCAACATCTTCTGTGATGTCGCGTTGAGCGGCCCACTGGGCAGCAAACTGCCAGACGCTCTTTGAAAGGTCATGGGGATCCTCGAAACTCGTGGCACCGACGTTATATTCAATTCCGATATCGAACGGCAGATCCTGATCGAAATTGAAGGAAAATCCCGGCGACGTGGGTGATTGGAAGGCCGTTGAGGCGAGCCAGGGCGTGGTAATCGTGAGTTCGAAACCTGCCGCCGGGATGAAATACTCTTCCCAGGCATCCCAAAGGTGAATTTTCGTATCAAAGGCCATGGGACCTGAGCCCGATTCCGAACCGGTCCTTTTGTTCTGCACCTCATACGGAGTGTAGAAAAGTCGCAGTTCAATATTGTCCACCAGGCCGTAACGCAGCAAAACCTGGCCGGTTTCTGTTGGAGGAGCAGAGCCTTTGCTTCGAGCGGTATAGCTGAAAGGCGTACTTTCGAGATAGAAGCCACCCTCGGGGAGAGTGAAGGCGCTATTGGGATAGTTCGCCATATCCGCACCCGGATCGCGGATGGTCAGGGGTTTTTTGTCATCTTCCACGGCTTTCGGATTTTCGATGGCTGGCAATGCCGTTGCGTGCTCTTTTGGAGCCTTGATATCGGGTGCATCGTAGTTCCACACCACATTGCCCTGAAAGCTGCTGAGACGCCCGGTTCCGCTGTAGATCCCGCGATAGCCCAGTTCCAGATCAAACTGGTCATTCAGATGGCCGGTGAGGCCAGCATTGATCAAGCCCGCTCCGGTCTGGCTATTGGACTGCGCACCGCGGGTTAGGATGTAGCCTTCGGAGGTCCCGATAAATCCGATTTCACGATCGGCCAGCGGCTGATTCAGCATTTCGCGAAATCCGACGGCCAGACTGGAAATCCAGTTCACCTCATAGGCTTGCCACTCATAGTCATAGCGGGCCTGGATACGGGCAGAGACAAAGTTGCTGCTGAACGATCCCGCAACGTTGCCCAAGGCTCCAAGGCCCGATTCGACCAGGCCACTGTGCTGCGTGGTCAATGACTGAAATGCAAAGATTGGGGTCAGGCTGTGGCCGCCGCCCCATTCATAGCGCCAGGACGTTAGCGCCTCCGCGGTAATCAGACGGGCATTGCCACTGCTTTTGGATAGTCCCAGAAGACTGACATTTCGGGTGCTTGTCCCGCCCTGGTCGTAACCGATCAAGAGGCCAAAGTGGCCCGTTTCACCCAAAGGCATGTCGGCGTAGGTTCCGATCTGCCAAAGGTTGGCCGTCAATTGGTTGTCGATACCGGTGCGGGTGGCGCCGGCCGAAAGATAGCCTGCGGTCAGGCCGACCGTCATGATATCCAAGATTCGGGTATCAGCGCCGATGAGTGAACCGGCACTTTGCTGATGATAGCCGGTGGCATTGAGATTGCCCTCAACGCCACCAAAACTTCCAAGCCCACTCATCCAGTAATGGGGATCTCCCGCCGGGACCTGTCCTCCTTGGCTTGCACTCATGCCCATTCGGGCATAGACCGGATTCCAGGCATCTGCGACCGCGCTGTAGAGAATGCCTGGGGTTTCAGCATGCAGTTCGCCGTCAATGCGGGTCAGCGTATTCTGGTATTGCGCCTGTGGTAATTGATAGAGGGTGTTGAGCGCGTTGTAGAGTGCCCCGGATGCTGTGGGTACTTCATGATCAAGGAGTTTCCCGAGGAGTCTCTGGTTTAAGGTTGCTGCCTCCCGCTCGAAGTACTTCACCGGGTCAAGCGTCAGAAACACCTGACCGTTACTGGTTTCTGTGACCCGGTAATTCCAATTTCCGTTGTCGTCAGCGATCAGGACCTGAGGTGTTCCTGACACAAGTTGGGCGGATGGCTTCGTCGGATTGATTAGCGTATACGTTGGTCTTAATGGCCCCTTGTGACGATAATCGAAGTTCTCAAGATGAATGTCCAAGTCACCGTCAAGCTGGAGCTTTTCACCTTCCACCTGCAATTGCGAGTTTCCGGTAGGCGTGACCTTAAAGAAGGTGCTGCCGCTGGAGGTCTGAAGAAAATCGCCGGCGATGGTCATCTTCGCCGTGGGATTGACTCGACCGTATTGGAGCCAGGGGAGAGCTGATGGGGAGGGGATCAGCTGAGTGGACTTGGGGGATTTGTCAAAAATGCTTGGAAGGTCACTCGGACGTGTCTCGTCGGTAATCAGCGCCCCCCTGTTATCGACCGATCCGCCGAGTGTGCCCTTTCCGAAGATGACCCCTTGATTGAGGATGTGATCTGAACCCAAAACGCTCGATTCAGGAAGTGGAATGACCTGATCGGTTGTGACAACGGTGGGGGCATTCGGCAATAAGCGCTCAGGGGGAGTGGAGGTCTCGGCTGCCACATTTCCGAAGGTCAGGCACCCCAGCAAGCAAACCCATCTGGCTTCATAGGTGATGATGTCCAGAGCCTGTGCTTTGCGGGAGGACATTTGAGGGTATGCTCTGCGGGGCGGTGGCCTAAGTGCCCTTGATTATCCTTAATTTAAGTTGAATCGGTGTATATGGATAAAAATATTTTTCAGGGGCTGCCCCTTCTCGTCGTGGCCATGTTCACGGCAGGGTGCACAATGATTCCTCCAGGAATTTCAACCGTCACCTACTACAACTATGGTGCGGCGATGCCTTTGTTGAGGCCGCTGGATGCGTACCCCATTAACGTGCTGGTACAGGACCTGAGGCCCGAAATTCTGAGCCTTAAAAAGATTCCACTATATGTGGGGAAGGCAGAGAACGGATTCGGTGAGGTTCGTGACGTTTTGAACCGTGATGATTGCCCTGTCCCGGTCAGCGTGCATCGGACCCCGCATTGCCTCAGTTTTGCCGAGTCGCTGTCACATCGAATCAAGTCATCCAAGACAATGCCCACCAGGGAAACCAGTCAGGGTCTTTTGCTGGTTGAGATCCGGACATGGGACACCCATGCAGGTGCGGAGCTTTTCCTGGACTATGCAATTGATGTGTACTTGCGTTCCAACAGTGGTGAGAGACTGGGATCTGCAAGCATTCAAGGCTCACATGAAAAGATCGATACGCAAGAGGTCGGCAAGATGAGCTTTGCCAACCACGTCGAAAAGGAAGAGCGACTGAGTGCCATCGTCGCCGGCGTGCTGGATGCAAAAATTGCCCAACTGCTCCAAGGCCCCTTGCAGAAAGCCCTGTTTGATCTTCGCTAAAAGATCGGAATCAAAAAAGGCGAGCGCTCTTTCAGGCTCAAGGTGAGGGTCTGAACTGGCCGTCGTAACTCATCATGAGGACGAGGTAAATGACCGACTGGCCTGGTATCAGGGGGCCTGAAACCCCTTCAGGCCCGTAGAAGCCGCCCTGGGTGCCG
>JBDKLO010000130.1:0-4673 GCA_039795615.1 Pseudomonadota bacterium
CGGACCGCCTCGCGCGGAATCATTTCCTCGCGCGGAATGAAAGCTTCCACGTTATTGCCAAGATCGAGATATACATTACCCCGCTCTACCCGCTTGATAATGCCCGTGACCAGCTCGCCTACCCGGTCTTTGTAGGCTTCAACAATCTTCCGGCGCTCGGCATCCCTGACTCGCTGAACGATCACCTGCTTCGCGGTCTGGGCTTCAATTCGGCCAAAACCAATGGAGTCCATGGGCTCCGTGACGAAGCTCCCGACTTCCACAGCACCAAAGCGCTTCTGGGCTTCTTCAATGGTCAGCTGGGTCTCAGGATTAAAGGGTTCCTCAATCGTGCCCTGATCATCTGCGACGACCGTCCAGCGACGGAACGTATCGTAGTCGCCCGTTTTACGGTCGATGGTGACACAAGCATCAATTCGACTCTCATGACTTTTGACCGTGGCCATTCTGAGCGCGTCTTCAATCGCCGCGAACACGATTTCCTTCTCGATGTCCTTCTCGTGGGAAAAAGCATCGACGACGAGCAGGATTTCTTTGTTTGCCATGAACTGATCCTTCCTAATTCCTGTACTTCACTTAATCAAATACGGGTGACAACTTGGCCTTTTCGATCTGGCCAAAGGGAATCCGGTATTCCTTGCCGTCTTCAAGGAGAAGAATGTCTTCCCCATCGATGGCGACGATCTGCCCCTTGAAGCGTCGTCTGCCCTCCATCGGCCTTGAGACCTGCACTCTGGCGATCTGACCTTTGAAGCGCTCGAAATGCTCAAGGGTGAACAAGGGCCGATCCATCCCAGGGGAGGACACCTCCAGCTGGTAACGGCCTGGAATAGGATCTTCGACATCAAGCACGCCGCTGACCTGATAGCTCACCTTGGAGCACTCTTCGAGACCGACCCCGTCGGGATGGTCGATATACAGCCTGAGCGAGCGCTGATGGCCGTCAAACTCAATGCCGACCAACTCAAACCCCATACCTGTGACGACAGGCTCGAGAAGATCTAAAAGGCTCTTGCTGACCTTCATTGACGAATCACCAAAATCCCGAAAAAAAAATGGGCACAAGGCCCATCATCATGTTCAAGTCCCTAGAAACCAAAATCGCCCCAATGGGGCGACGCTTCTGGAAAGTAGCGCCAAACTGCCACTGCCCGGATACTTTGAGTATCTTATCATGGACCACGCAGACCGTCGACTCCTTTGATTACTCACTTCCGATTTCGCCATGACCCAAAAAGCACCACAGCACACTCCCGATGAGGCCTCGATGCGCCTGGATAAGTGGTTGTGGGCCGCTCGTTTCTTCAAAACCCGCCAATTGGCCATCGACGCCATCAATGGGGGCAAAGTCCACGTCAACGGCCACCGGACCAAGCCAGGCAAAGCCATCAGCACAGGCACCCGACTGACGATCACCAAAGAGCCCTTTGCGTGGGAAGTTGACGTCAAGAGGCTTGATCACCAAAGGCGGTCAGCCGAACTTGCCGTCACGCTATACGAGGAGCTTCCGGACAGCCTTGAGAAACGACTGGCTGAAATCGAAAAACGTCGCGAAGAACATGCCCATGGCGCCGGACTCGACCAACGGCCGAACAAGCGTGAGCGGCGACTGATTCATCGCTTTAAACGCCTTGAACCTTCAGGCTAGCGCTTGCTGTCGACAAGCGATCGCCGTGCCGTCAGAATATGCGGTTTTGACTGCCAGACCCTACTCGCTTTCAGTCAATCATTCAGGGAGTATCACAATGCACCAAGACAGCCAGAAACTCATCCACGATTATTATGCGGCCTTCAATGCAGGCAACATGGACACTTTTCTGGAGCTGCTGACTGATGATGTCATCCATGACATCAATCAGGGTCAACGTGAGACAGGCAAGGCGGCTTTTCGCGCATTCATGGACCGCATGAACCGAAACTATAAGGAAGAGCTCGTCGACATGGTCATCATGACTAGCGAGGACGGTCAGCGAGCTGCGGCTGAATTTGTCGTTCTTGGCGAATACCTGGTCACCGACGAAGGCCTCCCAGAAGCCAAGGGGCAAAAGTACCGCCTCCCTGCCGGCGCATTCTTTGACATTCGCGATGGCAAGGTGGCGCGCATCACCAATTATTACAATCTGGAAGACTGGATCGCTCAGGTCAACGCCTAACCGCTCCCATGACCGGCACACTCACGATCAGGCGAATCACGGGGCGTGACGGAACGCTTGAGGCGCACCTCAAGGATCTGGCTCAGCTCCGGATCGAGGTCTTCCGGGCGTTCCCCTACCTCTACGATGGCTCCATCGATTACGAAATGAGTTATCTGGAGACCTATACGGCTTGCCCCGAAAGCATCGTAGTGCTTGTTCAGGATGGGGATCAGGTGGTTGGTGCGACCACAGGGCTTCCACTGGACGCAGAGACCCCCGAGTTCCAGAAACCGTTTATCGAAGCAGGATACGACCCTTCAAGAATTTTCTACTGTGCGGAATCCGTTCTCCTTCCGGCGTATCGCGGCAAAGGGGTCTATCCGAAGTTCTTCGAAGAGCGTGAGGGGCACGCCCGCTCCATGGGCCGTTTTGATACCTGTACTTTCTGTTGTGTCGAGCGCCCCGAAAATCATCCTCTGCGCCCACAGGACTATGTACCGCTGGACAGCATCTGGTCACGGTTCGGCTATGTCAAACATCCCGAGCTCAGGACCACTTATAGCTGGAAAGACGTGGATGAAACTCTGGAATCAGACAAGCCAATGGTGTTCTGGCTCAAAGCGCTAGGGAACAACAACTAATGTCTGGCCCATTCAAAGTCGCCACCGCCCAATATCCAATCGGCTCACCCAAGAGCTGGACGGAATACGAAATTAAGATCGCTGACTGGGTGGGTGAGGCGGCCTCGAACGATGCAAAGCTTCTGGTATTTCCAGAATATTTCTCGATGGAACTGGTCCATCTTTTTCCTGAGCCCATCCAAAAATCACTTTCGCTTCAGCTTGAATCCCTTCAAGAGTTGGCACAACCATTTATCGACCTGTTCAGCCGCCTGGCCAAGGCACATCAGGTTCACATTGTGGCTGGCACTTTTCCCATCCTTGACCCGGATGCGCTCTATCGCAACAGGTGTTTCCTCTTCTTCCCTGATGGACACCATCTTCATCAGGACAAGGTCCAGATGACCCGGTTTGAGAATGAACAATGGAAAATCAGCCCGGGTAGCCACATTCGAACCTTTGACACCGAACTCGGCCGCCTGGGGATCAATATTTGCTATGACAGCGAGTTCCCCATTCTGGCGCGTCGACAAGTGGAGGCCGGTGCCGACCTTATCGTTGTCCCAAGCTGTACCGACACCCTAGCCGGATACTGGCGCGTCAGAATTGGCTGTCAGGCGCGAGCCCTTGAGAACCAATGCTACGTGGTGCAATCTCCGACTGTGGGGCAGGCGCCTTGGTCAGAGGCCGTTGATGTCAACATCGGAGCGGCCGCCGTCTATACACCGGTCGATTATGGTTTCCCTGATAATGGCGTGCTTAGTATCGGCGAACTGAATCAATCGCAATGGGTCTATGCCGATATTGATCTCGCGAATATTGCTCATATCAGGAATCACGGTCAGGTTTTCAATCACAGGGATTGGCCAGCGCAATTCCGGGATCTCGACCGTCTTTAATCGGGCGCCATCGCCCCGAACAAACACTCACAAGCTACTGCCATGTCACATAACGATCCCATCGTGGAAATCTTCGACACGACCTTGCGGGATGGAAGCCAGACTGCAGGCATCAATTATTCGGTCGAGGACAAGATTCGCATTGCCGAACGACTCGCCGAATTCGGGATCGGTTGGATTGAAGGGGGATGGCCTGGAGCCAGCCCCAAGGACAGCGAATTCTTCAATCTCCTCAGAAAGCGCGCATGGGGTCGAAGCAGGCTCATGGCTTTCGGCAGCATGGCTCGACCGGGAAAACCTGCATCTGAAGATATCAGCCTGAAGCATCTCATCGAAAGCGGCGCTGATGGCGCTTGTGTATTCGGCAAAAGCTGGGATCTCCACGTCACAAAGGCCCTGGGAATCGATCTCCCTCAAAACCTGGACCTCGTCTCCGATTCGATTACTTGGCTCAAGGAGCACCTTGAAACGGTTTTCTTTGATGCTGAACACTTTTTCGATGGCTTTAAAGACAACCCTTCATACGCCATAGAAGTCCTCAAGGCAGCGAGAGCGGGCGGCGCCGACGGGCTGGTACTCTGCGACACCAATGGTGGCAGCACCCCTTACGAGGTTGCCCAAGCCGTCCTTGCCGTCAAACAGGCCTTTCCGGATGCTCTGATTGGCATTCACGCCCACAATGACAGTGAATTGGCCGTTGCTAACTCCATTGAGGCGGTCCGATCCGGTGCTCGGATGGTTCAGGGAACCATCAACGGCATCGGAGAACGTTGCGGCAACGCGAATCTGGTTTCCATCATCCCCACGCTGATGCTGAAGATGGGTTTTGACTGCGGCATCGATGCCTCAAATCTTCGAAATCTTTCGACCCTTTCTCGCTTCGTCAATGAGATGGCCAATCGCCTGCCCTGGCAACATCAGCCTTTCGTCGGCCTGAATGCCTTTGCCCATAAGGGGGGGATTCATGCTTCAGCGGTTCAGAAGGACTCCAGACTTTATGAACACATTGCACCGGAAGT